>JAUNMP010000319.1 GCA_030537465.1 bacterium
CGCCGTCAGGCGGACGGACAAGCCGTCAACGCCGAGGTTTTGCAATTACCTCAGAATGCAACGGAGGGGATGAGATGCAAGACTCCAAGCGGTGAAGCAGTCTCCCGACCGCTTCACCCACGAATGCAATTCCCGCACACACATGAAGCGGATCGGAGACCGCTTCCCCTTTCCCGATTTCACCGCCCCCAGAACAAAGTGGGTTCGGTGAAATATTCAGGTGGATTCCGTTTCCAGGCCCTCGATTCTCAGCGGAAGAGAATGACCGTGCCGCGCGTGATATTGACCGAATAGCCCTTCTCGGATGCCAGAATCTTCACCAGCGACGGAAGAACGTCCACAGGGTACGACAGGATTTCGATGTTCGCAGGGTCGAACGAGCCTTCGACCGCATCGGCGGCAAAGAGCGGGAAGTGGGCGTTCTTTCCCGTGAAGGCCCCCATCTCGACCTGCAGTTTCGCACCGGGCGCAATGACGAGCTTTCCGACCGTCGCCGTCCCCACGCCGTCCGCGCCGAAAACGAAGCGCGCGACCGACTCCGTGGCGTTCGAAAGGACCAGCGTCGGCGTTGCCAGCACGCCCGTCGGACCAAGTTCAACCACGCCGCGACCATCGGAACCGACGACCATGCCGCGCTCGGCAATGAACGACCCGCCCGCGACGACGAGACGCCCCTCCGCATCGTGGCTGTCACCATAGGCGATTTCCGCATTCGTCCAGTCTGGCAGAGCCTTGCCGTTTGAGACAATGCTGATGTACTCGTTCGTCTTCACGCCACCGATGAATGCCCGCGCATACGGAAGACGGGTCGTACCGTTCGAGATCACATACGTGCCCACGCCGCCGTGGGCACCGACGGCGAAGAAGTTGTTCGTCGACGTTGTTGCGGTCGGGAAGCGGTCGGAGGCCTTTCGGGTGTCGACCTTCGTGAGGACATCGATCGTACCGCCTGTCTGCAGCACGTCGCCGATCGCCCGACCATACCCCACGACAAAGTTCCCGTAGATGTTCTCAAAACTCCCTCCCGAGACTTCAAGACGTCCATACGGATGGTTGCTGTAGCTCTTCAAGACGCCCGTGCCATCGCCCACGATCGTACCGCGGCACCGCTGGACGCCCCAATCGAGCGAGAAGGAGGATGTGCCGTCGCACGACATCTTGCCCCCCGTCACCCGCACGATGCCCGTCGCGGCGAAAGAGTCCGCTGGTTGAGCGCCGATCATCAATCCATACGCACCGGCACGCAGACCGCCATTCGAGACCTCCACGAGACCGCGACCGGCGTTGCCGACGACCAGGTCGTGCGAGATGTGACTGCCATTGAAGAGGTCCTTGTTGCCCGACATCCGCAGGATGCCCACGCGGCCGCCGTCGCCAACCGTGGTAGCAAGTAACTTGTTTCCTCCGCGCGTCCGCACAAAATCCGCGTTCTCCGCGATCTCCACGAGACCCGTACTGCCAACGGGATCGAGCGAAGAGTCCGCGCCGATGTTGAACGTCGTATCGGCCGTGGTCGAATAGAAGAAGTCCAGCAGCGTCTCGCCGCGGAAGACTGTCCGCCCGCGACCCAGGCGCAGCCGCGGGCCCTGGGCCACGGACGCCGTTCCGGCGTCGTTGAGATAGCTGCCATGGTTCAGAACGAACTTCGAAGCGCCGGAAAATTCGAGCTCCCCACCCTTGAGGGACAGTCCGCTCGCGTAGGAGTTCGCCGTCAGGTCCAGCCTTCCGCCCTGCACCTCGATCTTCGCCCCCTCGCCGACGACAAGCTGCGAACACACATTGCGCCACTTGCCGTAGTACGGACAGATCGAGAGCTGCCCGTCATTTGTCAGGACCATCCGGCTCCCCTCGCCTTCTACACGGATGCTGTTCACGGCATTGGTGAATTCGACCACGCCTCCATCGATCCGCAGCTCGGCTCCTTCCGAGACGGCAACAGCGGCCTCCGGACTCCGAGGTACCAGATTGGCGGGAACGGCGCCGATCTGGTCCGCAAGGATCTTTCCACCCATGCCGACGAGCAGCGTTGCGCCCGCACGGACATTGATGCAACCCGAACTCGCCACGACCATGTTCGAGATTGCAAGCGTCGTCTTCCCGGAACTATTGCCCATGAAAAGGTTCGTCGCCCAGTTGACCGGACTTGTCACGCGCACGGCGTAATCGCTTCCGTTGAGCAGGAAGTCGAGAATGTCCGTCGGCTGCGGCGGCACACCAGCCTGCCATTTCTCTCCCTCGCCCCAGTCGCCGCTCACGGCATCTTTCCAGAACGCGGTGCCCTTCATCGTGAGCGTACCATCCGCCCCAACCGTCACCGGCACGCCGTTGAGCGTCAGCCATGCCGGGCCGTCTCCGGCGACGAGTCCCGTGATCTTGACCGTCTCGCTCCGCGACGGCACGACAATGTCGAGCGAGCCCGCCGTCCGCGTCATCCGGGGAATCGTCACGGAGACGCCCGTCCCCAGCGTGAGCGCTGCCGTTCCCGTCACGGAGACGGACGGCAATGCGACCGTTGTCGCCGTCTCGCCGCCCGCCAGGGAGAAGACGCCGCCCGCAAGCTCAAGCACACCATTCGCGTTGAGCGTCCGTCCCGGGGCGAGCACGAGCGTACCCGCCGAAATGCGCGTCATGCCCGTGTAGTCGAGTTCGCCGTCGAGCGTCCAGGCGCCCGTCCCCGTCTTGTAGACATTGAGTGGATTCGTTCCCGTATCCGCGAGGCGTCCCGTCCAGGTCGCCGGTGCCGCGACGGACGAGACGAGCGTCAGGCGAGTGTCGTCGCCATAGGCCGTCAGGTCCGAATCCATCACCAGCGGCCCCGTGCCCGCCTGTTCGCCCGTCGCATGCGCCACGGTGGAAATCTGTCCATTGTTGCTGTCATACTCGCTTGGAGAAATCGAGCGAACGGCATTCGTGATCACGATCGATTTGTCCGTCGTCTCTCCGACACCGGTGTAGAGAAGCCTGCCGGCGTTGCTCATCAGGAAGGAACGTCCGGATCCAATCGAACTCGGCTCGCCCGCACGACCGATCTGCGCCGTCTTGAGGGTGCTCGCGACGATTTCGACGAGTCCCCTCAGCGTGTTTTCGCCCGTGAACTCAACTGTCGCCGAACTGGACCGACCAATCTGGACGCCGGCCTCCGTGGTTCCTCCCTTCACTTTGCAGGCAATGGTGCAATTGCGGTTGAAGTACTCGGGCGTATCAATCGGAATGCTATTCCGTGTGACCGACTTGTCAAACTGCACATAACCGTCGCCGTAGACGTAGATCGTCCCGCCGCTGGAGTTTCCAAACAAGCCGTAGCTTTGCACGATGGACTTCAGCGTACCGTTTGCCGTCACCTGGATGCGATGCTCGCCTGTCGGCCGATAGAATTTGACCTCCCGCACGCCAAAGGACGTATCAACGATGAATTCGCCCGTCATATAGAAATTCGGATGGAGCGAGGGCGTATTCTGAACCGTCCCCGAGAACTGGATCGAGCCCGTACCACACAGGTCGAGACGCATCTCGCTCGGATCTTTCCCCGTCGTTCCCGAAAATGCGTTGATCACCAGCGTCTCGGCCGCGTTATTCGTGATCGCGAGACCGGGATAAGGCGCTCCCGAAGGTTTCGACCAGTAGCCATAGGCGTAGTTGCGTCCGCGCGAGAACGTCGCCGCAAAGACCGGCACATGCGCCCCTGCCGTCACGCAAAGCGCACCGTCGAACTGCAGCGGGAAGATCTGGTTCGCATCCGTGCCAAACGTGTAGACGGTCCGCGCCCCCGAGACTTCCACATAGGAGACCGCATCCAGCCCCGCCAGATCGATGGTCACGGCGGACGCGCCCGCGACGTCGCCGAAGACGGCCTGGTCGGCCGTCTGTCCCGTCCCGTCGGTCAAGAGTCCCGGCGCACGCGTTGCCGCGACGCCGTCCATCGTCCAGTTCGCGGGATTCGTCCACGCGCCATTGGCGGCTCCCGTCCAAACGAACCTCTCCGCCTGGGCGGCCAGCCCCGCGAAGACGACACTCAGACCACAAACGACCGACTTGGAAAATTGAACGATATTCATGCCCGAAATTCTATTACAACTTTCCCAATTGAGTGGGGTTATGCACGCTCTTGCGCACACGACCCC
>JAUNMP010000056.1 GCA_030537465.1 bacterium
CTTGGAGAATCAACGGACAATCAGCATCATTCCCAGAGGCCGCGTATCCACCTGTCGCGCCGCCGTCATCTGCATGATCGGACGACGGGTATCCACGACACCGAGGTTGCTTGCAGACGTGATCGCGGCCAGACCACTCGGCGTCACCATTGCCACGCCGAACAGAAAACAACACAACAAGAATCTCATGAAAGTCTCCTTTTTTTCGTCCGTGGTCAGTGTAGCACAATCGACGACAATCAGGAACTACCAGATCTGGTAGTTCCGCGAATCATCCCGCGCGGACGGATTCCATGGTATAATCAAGGGCATGTTTGGCCGTTTGTGTTTGCAGATCGCGCTTTTCGCCGTCCTTCTCCACGGGGAGACCCGTGCGGACATCTCCATCCACGAGTTATCCGCCTCGCATTTCGCGACCAATACGGTTTCGGGACAAGTTCTTGACGTCATCGACAGCGCGCCGATCAGCACCGTCATTCTCTTCGATCGATCCGGCGGCATTCCCCTGTATGTGGACACCCCCAACCTCAAGGGTGTTGTCCGCGGAGACCTCGTCACAGCGCACGTCGTCCATCAACATTGGACGTACACGACCAAGTCCATCTCCATCACAGGACGCCGCCCGATTCCCGAACCAGTCGAGATTACGTTCAACGAGCTGAGCCGACGGATCTGCCAGCCCGCATCCATACGAGGCGTCCTCCAGTCAGTCCGTCCCGACGCCGTCAACACGTGCTGGAACTGGATGTCGCTCGCCACGCCCGGCGGCACCCTTCCGGTCGCGGCCCGGGAAGCCGACTTCCCGATTGCCACGCTTCGCCCGCTCCTGGACGCCGAGATCCGCCTGTCGGGATACGCTCAACCGATGGTTGCCTGGCGGGCGGGACTCGGACTTCAATTCACACCCGTCAAGGACTACCCAATCGAAGTTCTTCATGCGCCGCCGACTGACATCCGCGACACGTCTCCGTTCGACAGTCTTCAACATCCGCATCGACAGCGCCTGTCAGGTCTCGTGCTCGCGACCTCCCGCGAGCGGTTCTTCATGAAAACGACCTGGGGCGTCTGCGAGGTCTATGTAACGGAGCACCCGTGCGCCGTGTCCCCCGGAGACCAGGTCACGGTCGCCGGATTCTTCAACGCCTCGTTCCAGGGGCACCGAATCGAGGAGGCCCGCGTCCAGATTGACGCGAGGGATCCCTTTCCCGCCGACGACGTCGTCCGCATTGGCTTCAACGACCTGTTCAACGTGTCCCAGGGTGGCGAGGCCATGAGCCTGGACTACTACCACCGGATCGTGACGCTCGTGGGCGAGGTCAAGGGATCGTTTCTCAGTCCAAACGGACAGAAAACCGTTCTCCTCGGCGACGGACACCACACCCTGCTGATCGACGTTTCGCTTTTCGGCCCGCCGAAGTTTCCGGACATCCGCCCTGGCGCGACGGTGGAGGTTACCGGCCTCTGTCACGCCGACTTCGACCGGGATTCGGCGAAGCCGGCGGAACTCCAGTTCCGATCCTTCGTCGTCTTCCCCCGGGCGGCCGGCGACATCCGTGTGCTCGCACAACCCTCCTGGTGGTCGACCGGTCTCCTTCTCTCCGTCATCGGCGTCCTGCTGGCCCTGCTGCTCGGAATTGGCCTCTGGAACCGTTCCCTCGCCGTGCTGTCCCGACGCCGCGCCGAACAGCTCAGCCTCGAACAACTCAACGTGTCAAAGGCGGAACTCAAGATCTCCGAACGCACGCGCATCGCCGTGGAACTCCATGACGCGCTCTCGCAGAACCTCACAGGCGTCTCCCTGCAGCTGGATGCCGTGCGGAGATTCGCCGACGACGATCACGCGCGCATGCTGCGCCATCTCGACATGGCCATGCGCACGCTCAAGTCCTGCCGTACCGAACTCCGCAACTGCCTATGGGATCTCCGCAACCGGGCCCTGGAGGAGCCGGATCTCAACATGGCGATCCGCCAGTCCATCAGTCCCTTCGTCGGAGACGCCCGGCTTGAGATCCGGTTTGACGTTCCGCGCGAACGTCTGTCCGATGATACGACTCACGCCCTGATGAGGATCATCCGCGAACTCGCCTCGAATGCCGTAAACCATGGACAGGCGACGGTCATCCGAATCGTCGGCGCAACCGACGACGATCGTCTCCTCTGCTCCATTTCGGACAACGGTTCTGGTTTCGATCCGCAGCGCAGTCCTGGTGTCGCCGAGGGGCATTTCGGCCTCCAGGGCATTATAGACCGCATCAACCAACTTCACGGAGAGATGAAACTGACATCTTCACGGCACAGCGGCACCACCGTCTCATTCTCGCTCAAAAAATGAAGAAAAAGATAAGAATACTCGTCGCCGATGACCATGCCGTTGTTCGGATGGGACTCGTCACCCTGATCGATTCGGAAACGGACTTCGAGGTCGTTGCGCAAGCCGGAAACGGAGAGCAGACCATCAAAGGCGTCCACGCCACGCATCCGGACGTCGTCCTCCTTGATCTTGTGATGCCCGGCATGGATGGCGCAAAGGTCATTCAAACGGTCAAGAACGAATGCCCTGAGACGAGGATTCTCGTCCTGACCTCCTTCAGCACGACCGCCGATATCTCGCGGGCCCTGAATGCGGGAGCCGACGGCCTGTTGCTCAAGAGCTCCGACTATTCGGATGTCGCCAAGGGCATCCGCACAATCTTCGCTGGAGGGACGTCCATCGCGCCGGAAGTCCAGAAGATGATATCCGTCACGCCCCCGGTTCCCGGGTTGACCCAAAGACAACTTGAGATTCTTGAGTCGCTCTGCCGCGGACTCACCAATGCGGACATCGCCCGCCAGCTCAATATCAGCGCCGATGGCGTCAAGTTCCACATCACCTCGATACTGGCGAAGCTCGGAGCCGCCAATCGCGCAGAAGCCATCTCAATCGCCCTGCGCGAGCATCTGCTCGTCTAATCGGTTGGTCGGCGGTTGCAGGCTGAGGGCACCGCTGGGGCGAGATGTCCCGGATACGTTGAAAGCTGCGCGAGACGACTGCCTCGCAACAGTTCCGCAGTCAGCCCCTGATCATCTGCCCCACATCGACAATTGCGTCAAAATAGCCGCTTCGACGGACGGAAACGGGAAGCTCACCATCGAAAACAAGCGCCTTCCGAACGGAAATCGACTTGGGATGCCGGATCTTCCGAATCTTCTCCTTGACTTCATCGACGATCTCCGTCTTAATCTGCTTGCGCCGTTTGACCTCGACAACGCACATGACTTCATCAGACTGGATCAGCAGGTCAACCTGAACGCCATTCTTTCCGTTGACTCGATAAGGTGCCGCGCTGCGGATCGACAGGCCGTTCAAATGCAACTGTTCCCGAAAATCCATCACCCGGTTCAGCACAAGATTTTCAAACTGAAGCCCCATCACCGTTTGCCAACCGGGAAGCTCGGCGAGCGTCTCGAACTCAAAGCGTCCACCCCTGATTGCATCAACATGTGGCTCGATGAATTTAAGATAGAATCGCGCGTAATTGTCGCAAAGCCGATAGTACGAGATTCGCGACTTCACCCAGGTCCTGGGATTCAACACCGTATCCTTCGCGACAAAGCCTGCCTCGGAAAGTTCATCCAGAACGCCCCCCAGGCTGCCGCCACGTTCCACACCGAGCGATTGGGCGATTTCATTCAAAGTTTTCGCCCCATCCGCGAGCGTACGCAAAACATCCCCCTTCATGACCGACGTCTCCCCAAAGACCTCGCTAAACATGGCCGAGAAGTCCTTGAACAAAGGCCCGTCAGACGTAAAGCACATCAGCCGAATATTCTCCGCCGCCGACAACGACGGATCGACTTCTTCAAGATATCGCGGCACTCCGCCCGTCACGGAAAGGACATCAAGCAGTTCGCGACTTGCGAGATCTTCCCGCCGATCGCGCCAGAACTCCGCACACTGCCTTAGCGGAAGTTCCTTCAGGACAAGGTCGCGGGAAAAGCGTCCGCCGAATGTTGCCGAATCCAACAGGTTCCGCTTAACCCAGGAGGAGACGGAACCACAGACGACCAGAATCAGATTATCATGATGTTTCAGCGCATCATCCCACCCGTTTTTCAGGTAACCGGCGAAATCGGGATCATGCTTGCCCATCCACGAAATCTCGTCCAGCAGCACAAGTTGGCGTCCGCGCTTGGGGATTCGCCTTGCTAGAAGATCAAAGGCCTCTGACCATGTTCGGGGAATCACAAGTCGTCCCCGTGTCTGTTCGGACAGGCGAACACCGAAGTTCTTCAGCTGATCGGCATTGGTCTGCCCCTTGCGCGGACCAAGCCCTTCAATACTGATGAATCCAAGCTTCTCACGCTTTGCAAACTCCTTGAAAAGCGTCGACTTGCCAATTCGCCGACGCCCGCGGCACGCCACCAGGGAAGAGACCTGCTTGTCCAGCAGCCGCTTCAACGATTCAAGTTCTTTTTCGCGCCCCAGAAACATATCGCCATCCTCACTTTTGGTTTTTCAGTGCGCATTATATCACAAGCTCCACCAGGACAACAAGACGACAAAGGCACGAACAGCCAAATTCTGGCTATT
Source organism: bacterium (assembly GCA_030537465.1). Lineage (GTDB taxonomy): Bacteria > Verrucomicrobiota > Kiritimatiellia > RFP12 > UBA1067 > RUG572. The sequence continues at coordinate 4,571 of JAUNMP010000056.1, forward strand.
CGTGCCTTCTTCAGACGAAAGGACAGTTCGCCAAGGCGTCTCCCGTGCCAGTCCCCTCGTCCACACTGCCGCAGACTCACCAGTGGGCACGATCACCAGCGGATAGCGGGACATGGCACAAAGGTCAGCGGTTCGACATCTCCACGCGCACGCGCGCACCGCGGAGAACGTCGGCGTGCAGCAGCGGCGCCGTGACGTCGACCGCCTTTCCATCGAGCGACAGTCTCTTGACGTATTTGGCGTCCGCGCTCGCCTGCGGCGCGTCGATCACGAACGTCCGTCCGTTCTGCTGGCGAATCGTCACCTTCGTGAAGACGGGGCTTCCCCACGTGTACTGCGGCAGTCCCGGCGTCATCGGATAGAAGCCCATCATCGAGAAGACGACGAATGCGCACATGCCGCCGCCGTCCTCGTCGCCCGGAACGCCCATCAGGTCGTTCCGGAACCAGCACGTGAGAATCTTGCGGATCAATTTCTGCGTCTTGCGCGGCTCGCCCGCGTGCACGTAGAGGTACGGGATATGGAAGCTCGGCTCGTTGCCCATCGAGAACTGGCCCATCATTGCGGACGAATCGGGCTGCATCGACGGCCAGAGGAAACGGCGACAGCCCAGAGGTTCATTGAACATGGCGTCGAGCTTGCGCGTCATCCGGTTCGCGCCGCCGAAGAGCGCAATCAGCCCCGGAATGTCGTGCTGGACGTCCCAGATGTACGTCCAGGCGTTGTTCTCGTCGTAGTAGGCGCGCGACCCGATGCCACCCGAGAACTTGTAGTCGAACGGCTCGATCCACTTGCCGTCCTTGTCCTTGGGATGGAAGAACTGCGTATCCGCCTTCCAGAGCTTGCGGTAGTTCATCGCCTGCGGACGGAATTCCGCCTCGCCCGCGGCGTCGCCCAGCTCCTTCGCCGTCTCGGCGAGGCACCACGCGTCGTAGCTCGCCGCCTGCGTGACGGCCACGGTCTGGCGTTTTTCCCAGTCCTTGACCCCGGGCACCGTCTCCTTCTCGCCCTCGTGCAGCGCGGGGAACCAGCCGTTTGCGTCGTAGCAGGCATCGAGTTCGTTCTTCGGTCCCCGCAGCCACGGCGTCTTCGTCGCCGTCCGCATCGTATGGGCGCCCACGCGATAGGCCGCCGCGAGATCGAAATTCCGGATGCCCTTGCGCCAGGCGTCGATGAACGGGGCCACGGAATGGAGGCCGTTCATGCAGTGCGCGTCGGCGCCGACGGAGGGGAAGGTCGGCAGCCACTTCTCGGTCGTCTCGTTCGCCATCTCGACGTAGGAGACGAGCTTGTCGCCCTCCTCCTTCGGCTGCAGAAGCGCCATCAGCGGATGATGTGCGCGGAAGGTGTCCCAGATCCAGTCGTCAGTATAGCGGCGGCGTCCGGGCGGAAGCTCGTGCGCCTGGCCGTCCCAGCCCCGATAGCGGGATCCCTCGGTGACATCGACCATCCGCTCGAAGCAGCGATAGAGCGAGGTGTAGAAGACCGTCCGTTCGGCGTCACTCCCCCCTTCCACATCGATGAGCGAGAGCTTCTCGTTCCAGGCGGCGCGTCCGGCGGACGCCAGACGTTCGAGGTCGAAGTCATTGAGTTCCGCCCGAAGGTTGGTCCGAGCCTGTTCGGACGAGAGGTAGGAAACGGCGAAGCGCATCTTCACCGTTCCCGCCGCATCCGGGAAATAGAGCGCGAGCCGTCCGTCCCGCGTCTCCGTGCGCCGCGGCGTCGGCTCGAACTCCGCATGCAGATGCGCCGTCACGTCGCGCGTGAGGTCCGTCATCTTGAGAGCGCCCTCCGCGAAGACGACCGTGCCCGATTTCGCCACGGGAGAGAACACGAGCGCATGCGTCTCGGGGCGTTCGAACGCAATCGCCATCAGGGCCGACTTTTCGCCAGGGACGACATCGACCTTCGTATGGAACGTGTCGAGCCAGAGGTCGTAGCGGTAGGGGCGCGCATGGGGTTGATCCCATGTCGAAATCCAGCGGTCCTTCAGCGCATCGGGGGCTCCGGACCACGGCTGCAGACGAAAGAGTCCCGGCGCGCGATGCGACGCGACGAAGAGACGAAAACCGTCCACACGATCATCGGTTGGCGTGGACTGCGGCGGGTTGAAGCGCATCATCCCGTTCGGACGCGACACCGTCGGATAGGTCGGCACCAGCAGATGGCTGATGTTGCCGATTTCGGGATTCACCCAATCGACCGGTTCACGAGCGTACGAACAAGCCGCCCCGCACAGGGCGACAGCAAGGACAAATAGATTTTTCATGCCCCGCATTATACCAAACAATGTGGGGCATGTGCGTTTCACGACCAGTCCAACGTCGCATTGGCATCAATCTTTCTTTTCCACAAAATCCATGATCCAGGTCCAGTCATACGCCGAAAGTCCGTGACGTTCGCTGCGATGGACATAGCCAATGCGCGGTCCAATGGCCGAGGTGTCGTAGGTCGCCGGCCACGTGTCTCTCGGCAGCCCCGACCGTCCGAGGAACGTCCAGACGGGACTGGCCGCCCGCAGGGCCTCGAACTCGCCTTCCGTGTCGTAGAACGGATCGTCGAATCCTTCGACCAGCAGCTTTCGCGGCGCCACGCACGCCATCAGCAGATGCGAGTCGAACGGCATCGCCTTCTCCCGCCCCGCGTATTTGCCGAAGTCCGAGCAGAACCAATGCGGGAAGTTCCGCATCAGCGCCGCCACGTTCTCGCCGTAGTTCCGCTTGAGAAGCGGACATCCCCCGCCGCCGGTCTGGTTCGGAACCACGGCGGAGAACCGCTCGTCAAACGCGCCCGCGATCAACGCCGCCTTCGCGAGGCGCGACGATCCCAGCACCGTCACCCGATGGGGATCCAACCGGGGGAGCTTCTCGACCATGTCCATCGCGCGGCAGAGCGTCCACGCCCACGCGCCAAGCGCCGTCGGATTGTCCGTCCGGTTCGCCTCGTAGGGGAAGAGCGACAGGACGTCGTCCGCCCCATACGCACCGTCCAGAATCCGGCCGTGCCGGTCAAAGGAGATCTCGCTGTAGCAGGCCGTCACGACGGCGAACCCGCGCGCGAGGATCATGCCGACCGGATAGACCGTGCGCAGATTGTGGTCCGAGTAGAGTCCGCGCGTCGCCGCCGTGGCGCACTCGCCGAAGCGCTTGAACTCGGGCGACTTGCGCATCCAGCATGTCGGCACGAGGATGTTCGCATCGTCCAACAGCTCGTGGTTTCCGCCGTAGTTGAGGAAGAGGAGCACGGGCGCGCGCTTCTGCCGCCGCCCACGCGGCTCGAGAATCAACCAGGTCACGCAGGGCCCCGTGCGGTCGGCTTTGAAATACATCTTCACCTGCCGGCGCGTGGCGTAGCCGCCCATCGTCACGCCTTCGTCGACGACGTCGAGGACCGGTTCGATCGGCGCCGGAAAGCGTCCGTACATCTCCCGTTGGAAGATTTCCAGAATCTCCTTCCGCCGTGCCGGCCAGTCGGCCGGAGATGCAACCTTGCGGCCATCGGCAAAGACGAGCGGGTCCTCCAGCTTGACCTCGCCGATCTTCGCCGGATCGTAGTTGAGCGCCGGGAGACGCGTCCAGACGCCCGCCACCGTGCGTCCACCCGCCGAAAGCGCCACCGTGTTGCGACCGACTTCGAGCGGCACGTCCTTCCAGAGGACGGCCTTGACCGCATCGGGCGTCTGAACGCCCACGGAGCGTCCGTTCACCGTGAGCGTGACGTCCCCGAGATTGGAGAAGCCCAGCACGTTGAGCGTGGCGTTCGTCGTCTGCTGTCCGCCGCGCGCCCCGACGAGATGGAGCTCGGGCGCCGTCGTCCAATTCGCATGGTAGAAATGCCAAGCGGCCTTTTTCGTGGCATGGTCGAACGCGATGAGTCCCTTGTCGTTCCGTCCCCACTTGCGTCCCTCGAGCCGGCAGTCGCTGCCGAAATCGTACATGCACCACACGAAGACACCCCAGACGCGTGGATCGGACGCCAGTGCCCGATAGTCGCCGACATGGACAAACGCCTGATAGCCCTCGGAATGGATATCGCTTTTCGGCAGACACGGCAGGAGCGCATCCGCCTGCGTGCCGACGTCGCCGCCCGCACCGTATTCCGACAGAGCCAAGGTCGTGAGCGACGGGTTCTTCGCGAAGATCTCGTCCACGCGCGCCTCCATGTCGGACGGCGTGCCGCCATACCAGCCCGGATAGCGATTGAACCCGAGAACCTCGGGGATGCGATTCAGACGCACCATGCCGACCTGGTCGCTCGCCGCCGCGACGGGACGCGACGGATCGAGCGCCTTCACGTCGTCGCGCAGCGCCTCCATCATCGACTCCGGCTCGCCCTCGGTCATCGGCACCTTGTTGTAGAGTTCGTTGAAGATGCTCCAGCAGAAGATGGAGGGATGATTGCCGAGCTGGACGACCATCTCGCGCGTCTGCTGCCAGGCGTTGGAACGGAAGGCGTCGTTGAAGCGGAGCCCGTTCACGTTCGGCTGCTCGCACCAGACCAGGAGCCCCGCCTCGTCGCAGAGCGAATAGGTTCGATCGGCATGCGGGTAGTGGGCCGTGCGGACGGCATCCGCGCCCAGCTCCTTGATCGCGGCGATGTCCGCCGCGCGCGCGGCATCCGTCACCGCCCAGCCGCACCCCTCGCGGTCCTGATGGTAGTTGACGCCGCGCAGCTGCCGTCGGACGCCATTCAGATAGAAGCCGTCCTTCCGGAACTCGACCTTGCGGAAGCCAAACGTCTCGGTCACGGCGTCCCCCGAGGCAATCTCGAAACGCTGCGTGTAGACGACCGGCGATTCCGGACTCCAGAGTCGCACATTCTCGATCTTCAGCAGGCGCGTCTCGTCAGGTCCTCCAGAAACAGCGATCTCCGCCCGCACCTCGCCCGTGTCGGGATTCGGAAACAGCCGTACGCCGCGCCCGCCGTCCCGCGTCGGATCGATGCAGACGCGTGGCGTCTCGATCAACCACACCTTGCGGCACAGTCCGCCATACATCGTGAAGTCGGCGTTGACCGGCGGCGCCACGTCGTCCCGCGAGAAGTTGTCGACCGTGATCTCAAGCCGATTTCCAGACGACTTGAGCGCGTCCGTCGCTTCAAAGCAGAAGGCGGTGAAGGCTCCCAGATGTTCGCCGACGGTCCGTCCGTTCACCACGACTGACGCCGTGATCGACGCGCCCTCGCACCGGACGAAATAGCGCCGATCCTTCCGAGGATCCGGCAGCGACCGCGAATAGACGACGCGCTTGCGCGCGTAGGACGAGGCACACGACGAATTCTTTCGCGTGCGCTCCGAACTGAGCACCCCTTTCCCGTCACAGCCGTCCTCGATGTTCCAGGAATGCGGCACGGAAACCCGAACCGATTTGCCGTCGGCCTCCGTCAACGTCCACCCCGGTCCCGACAAATCCACTGTCTGTCGTCCCGCACCGGCCTCTGCCGCAATGGCAACACCAACCAAACCAGCCACCGCCGCAACAATCTTCAACTTCATTTTCCCGACTTCTCTTTGATTTCGACAACACTAAAACCGTTCAACCTGCAGGTCGGTCAGGCGGAATCTCCCGCTGACGCCTTCCATCGCCAGACTCAACGTACCATCGGCATCCTTGCGCGCAAAGTCAATCGAATAGCGCACGGGGCCGTGATGTCCCTCGAGCGTCTGGATGCGCGGACTCAATGGCTTGCCCGACACGGCCTCACGCATGTGAAATGCCATCGTACGCGGTCCAGGCTGATCAATCTCCGCAGAAAACTTCACACGGTACCGTCCCTTCCCTTCGCACGCGACGGGCATCCAGAGACGCGCTCCTCCCGAACAGACGACCCACCCCTCCGAAGGTTTCACCGAATGCGTCAATTCGTTATCCGAGAAGAACGACAGCGTCTTCATCGGTTCCGCCACGCCCAACACCTTCGTTCCATCGTGCGGCGCGGGCGCAGTAAACACGGCCTCCAGAGGCTTTCCCCTGCCACCAAAGCAATTGCAGGGTGTTACACGGACGGTATACGCGGCGTCCTTCTCAAAATATCCCGCATTCAGGGCAAACGTCACGAACGGTCGGCGTTCAGATTCCGGCAGGTAGAACTGTCCGAAGACATCCCCCCGCGAAGACTGTCCCGGGACGGCTGAAAAGATCTCGACCTGATAGCGATAACAGCCATTGGGCGCGACGGCCCGCGGGATCCGGACGGTAAACGTCGTAAACGGCGTGCTCATCTTGAGCTCAAGGCGAGCCCCGTCGGCAAACTGCGGAATCGGCTCCCGCACCATCTGTCGTTCACGCCGGTAGGGCGCCGCCTTCAAATCAAGCGGCAACGGGATCGTCCACGGATGGTCCGCCGCATATTCAAGTCCAGTGCGGACGTCAAACCGACGAAAGACAAGCCGATCAGGGTAGACTTCAAGAATCAGTGCGCCAAAGCTCTGCTTGCCCTGCGCAGACGCGCCAACGACATGCCCCGTCCACGATTGGAGGCAACCAGCGTTCACCGAGGTGAATTCGCCCTGCCAGATATTCTGTTCGCTTCGAAGCGAGCTGTGCGCATGTCCGTTCACGTAGACGACCTGCGGATAATCCGACAGAATCTGCCGCAATCCCGAACTTCCCCAGGTCACGGCATCATCCGCACAGCCCAAAGGCGGTTCATGTCCAAACAGGAGAACGGGCCGTCCGGGATGCGTCGCCACCGCCGTGTCAAGCAGAGTCCTGAGCCTGTCCCGTTCGAAGTACTGCGGAAACATGACGAGGGGCCATCCGTTCACATCGCAACTTTCGTAAAGGTCGTTGGGCGCCTTCAGCAAGGCACGAACATCCGCCATCACCGTCGTAAACGGTTCTTTCGTGCGATCCAACCAGTCATGATAGGCGTAGACCCAGAACTCGCGGGGACGTCGCGCCGCAAATGCACGGTCGAACATCTCACGCAGGAACCGATAACCTTCCGGGTAGTGGCGGTCCGCAATGTCGCCGCAGTGGACGAACAGATCAACCTCATGCGCGGCGAACAGACGAAACGCCATCTCGATGCGTGTGCAACTTTCCCGAGTCTTCCCGACATGCGTGTCGGTGACGATACCCGCCTTCCACAAGGGGCGGTTCGCCGCCGCCCCCACTGCCGTAAAGGCTCCGCTCGTCAGCAGGAATGCACGCCTTGTCGTCATCGGAAAATCACCAACGTGCCGCGTCCCGTCCAACGAAGCGCAAGTGAATTCTGTTGAAGCGCGACCCCGAAGAACGCAGCCTCCTTGTCCGTAAGTCCCGGCATCTCCAACTCCACTGTTCCCGTAATGCCCTCTTGAGTGGCGGCCAGAACGGTTCGATGCGCCGACAACTTCTCCTCGACCAGCGCGCGAACCGACGCATAGCCGTGATCCTCGGCATAGCGCTTCACGCCCTCGACCGTGACCTTGGCTCCGGGTGCCAGCTCCACGCCCGGCACCGTCAGCGGCGTTGCGTCGGCGGCAAAGACGTCCTCCGCGCGGACAATGACGTTCGTCACCCCCTGCAGCGAACCACCCATAATGCGACCGGCACCCGCAATCGAACCGACATGGGCAGGACCCGGCAACTGGATCCACGCACCCTTCCAGACGTCGAGGGCGGTACCGTCCGGGAAACCTCCCTTCGCGTTGAAGCGGATGCCGCCGCCTTCGCAACGCGTCACGCCACGATAGGTGTTGACGCCGTACAGGCACAGACAGCTGTTGGGCGAAGAGCTGTCGCCACGCACGACAAGTCCACCATCCTGAGCATTCTCCGCCAGCGTCACCGTGCATTCCAAACGCTTTGCCATGCGGGTGGAAAGATTCAGATAGACGTTCGTGCCAACGTAGACGCGCGTATTCGCTTCGGTGTAGTTCCAGCCAGGCGACGTCACGGTGATGCCCGTCAACCGACAGGTTGCAGGATCGAGTTCGGCGACGGCCGTCGCACCCTGGCCATCCCCCTCGATATACACGCGCGGGCGATGCGCATAGGCAAGCGCCTTCGCCGCAGCGGGGAGTTCGATTGCGGCAATCCCCTTGCCCGTTGGCGCCAACAGCGGAACCGGCACGTCGACACGATGGGGAACGCCCTCGTTGCTGAGGGCGGCGGTGATATCAAAAACGGCCCCGCCAGAATAGACCGTCACGCGGTCCGGCGCGTTGACCGGCGTTCCTCCCGCGGAACTCGACCCATTCCCGAACACCTGCCACGGCCCCATTGGACTGAGAATGCCGCCGTCAAAGTTGACATAGAAACGAGCCGCCGTGCCCGCGGTTTCGTCGCGCCAGAGTCGACGTGCAACGAGTTCGGCCCCGTTGTTGAGGCTGACGACGCTCTGCACGGCAGAATTTCCGCAGCAACCAATGAAACCGCTGCCCGAAGCCATGGTATAGGGGATGGTGACACGCGTCCCCGTGCCCGACAGGGTGAAGATGCCGCACGCACCATCGTCAGGGCGCGTGGCGTCACCCACGCTGACTTTGTTGCTGATAACGGCCGTACCGCCCGTCTGATACCAGCAGCCATAGCCCTTGTTGCCCAGATTGACAGCATGGGAGATCCAGGTTCCGCCGGACATTGCGAGTGTTCCCTCCGCCGTGTCCGCGCGCGCGAAACAAACGTTCCGCCCCGCACTGTTAATACTCGTCAGCGTCCCCCCCGTGAGTTCCACATCACCATAGCCCACCCAGCCAATACCCTCGCGATTGACCGGATTCAAATATTTGCCGCCCCCGCCAATGGACCAGAAACCGTCCCGCATCCAGATGAGAGTCACGCCCCCACTCTCGGCACTCGTGAACATGTTGGAGACAACCGCCCCCTCGCCAATCTCGAAGACGGCTGTTCCCGTGGTGCCACCGAGCGTGCCCGACGTGCTGGAGAAAACGGTGTCGCCCCTGACCACGACACGCGGAATCCGGCCCTGCGCCACCTCCGCGTCCGTCGCCTTCACGCCATCAAAGGGATAGGTCGCCCCCGTCGTCACAACGCCGGCGTTTTCAAAGGAGATGACGGCATCTCCCGTCGCGGCATGGGCGACGTCCGTCCCGAAGGCCACCCGTTCCGTGTCTCGAAACGACGCGACACCTCCTCCGAGCTGCAGCGGCGCGGCAAACGTCTTCTCATCCGTCCCCGTGAAGACCAGCGAACCCGTGCTGTTCGCGTCAGAGCGAATCGTCGCGTTGACCGCAACAGGCCCCGCAAAAGTCATGACGTTTCCGCTCGTAAGCGAGATCGCCAGCGGCGAGTCGACCGTCAACGCGCCCGTCCAGAGGTTGAACGCCGTATGCGTGTCGCTCGCCGGCGGCTCGTAGGCGCACTTCAGCGTGTTCTCCGACGAACCCGTGAACGTGAGGTCGGCACTGGACGGATGTTCGTAGGAAACGGGCGAAAGCTCAAGCGTGCTGCCACCCGAGACTTCCAGCAGACCGCCCTCGTCGCCCTTGGCAAACCAGGACTGCTGGGCTCCGTTGCTTGTGCTTTTCAGGCGCAACGCACCCGCCGTCACTTGGATGGTGCCATTGGACGGCGCACCACCGGAGATCGTCCACATACCCGCCCCCGTCTTGACGAGCGTGTGTCCATTCAAGGGGAGCACCCTATTCTGCCCCACGCCAACCAGACTTTTCGGCGTATCGATCGTCGCATCGCCGCTGAGCGAGAAGGGCCCCAGCGTGCCCCCGTTGGCACTCGTCCCATCACGCCGAACCGTACCTGCAAGATCCAGTTCGTAATTGCTGAAAGTCCCCTTTCCGTCATCCATCGACGACAGGTCGAGCGTCGCCCCGAACCACACGGAAATCTTCTTGCCGGTCCCCTTGCCGAAATAGGAGACGGATGTCGCGCCCAGCGTCCCCTGTTCAACGACGATGTCCCCGAGAAAGTTCTTGAACGACTCGCCAGTCAAGACCGCCGTACCCGCGCCAATCTTGCGGATCTTCGAGAACGACCCCGATGGATCGCCGACATTCTCGCTTCCCGCGTCGACAGAAACGACCAGGACACCACCCTCAATGGCTGTAGCCGCTCCTGCCGAAAACGACAGCATCGCGCCCATCGCCACAATCAATGAAGTCCAACGATTCGCTCTTCCGCTCATTACACATTCTCCTTACCCAGACCAGGCGAGTATACTGTGAGGCTTTTCAACCGTCAACCCCTTCCGCAGAAGGGGTCGTGGGCCGTCGATCCCGATTGTCGCACATTCGATATTTTGATACACTCACTCCAGAGACGATGTGCTTCCCTTTCATACTCCTTTTAACCCTGCCCGTGCCGACGATGCCAGGAGCTGCGCCACGCACGGGCGAAACCATTCATTCCGCGCGGGATCTCTATCGCGCCATGTTCCTGAAGTCCGACTCGGCCAGTTCGTTCGCGATCACGGCCACCGTCAGTTCCGTGAACTTCGAAGACCGCCACACCGCCGTCGAGCTGGCGCTGTCCGACGACACGGGGGCAGTGGGCGTCATCTACGACTGGCGGAAACTGTCAATCCAACCGCGGCCGGGAGACCGTGTCCGGGCGGTCGGGCACATCACCGCCCTGCACGGCTGGAAGCGGCAAGGCGAACTGGCGGAACTCGAGGTGCTTTCGCCGGGCGACGCCCCGGTGCGCCGCAGACGCACAATCCAAGACCTTCTTTCCGGACGATACGACTTCCAGCCCGTCCGCGTGCAGGGCACCGTGCGCGATGTCATACGCGGCACCGACAACCCGCAGTGGACGGCCCTCGGCCTCGTCGACGGCGGCTCTGCGCTGGTCGTCCCCGTCCACGCGAATGAGGCGGACTTCCGCCGCCTGGACGAACTGATCGGCCAAGAAGTCCTGGTCGACGGTTTCTGTTCCCCGACCGACCCCGGACTGCTGCATACCGGACGGCAGATCCGCATCTGCGATCCACATGCCATTCAACGCGTCCAGACGCAGTCGGCGCCCCTGTCGCCCCCGTCGATCGACGCCCTCTCCAACCTCTCGCCCGACACTATTGCCTGCCTCGGCCTGCACAGCGCCTCCGGTACCGTGATTGCCGTCTGGCAGGACCGCCACGCCCTGATTCGCACGGCAAACGACATGGCAATCCGCCTCTCGCTGCGATCGCCGGCACCTCCACACGTCGGCGACATCGTCGAGGCCACGGGATTCCCCGAGTCGAACTTCATCAGCTTCACGCTGCTCCACGCCACGGTTCGAACGCTTGGGCGCGTGCAGCGGACGGACGAGCACCCCGAGTCGCTCTCGCTTCGACCTCCTTTTGACGGCAAAGACGACGCAATCCGTCCTACGCGCGTCAACCATGGGCGACTGGTCCGCGTGCGCGGACGCGTCGGCCCGATCTTCGGCGACAAGGGGCGACGGTGGTTTCACATCAGCGGGAAGGACGGCGTTCTGCGCATCGAGGCGGAGCCGCTTGCGGAGGCGCTCGACCAGCTCGTGTCCGGCAGCGAAATCAAACTCACCGGCGTCTGCGTGCTCGAAGCCGTCGCCTGGCATGCGATCCGTCCGCTCTACACGGGCGTCCTGGTCGTCCCGAGAAGCGTCGACGATCTGCGCATTCTCGCCCGCCCCTCCATCTGGACGCCGCGGCGGTTCTGTGCCGTGATTGGAGCCCTGTTCGCCATCCTGCTCGGCATTCTCGTCTGGAACCTCGCGTTGCGCCGGGCCGCGCTCCGCAAGGGACGCGAACTTCTCCACGAACAGATCCGCCAGCTCAAAGCCGAGACAAAGACCCTCGAGCGGACGCGACTGGCCGTCGAGCTGCACGATTCGCTCGCGCAGAATCTGACCGGCGTCTCGCTGGAGATCGCCGCCGCCGAGCGCTGTGTGGCGACGGACAACGCGGCGACGATGAAACACCTCGCCTTCGCCTCAAAGGCGCTCAATTCCTGTCGAAGCAGCCTTCGGGACAATCTGTGGGATCTTCGAAGCCATGCCCTGGAGGCACCCGACGTCGACACCGCCATCCGTCAGACGCTCCTGCCCCACCTCAAGGGCGTGACCCTCGACATCCGTTTCGCCGCCCTGCGCAGCCGTCTCCCCGACAACATCCTGCACGACATCCTCTGCATCGTGCGCGAACTCGCCGTCAACGGCATTCGCCATGGCGGAGCCACGCAGATCGCGATCGTCGGCCGCGTCGAGGGACGTCGCGTCCAGTTTTCCGTCGCCGACAACGGGAGCGGATTCGACCCTGCGCACAGCCCGGGAGTCGCCGAAGGCCATTACGGACTACAGGGCATTCGCGAGCGCCTGCGCAATCTGTACGGCACGTTGGCCTTTGAACGCGGCCAGCCTTGCGGCGCAAAAGCCGACATTGCCCTGCTGCTGCCCGACACCTAAAGGAGAGAACGCCGATGGACCCCACCACCATTCTGCTTGTCGACGACCATGCCATGATGCGGCAGGGACTTGTCTCGCTCCTTGGAACATGCCCCGAGTTCAAGGTCATTGGCGATGTCGGCGATGGCGAAAGCGCCCTCGACGCCGCGCTCAGACTACGCCCCGACGTCATCATCATGGATCTCATGATGCCGGAAATGAGCGGCGCACAGACAACCCAGCGACTTCTGGCTTCCTGGACGGAGGCCCAGGTGCTCATTCTCACGACCTTTGGCACCGCGGACGATCTCGCCCATGCACTGTCCGTCGGCGCACGCGGCGCCATTCTCAAAAGCGCGGACTGGAATGAATTTCATCAGGCCATCACCGCCGTCGCGGCGGGCGGACACTACATCTCACCCGAAATCGAGCAGATCATCTCCGAGAATCCGCCCCTGCCGCGTCTTTCGCCCCGTCAACTGGAGATCCTCAAATTGATGGCCAAAGGCCTGATGAATGAAGACATCGCCCAAATCCTCAAGATCAGCCTGCCCATGGTCAAGGAACACGTCAAAGCCCTTCTGCACAAGCTCGATGCCGCCAACCGCACGGAAGCCGTCGCCATCGCTCTGCGAAAGTACCTGATCGAATCGTGAACGAGCTTCCAGGGCCATACATTCAAATGCCGACCGCCGTATTGACGACTCCAACGGCTTATTCCGCGACGACCCAATGTCCGGTCTTGTCGGATCCGACACGCGTAATGCGGCCTTCCTGACGGAGTTTGGCCAAAATGCGTTGCACGGTTCGCGCTGTGACACCGAGCAGTTCAGACAACTCGCGAGTGGAGACAAACGGATCCGCTCGCATGTTCTCAAGAACCTGCACTGCGACATCGCTCGTTCCAATTTTACCTTTTACTACGACACGCCGTTTTGATAAGTCAAGATAATCGTCGGCTTTATCACCATAATCCAGCATCATGCGAATTCGTTTCTGGAGAAAATCCTCAAGCAGCCTCAATCGCTCTGTCGGCAGATTGTAGTTCTCATGCCGCGTAAAGCGAAACCCGACAAGTTTCTCGAGAAGCCCCCTTTGCCGAAGCGTGAGGCCTCCCGGATAGGCCATCCACGAACGGTACAATGCCGGCGTTCGCGCTGCGGCGAAACGTCCTAGATCGGCGAATTCATCCCGATACTTGTTCTTATAGAGTGCGAGCGAGAACAAGCCATATCCATTGTCAAAAATCGGAGCAACCCCGACAATCTCATTTGTCTCATGAGCCACGAGATACCCGAAATTGCCGAGATGACGATCTGGATTGCAGATGAGGGCATCAAAAAAGAAGATATCGGAGAATCGTTCATCCGCCAACGCATCCTGCTGAGAAAGGACACGCCCTGCCGGAATGAATCCGACATCATTGCTCGTGAAAAGCGAACATGTCGAACAGAGGCGCCCTTTGAACTTGGCAAGACCATAATCGACATGGTTCAGTCCAAGCGCGTCCGCCAGCTGTGCCGCATAGAATTCCGAATAAGGCTCGAAACCGCAATTAGCCGCACCTTCCGTACCTGACTTGTAAAGCAGAACATCCCCCTTGATGCGGCGCCAGCATTTTGCCAACATGCCATTCGTCGTCAGTTCCGGCGAGGTCGATCCAAGTTCAACGCGTTCATCCGCACCTGTAAAAGCCATGAACGCGAGAGTCTCCGAGAACGGATTCGCATAGAGATTGACCTGTGCCCATGTCCGCCCTGATGTTTCCGCATCAACCCAATGTACATCATTCAAGGACAATCCCAGGCAGAACGTGATGATGCCGCGCACATCATCTCCACGCAAGCCGAGATTGTCGAGGCAACTCTGAATGTAGGCACGTCCCTTGGGAACAACGCGTTTTCTCAGCCACATCCAGAGCGCTTCGTCATCGGTTCGTCCCTTCATCTCAAGCGGCAGGAAACGACGGTTCTCCTCGACGACGGAGAGCACACGGACCCCTTGCGGTTCAAGCCATTCGAATCGCAGAAGCTCACGATCTCTGTGTTTGAGAATCATGGCGAAATTATAGCAAATCTCGCCCCGTCTCGGTATATTTGTGGAATGCCATCTTCAAGATGAAACGAAATCGACGGCGGTGCGAGAATTGCGCGCTTAAACATTTCACTCACTTCACTGAGCAAATTCACTCAATCGACTGAGCAATATTATACATCGTTCCCACGCACAACGCAAGACGCCCCACCTGGAGTTTACCCATTTCTCACCAGTTCTCGCATACCCCACCCTGGTATTGGGCGTGAATGGATCGGGAACTCCGGCCTGCCGGCGGCGAAAACGCAGAGCGAACAGAGGCCCAGAGGCTCAGAGGGCGTATGAGAGATTTCAGGCCGAATACGCACATCCATCCGACAGTTCTCAATTCCAGAAAATCGGGCGGACATCCGCCGTTGTATCGTGCAAAGCACCCTCTTCAACGCTCTGAGCCTCTCGGCCTCTGTTCCCTCTGCGTTGACGCCCGCGGCAGCGCCACGCCCTGGCGGCGAGGGGGAGTGTACGACTGGTCGTTATCCCGGGACTGCGCCCGAAACTCCGTTTCCACTCCTCAACCGCCATTACAGTTCCAGAAACGTCTACCACCCTTCATCTATTAGGCCCAATACCGATTTCCCGTTCAGAAATGGGTAAACTCCAGGCCCCACGTCGATGCTCATCCGGGGAATCGGCCCGCGCGGCATCATCAAGGCGCAGAAGCGCCTGACGACGTTCTGTCAGCGGCGTGCCCGGCCTGGATCCGATAGGACTTCGGTCCGACCGTCTCGCCCTTGTAGGAATAGGGTTCGGAACCGTAGTTCACGACGATCTCCGTGCCGTCGGCGTACTGGACGAGGCGGACGGAGTCCGACAGGCGGCGGTGCGCCTGCAGGAAGACCGTCGAGAGACGGGCGAGCGGCTTGTAGTCCTCGTAGGCACGGACGATCTCCGCGACCGGCGTCTTCGTGCCAATGTACGGGATCGGGCGTCCGCCGAACTCCACCGAGAGCAGCCAGGTGCCGGGACTCTTCTTCCGATTCCATGTGCTGGTGTGGTTCTGCGTCAGGCGATCGGTCGGATGGAAGACGAAGCCATGGTAGACGATCTCCCAGAACGGCACGATCTCGTCGACGGCGTTCTTCGCAGGGTCGGGACACCGGAGCGGGAAGA
The DNA here is from genome assembly GCA_030537465.1 of bacterium. Taxonomy (GTDB): domain Bacteria; phylum Verrucomicrobiota; class Kiritimatiellia; order RFP12; family UBA1067; genus RUG572. The sequence continues at coordinate 20,083 of JAUNMP010000056.1, forward strand.
GCGCCTCCTGATTCGCCATCTTCTCCGTCTGCGCATAGCCCTGCCAGCGCTTCATGTCCGGCGAGACGTAGTTGATGTAGGAAAGTTCGTTGATGAGATGGTCCTCGCCGCACTCGCTCGCGAAGCCCCCGAGCTCGTCGATGCAGCGCTGCGCGATCTTCCGCTGCGCCTCCGCCGCCTGGGCGCGGTTGATGCGGTGGTTCGGATCGCTGCAGGGACACGGCGAGATCGCCGTGAAGACGTCCAGATAGTTCGCCCCGTTCACACCCAGCGCCTTCCAGCTCTTCATGTCCTCGTCGAGGAACAGCTGGCGGACGCGTTCGATGCAGGTGCGATACGTGTCGCCGCCGCACCAGTAGGTCTCGCCCCGCAGGAGGGAGCCATCGGGATTCTTGCAGACGATGTCCTCGCTCCAGCGCGGGGAGATGCGAAACGCCGCCGTGTAGGCACTCTGGAGGCCGAGACGATAGCCGAGGGCCTTCGCCGTGTCGGCGAGCCGCTTCACCGCCGCGTCGCCGCCGATCTTCTCCTCGCAGGGGAAGAAGCTCGGGAAGCGTCCGTCATAGCCCCCCGTCGTCCAACCGCTCGCGCAGAACTCCATCTTCTCCACACCCGCCGCCTTGAGGTCGCGCAACAGCTGCTCCGCCTGCTCGATCGTATAGCCGACCTTCACCTCGGGCTCCGTCTCGGGCGTCTGGTCGCCCGGCTGCCGCGGCTTCGCGGCGAACATCGGGAGACGCGCCGTGAAGGTGTCGCGCAGATCGGCGACTTCCAGACGCGTCTTCATCTTCTCCGTCAGCGGGATGATCTCGCCGGCCTTGAGCCGCGTGTCGCGGAAGAAGCGCGCCGCCTCGGAATAGTCCGCCTGCGGCCCCAAGTTGCGGAACTCGAGTACCCAATCCTCATACGGCCGGCACCCCATCTTCGCGACACGCAGCCGCGGAAAGAACTCGTACTGCCCGTCCTTCGCCTCCATCCGCACCTCGCACTCGAAGCGCAGCCCCTTGATCCAGCACGTCGCCAGTCCCGCCGCCGTCTTGCAGGCGAAGTACGGCATCAGCAGGTGGTTGTTGTAGACGTCCGTCGTCCAGCGCCCCTTGTCGCGGGTGAAGTAGCCCAGCTGGCCGCGCGGCGCGAGCCAATAGCCCGCATCGCCCTTCTTGGCCGTGAAGGCCGGATGGATGACGTCGACCGTGGCCACGTCATCCCCAATCGACGCGGCCGGCACGACCACGCGGAACGTACCGTCTTCCTGGCGACGGCCTGTCGCGCGAACGGTTCGGATTGTTCCGTTGGTCAGCGTTGTACGGACCGTCACCCACATCGGCAGAGGATGAAACCGTTCCCGCGTCACGCGATTGTTCCGGAACTCGACCTGGGCGGACGAGGCAACGGTCTTCGGCAGGTCGCCCGAATCGATGAATCGGTTGTTCGCGAAGAGGACGTCCTTGATGATCGGGTAGTCGGAGGCGCCCGTGCCCTTCGCGTAGCCAGGCTGGTGAAGATAGGTCGAGACGACGAGCACGCCGTTGGGATTGTTCCCCGCGTTGCAGCGCTCGAACGTGCAGTCCCGCACCACGCAGTTTGTCACGCCCACGCCCTCGCACCAGAGCGTCTCGGTCCATCCCGTCGTCACCTTCATCGCCGGCCCCTCCGTGTGCCGGAAGCGGCAGTTCTCGACCGTGACGTCGTTGGCCTGGATGATGACGCCGCGCGCGCGGTTGTCCCGGAAGGTACAGTTGCGGAGAATGACATTGTCGGAGCAGTACGAGCGGTCCAGCAGGACAAAGCCGTCCTTGTGCGCCTTCTCCGGCACCGTACCGTCGAACGAAATGAGACGGTCGCGCCCGCCCTTCTCGCCCTTGCGGACGTCCGTCACCTTCAGGCGGACGCCCGTCGGCGAGTAGTCGGCGTTGCGGATCTCGGCCTCGTCGCCAACCGAAAACGCCCATCCGCCGTTTGCGGCTCTGACCGCGTTCGTCGCCACGCGCTCCGGCGCCCAGGCCGTGCAGTCGTGGACGTTGATGCCGTCGTCGGCCCCCAGCGAGAAGTCACAGTCCTCGAGCTTCAACCATCCGTTCGAGCGATGGACGTGGAAATGGTCCGCCGTGCAGGTGATCATCCGCTTCGGATCGTCCTTCGGCACACGGATACTGACGCGGCGAAAATGGGTGTAGCGCTGGGAACCTGCCATGTAGAAGGCGTGGCCGACGTTCGAGCGGACCTCGACGTCCTCCATCTTCAGATGGCGGTTGGACTCCATGCTGAACCCGCCGAGATCGTAGTAGTAGTGCTGCATCCGCCAACGGCTGCCGATCGGCAGATCCGCCGCGCCGCGTTCGATGCGCAGGACATTGTCCGAGAGCCAGCGCTTGGGCGGATCCTTCCGAGGCCCGCCCCACGACATGTCGAAACCCCGCCCCAGCGCCGACAGACCTGGCAGACCGACGGCCCCCGCCGCCTCGTCCCAGGCGCTGATATACGCGGCGCGCACGTCGCGGCGCGGGAAACGGTCGTAGTGCACGAAGCGGAAGTCGACGTGGTCAGCCGTCGCCTCCACGACTTCGACCAGACTCGCGAGCGGGTCGCGTTCCCAGTCCCAGTCGACGACCAGATTGCGGAATTCAATCCGCTCGTTCCGCACGAGCCGGACATTCACGTCCCGCGTCCGAAAGAAGACGAAGGTCGACCCGTCCCCGTCGAAGACGAAGTCCTTCAGACCTTCCAGCACCACCGACCGTTCGGCCGTCATGCGGTAGACGCCGTGCGGCACGACGAGACGGGCGACATTGTTGGAGCGGCAGAACGCCAGCGCGCGGTTGAGCGCAACGACATTGTCCACCGCCGCGGTGGACACGCCAAAGGCCACGGCATTCACGACGACGCCCGTGGAATTCCGCGGCGCCTCGACCTCGAAGTCCACGGCCCCGAACGGATCGGCGCCAAAGACAAACCCCAGCATGACCCCTGCGGCCATGCAGAAAAGCGATTTAACTGTCATTGGAAACTCCTTTTATCTGAAGATGACGACCACGCCGCTGCGACTCCAGAGCTTCAGATAGTCGAAATCGCCCTCTGTCTGGAAACGAACCGAGAAGTCGCCCGTCGGTTTCGGCCGCCCGGACAGCTTTCCCTTGGGACACTTCACAATCGTTACGCCTGTCTTCAAGCTCAATCCTGTGAGATCATCATCTTCAACCGACAAAGTGCAGTTCTCTTCAAAGGTCAACCCCTTCTCCGCAACCAGAATCTGCGGCGGATCCGCCATCAAATCAGCCTTGCGAACCGTATAGGTATTCACCACAGTCAGCACCTGCGCGGTCGACACCGTCACGCAGCCAACCAGATTGCTGATCGTCGTAGGCCCGGGGCCGTCCGTCGGATGGAAGGTCACATTGTCGATCACCGTACCGGGGCCAAAATCACAACTGGCGACACACTTATTGAGATACGTGTTGCTGGAGTGGAAATTTGCGAAATTGACCGTGCAGCCGTTCACCGTCTTGAAGACGGGAATCACACCATCGACCACTTTCATATTCGTCCCGTTGTACATTGAGAAACGCGCATTGTCGAGTGTGATGCTGCCCGGATCGTGGATGGTCGGTCCCGAACGGAAGCGGAACATGCCCTTCTTGTCATTGATGCAGCGCAGGGTCAAATTATGTCCGTTCATGTTCCACACGTTCCAGGTGTCGCTGCAGACCAGCGAATTTGCGCTGA
>JAUNMP010000320.1 GCA_030537465.1 bacterium
GGGCGGCATGGTCATCGGCACGGTGTCAGAGGGGTTTTGCAATTACCTCATCAAAGAATCTCTGGGCACCGTGCGTCGTCAAGTTGAATGGACGCTGGGTGCTCTACATCTCGCTCTTCATCAGCGATGCCGACTGCCGCGTGGAGGCGCTCGTCTCCGATTCGCCGACAGGTCCCTTCGAATATGCCGGAGAGGTCGTCAACGGTCCACGTATCGGCATCCAGAACACCATCGACCCGTTTGTGCTCAAGACCGACGGACATGTCTGGATGTTCGTGGGGAGCTGCGCCGACGGCATCCATCGCGTGGAACTCGCCGCCGACGGTCTCTCCACTCTCCCCGGCGCCACATACACTCATGTCGCTGGACGCCGCAATCCCGGCCGCAAGATCTGGGGCGAACCCGGCACCTGGGAGGGATCGTATGTGCTGAATCGCAACGGATGGTGGTACCTCTTCTTCTCGGGCGGCATCTACAGCAACCACACCTACCATCTAATGGTCGGACGCTCCCGCACAATCGATGGCGTGTTTCTCAACCGCGAGGGCCGTCCGCTCACCGAAGGCGCCGCCAAACCGATTCTCTGTTCGGCGAAGGATGACAAGTTCTATGGCCCCGGTCACAACGGCGAGGTCTTCACATCCGCCGACGGCCGCGACTTCATGTTCTTCCACAGTCACGACACGGCCTTCCCGCCCGCGGCGCGTCCCACCCTGCTACAGGAACTCAAGTGGACATCGGATGGTTGGCCGTACTTCGAGAACAGCCGTCCCAAGCTGACCGAACGGCGTTTCGTGCTTCCGTGAGATCTCCATTCCGGAATTGACTCAAGCGCCATCCTGGAGAGGCACACGACTGTCGGCAGTTGTCCTGAACGGACTACGTTGCTTTCTGCGAAAGCCTTCGCGCGCATAGAAAACATAAGACGGCGCAATTGCACCGTCTCCGGTTTCCATATCCCACAGCAAGATTCTAATCGCGGATAATTACACGGGTGGTTCGTCGTTGTTGTCAGACGAAAATCTGATGACAGTTTGCGCCCTGTCATCAAATCCATATCGGCGAACAGCGCGAGTGGGGGCTAACGAGCTGATGCAAACGCACCATCGAGAATCGTCGGCTCCAAAAGGAAGGGAATCAGCCCGACAGTCACAATGCCATCCTGATCGGCCCTTGGACGCTGAAAGCCGTTGATGACGATGATCTTGGCAAAGAAATCCCCCGACCGTTTAAGCGATTCCGACTCTTGCTCCCGCTTGGCTTTGTCCGCGAGTTCATAGGCCGACTGAATGTACAGTTTGAGATTGCCGCGATTGACGACAAAGTCGATTTCATATTGGCGGCTCATCACAGCCTCGCCTTCGCGAACCGTGGCATTGACGACGCCTACGTCGACGGAATAGCCGCGACGAAGGAGTTCGTTGTAGATGACATTCTCCATCTGATTCTGTTTTTCCCCTTCACGGAAATCGAGTCGGGCGTTGCGAAGGCCGACATCTTCGGCATAGTATTTCACCGGGCGATCAAGATAGGCCTTCCCCCGGACGTCATACCGTCGTGCCTTGGAGAAAAGAAAAGCATCTTCAAGGTATTCGAGATACCGCTTCATTGTGACATCTGTCGTATCAACCTTAAGAACCGACTTCAATGTATTGACCAACTTATGCGGATTCGTCAGCGACCCGATTGCCGAAGACACGACATCGACAACGCCGTCCAGGACATAATCGTCACGCAACTTGTGTCGCTCACGAATATCCTTGAGATAAACCTTGTCAAAAAGATCTTTGAGATAACGTTCTCGAACGGCAACGTCTTTTTCAAGGACGGCCTGCGGCATCCCTCCCCAAGCGAGATAGTCCTCAAGAATTTCACCTTTCTCGCCCTGAAGGGCCGCGCAACATTCGGCGAGCGAAAGAGGGAAGACCCTTATCTCGAATCCACGATCTCGGAAGTTCGTCGCCACGTCTTTGGAAAGGAGACGTGAGTTTGAGCCCGTCACGTAAACCTCAACATTTTCCATGAGTCGAAGCTCGTTCAAGACATCGTAAAAAGTTACATAGCACGTTTCGATGTCCTCTGGCGCAACCTTCGATAAATCCACGCCAGGACGTAACACCTTACGCGAATATTGTATCTCATCAATGAATACATACCAGGTCTTGCCATCCCCTTTGATCTTCCCACGCACATACCTGGCAAGCGCCATGGGGTCTCGCAATTCTTCGAACTTCTCGACATCGAGGGCGATCTCTACGATGTGATTCGGCTTGACACCTTCCTTCAACAGGCGGCCCTTAAACAGCCGAAAGAGAAGATAACTTTTACCGCACCTACGAATCCCGGTAATGACCTTGACGAGTCCATTCCCCCGCCTTTGAGCCAGTTTCTCGACATACTCTTCGCGCTGAAATTCCATACTTTAAATACACTCGGTTTGTAACCTCAGTTTTTACTGACAGAAGTGTACCAAAACGGTCAGAGAGTTGCAATGGACCATTGTCGGTGCAGGCCTTTCATTTCTCGTCCGACGAAGAGGCGCACAGTTTCTTCCGTCACACCCCCTACGCCCGCCGAGTCGTTTCCGTCTGACGGCGCTCAGAAACATCGCCGAGGTTTTCAGATCCGCCGACAGCCGCGACTTCATGTTCTTCCACAGCCACGACACGGCCTTTCCGCCTGCGGCGGGCATCAACGAACGAGGAGCATCGTGCCGCCGCCCTTGACGGCAAAGTAGAGCGTGCCGTCAACGGACTTGAACTCCCAGTCGGCCTCGGGTTGAGGCACAATCTTCCAACCCGAAAGATCGGACGGCACGACGACGGACGCGCCCTTCGCGAGCGGCCACCGCTTGCCGGCGAGCTGGCCGGGCTGCGTCGCGCCGGCAACCGTGAGCGTGCCCGAAGCGGGAACAACGACACGCCCCGTCGTTTCGGCGTACGGCGTCTTCCCGCCTGCGGCCGCAACCGGCACCGTCGGATTGTCGATTCGCACATCGGCCGTAACCGTCGCCGTCGTCGGCACCGCCACGGAACCATCGATGCTCAGACAACCCGTACCCGCGAGCGTACCCGTAAACCCGGCATAGTCGGCCGCCTTGAAGGAGGTTCCGCCGTGGATGTCGACCGTGCCCGCGCCCGTCACCTTGCCGATCGCGAAATCGGCTACGCCCTGCGTCGCAAACGTCGCCCCTGCGGCGACCTCAACCTCGGCTTCCGCCGGCAGGACCTTCGTGTCCGAACCATAGTCCGCGCCACGGCGAATCTGGCGAACCATCTCCGCGACCTGTCCGCCCGTCAGCGCGACGTTGTAGAAGCGCATGTCGTCGAGACGGAGATTCGTGAAGGCCGAATTTCCGACTTTGCCCCACTGCAGCTGCGTCGGCTTCAACGTGAACGAGACACCGGTGCCCTCTTTGTTCAGGACACCGTCGCGATAGACCTGGACATGCTTGTTCGCAGCGTCGTAGACGATCGTATCGATACAGTAGGCGGACGACAGGACCGTGCCGCTGGCACCGTAGGTGCCGGAATCGGAATAGGTATATTTCGTCGAACCAACCTGCCAGTACTGCATGCGCGGCGTTCCACCATCGCCCAAATAGAGCGTGTTCGCAGTCGTACCATCGCCCAGCATGAAGGACGTTCCATTGCCTGGATAGCCGCAGCGCATCGACAGCGTGAAGGACGCGCCGTTCGTCAGCGCCGTGGAGAGGTCGGTGCCCGCCTTGAGCTTAAGATAGCTTGTCTTAGCGGTGATGCGCGCGGCACCGCCCACGAAAGACGGATCGTCGGCATAGGTGACATTCTCCTTCGCCACGAAAATCGTGCCGTTGGAGGCGACGTTCTCGAGGTCGAATCCGTGTCCCGTCACATCCGCATAGCCCTTGTCGGACATCTGCGTGTCGAAGGTCCAGTGCGCGGCCGGAACCGGCAGGATCGGTGTCGCGTTTCGACGCGGATTCTTCGCCGCATACTCCGCGGCAACCTCGTCTTCGCTCCAGGCGCCCGCAAGCCACTGGATCTCGTCCAGGTCGCCCTGATAAGAGGTAATTGCAAAACCCCTCTGACACCGTGCCGATGACCATGCCGCCCGAC
>JAUNMP010000321.1 GCA_030537465.1 bacterium
GTATACTAGTCGCGATGAATCTAGTTGAACTCTTGAAGTCCCGCATCCTGATGCTGGACGGTGGAATGGGAACTCAGCTGCAGGCGAGGGGCCTGCAGCCAGGCGAGATCCCCGAGCTTTGGAATCTGACGCATCCGGAGGCCGTTCAGGCCGTCCACGCCGCCTATTTCGCGGCGGGGTCGGACATCGTGCTTTCCAATACCTTCGGCGCGAGTCCCGCCAAATACCATGGTGACGCTCCGCTCGCCGACGTGATCAATGCGGCGATTCGGAATGCCCGTGCCGCCGCGGACGCCGCGGGAGATCGTCCACGCTACGTCGCTCTTGATGTTGGCCCCACCGGACGCCTTCTCAAACCCGCCGGCGACTACGCCTTCGACGAGGCGTACGCGTCCTTCGCCGAGCAGATCCGCATCGGCGCGGAGGCCGGAGCCGATCTGGTCGTCATTGAGACGATGAGCGATACCTACGAGCTCAAGGCCGCCGTTCTTGCCGTAAAGGAGAACTGCTCGCTGCCTGTCATCGCGACCGTGGCGCTGGGAGGGGACGGTAAGCTGTTGACCGGGGCGAGCCCCGAAGTCGTCGGCGCGATGCTGGAAGGTCTGCATGTCGACGCCATCGGCTTCAACTGCGGACTCGGCCCCGATCTCCTTCTGCCGTATTTGAAGCGATTGGCCGCCTCCACCAATCTCCCGCTCGTCGTCAAGCCAAATGCGGGCCTCCCGAAGGTCGTAGACGGGGAAACCGTCTTCCTCGTCGGTCCCGAGGCTTTCGCGAAGGATGTCGGCGAGCTCGTGAAGGCCGGTGCCGTGATCGTCGGTGGATGCTGCGGGACGACGCCGGCACACATCGCCGCCGTCCGCAGGCTGCTGGACGGTCCGTCCTTTGCGGTGGGTGTCACATCGTCCCGCGAAATCGTGGAAAAGACGGTCGTGACCTCGTACGCGCGCGCCGTCGAGATTCCGTTCGACGATTCACTGATCATCGGCGAGCGCATCAACCCCACCGGCAAGAAGAAACTGAAGGAGGCCTATCGCACCGGCGACACGGGGTACGTGCTCCGCGAGGCCATCGCCCAGGTCGAGGCGGGGGCACATCTGCTGGACGTCAACGCGGGCGTTCCCGGAATCGACGAGCCTGCCGTGCTGGACGAGACCGTCCAGGCCATTCAGGGCGTCACGGACCTGCCGCTGCAGATCGACACGTCGGACGCGAAGGCGCTTGAGTGCGCGCTGCGCCACTACAACGGCAAGGCCCTGGTCAATTCGGTCAACGGCAAGGACGAGGTGATGGACGCAGTCTTCCCGCTCGTCGCCAAATACGGTGGCGTCGTGGTGGCGCTGACTCTAGACGAATCGGGGATTCCGCCCACGGCGGAGGGACGCCTTGCCATTGCGAAGAAGATTCTCTCGCGCGGCGCGGAATTCGGACTCCGCCCCTGCGACTTCATCATCGATGTGCTCTGCCTCGCGGTCAGCGCCGACGCCACGAGCGTGCCGGTGATCCTCGAGTCGCTCAGGCTTGTCCGCACGGAGTTGGGATGCCGGACCGTCCTCGGCGTCTCCAACGTCTCCTTCGGCTTGCCGGCGCGACCGCTCCTGAACGCAACGTTCTATTCTCTCGCGCTTCAGGCTGGACTCACCACCGCCATCGTGAACCCTCTTTCGGTCGAGATGATGACCGCCTATCGGTCCTGGCGCGCGCTGTCGGGGCGCGACCGCAATTGCGAGGAATGGATCGCCGCTGTCTCCGCAGGCAAGGTCGGTGGTTCGACGAGCGCACCGACGACGCCTTCGGCCGAACTCGCGGCGGTGGCGCCGCAGGCGGGGCGTTCCCCGCTCACTGAGGCGATCGCCCACGGACTCAAAGGCGATGCCGCGACGATTGCAGACGGTCTGCTCGCGACGGGACTGACCCCGGTCGAGGTGATTGACGGCGAGATCGTTCCGGCGCTGGAGATCGTCGGCAGGGGATTCGAGAAAGGCTCGGTTTTCCTGCCGCAGCTCCTGATGGCGGCCGAGGCGGCGAGCGCCGCGTTCGAGGTCATCCGTCGGGAGCTCGCGAAGAGCGGCGGGGTGACGACCCTGCGTGGACCGATCGTCATCGCCACGGTCAAGGGCGATATCCACGACATTGGAAAGAATATCGTCCGCGCTCTGCTTGAGAACTATGGTTTCAAGGTCGTCGACCTTGGACGCGACGTGGCGCCGGAGACGATCGTGGAGACGGTGTTGAAGCTCGACTGCAGACTGGTGGGTCTCTCGGCCCTGATGACGACGACGGTCGGATTCATGGAGGAGACGATACGCCAGCTGAAGGCGGCCAAGCCCGACTGCCGGACGGTCGTGGGGGGCGCGGTGCTGACGGCGGACTACGCCGCGCAGATCGGCGCAACCTATTACGCGAAGGACGCGATGGCTACGGTCCGCGTCGCGGAGGAGGTGTTCGCATGAAGATTTCCGGTGGTGACTGGCGGGGACGCCCGTTGAAGGTTCCCGCGGGGGATGCGGTCCGCCCAACGCAGGATCGAGTGCGTGAGGCGCTTTTCTCGATGCTCCAGTTCGAGTTGGCGGGCGCGGCATTCCTCGATTTGTTCGCAGGTTCCGGCAGCGTGGGACTCGAGGCCCTTTCGCGCGGCGCGGCGCGTACGACGTTCATTGAGGTCGCCCCCCGCCATATCGCGTGCCTGCAGGCCAACATCGCCCAGCTCGGGGCCGAGGCGCGGTGCCAGGTGATTCGCGCCGATGTCTATCAGTGGCTCGCGACGGCCAGTCTACCCGCGGTCGACATCGCCTATGCGGATCCGCCGTACGCGTTGGGCGCCGAACAGGGCTACGCGAAGGTGCTGGCCGTGCTTGCCGAGCGCAACATCGTGAAGCCCGACGGACTCTTCATCGCCGAGATGAAGGCCCACCAGACGCCGGACGAATCCCCGCTCTGGGAGCTCGTCCGCGATCGGATCTACGGTCAGACGCGAATCGCCATCTACCGTCGCCTCTCACCCGAAATGTGATATAATCTCCCGACCTATGGCAGACAGCACTCTCGCAAACGTACGTAACATCGGCATCGTCGCCCACATCGACGCGGGCAAGACCACGACGACCGAGCGCATCCTCTTCTACACCGGCAAGATCCACAAGACCGGCGAAGTCCACGAAGGCGACACGACGACGGACTTCATGATCCAGGAGAAGGAGCGCGGCATCACCATTCAGTCCGCCGCCATCTCCTGCAATTGGAAGGACTGGTCGATCAACATCATCGACACCCCCGGCCACGTGGACTTCACGATGGAGGTCGAACGCTCGCTGCGCGTCCTTGACGGCGCCGTGTGCGTGTTCTGCGCCGTGGGCGGCGTCCAGCCCCAGAGCGAGACGGTGTGGCGCCAGGCGGACCGTTACCACGTGCCGCGCGTCGCGTTCGTGAACAAGATGGACCGCATGGGCGCGGACTTCAACCGCGTCGTGGAGGAGATGCGCGCGAAGCTCAAGGCGAATGCCGCGCCCATTGAGCTTCCCATCGGCAAGGAGGAGAACTTCAAGGGCGTCGTCGACCTGCTCGAGATGAAGGGCATCGTCTACGACGAGGCGAGCGAGGGCAAGAATTTCACCGTTGGCGACATCCCCGCAGAGCTGAAGGACAACGCCGAGCTCGCGCGCGCCGAACTCTGCGAAAAGGTCGCCGACCTGGACGAGGGCGTGATGGAGGCCTATCTCGAGAACGGCGATCTCACCGCGGAGGAACTCCGCGCGGCGATTCGCCGTCTCGTCGTCGCCGGGCAGTTCGTGCCGGTGCTCTGCGGCACCGCATTCAAGGACAAGGGCATCCAGCCGCTCCTTGACGCCGTGGGACTCTATTTGCCCGCTCCGACGGACCGTCCGCCGGTCGAGGCGACCGATCTCAAGAGCGGTGACAAGGTCATGCGCCAGCATGATGCGAAGGAGCCGCTTTCGGCCCTTGTGTTCAAGATCGCGACGGATCCCTATGTGGGTCGACTCTATTTCGTGCGCGTTTACTCGGGCGTTCTGAAGAAGGGCGCGAACGCCTTCAATCCCCGCACGAAGAAGCGCGAGCGCATCATGAAGATCGTCCG
>JAUNMP010000322.1 GCA_030537465.1 bacterium
GGCGGACGTCCGGCACGACTTCGCCGAGGTTTTGCAATTACCTCAAAGGACAAGGAGGGGTTCGATGAACAGAAGTGATTTGAAGCGGATTCTGGGGAGTGCGCCAATGGAGGAGTCCGTTGTGGAACCTCTCGCCATTCCAGCGGATTACCGCGTACTGGTGGTCGACGATATTTCGACGAACTGCATTGTCGCAAAGCGCATTCTGGAGCGGATTGGTGTCCCCTATGTTGATACGGCGACGAACGGCGAGGCCGCACTTGCTCTGGCTGCCGAACGTCCTCCCAATCTCGTCTTGACCGATCTCTGGATGCCGGGCGTGAGTGGGGGCGATCTGGAGAAGGCTCTGCATGAACGATTGCCCGACCTGCCCGTGGTGGCAATTACCGCAGACAACGACAGGGACGAAAAGCGCTTTCCGGAACAGCCTGGATTCCGTTGTGTCGTCCAGAAGCCCCTCACGGTTGAAAATCTGCATAAAGTTCTGAAGGATATTCTGTGAAAGAGGAATTGACTCCAGTTGATGACTGTCCGCCAGACCTGCCGTTTCTCGTATACCGGGGACAGGCAGGTCGTGGTGGTACGGCCACGGTCTGGAAGGCCTGGCACAAAAACCTCCAGCGTAATGTCGCGGTGAAGGTTCTCTTCGATTCCCTCACACACGACCCCAAACTTGTCGACCAGTTCGTCACCGAAGGTCGGACGATGGCCTATATGGATCATCCGTCCATCGTCCACGGCTATGGTGTCGAGCAGATCAATGGCCGGTGCTTCTATCTGATGGACTGGGTGGGCGGCTACTCGCTCGCGCGTTACATGGAGACGCGCCCCCATATGAGGGAGGCCGATGTCATCACGGTCATCGGGCAGGTTGCCTCGGCGCTACAGTACGCATGGGACACGTTCCAGACGGTCCACTGCGACATCAAACCAGACAATCTGATGATCGACGTGGACGGCACGGTGAAGATCACAGATCTTGGTCTCGCCTCGGAGACACTCTTCGCGAAGGAGAAGGGAACCACGCAGACGGATGACTCGGAGCTCGTCGGCACGCCACCTTATATGAGTCCGGAGCAGATCTGGGGCGAGCAGACGTTGGATTGTCGTACGGACATCTACAGCCTCGGCGCCACGGCCTATCATCTGGCGACGGGACGGACGCTTTTCCCCGGACTCTCGGCAGAGGACGTGATTCGTTCGCAGGTCAGTGAACAGGCCTGGGCTCCCGATCCACGTCTCTTTGTGCCGACGCTCTCGCAGGGATTCGTCAATCTGCTTGCGTGTATGCTGGTGAAGGACCGTGATCGTCGATTCTACGACTGGTCGGCCGTCATCGACGCCTGCCAGCGTGTCGAGGATGGAGAATGTCTTGCACGCCCTTCGGCGGTCTCCTCGGTCAATGTGGAACCGCGGACAACATAGAATATTACGCACGGCGCTCGGTCTCTTAAAAAAGCGACCCTGTTGACGATATCATTGGATATTTGAGATAATGGACACGGTTGTTTCCTCAATGTAGCGAGTATGAATGGGGTTCGGATATGCGGACATCATTGATTAGGTCTATTTGTGCCAGCATGGCGCTCTTGGGCGTGACTTTGGACGGTTCCGCTGCGACGCGCGATGTCGCGACGGTGGCGGAGCTGTTGGAGGCCGTCGGGACGGCTACGGCGGGCGATACGATTCGCCTTGCTCCGGGCACGTATGACCTGACGGGCCAGTACATGAAGACGGAGACCGTGGCGGCCTCTTCGCCGATCACGACCCAACACCACATCTATTCGCAGAAAAAACTTCACTTCGAGGGCACGGCGGCGTCGGGGACCGTCGGGCACTGGGGCGGCGAGGTCGTGCTCAAGGGCGATGGCCGTTTCTTCCGGGGCGATTCGGCGGAAGCGAACAAGTCCACGTTCCGCCACCTCACGTTTGACGGATTCGCGGGATCGGATCGTTTCGATCTCTCTCCGACGTCGGGGGGCAACCTCAACACCGCGGTCAATGGCGGCGCAATCTCGATGTCGGGTGCGCAGCCCGACGGCCTGGCGACGAACTGCGTCTTCCGGAACTGCCGCGCGCAATGGCGGCGCGTTGATGAACCTCAACGCCTGTGACTGCCTCTTCGAAGCGAACTACGCCTACAATCAAGGTGGTGCCGCGCTGAACGGACGGGCGGTTGACTGTACATACCAGAAGAACCATGCCGACGGTGGCTGTGGCGCGTATTGGTGGCCGTCGTCCCTCGACCGGTGCGTGTTCGAGGAAAATTACTCGGGGACCGGCCCGGGCGCGGTGAACACGGCGACGGGGAAGACGATCTCCAAGTGCCGCTTTGTGCGGAATCGAGCCACGACCTCCGGTGGCGCGGTGTCCCTGCGCCAGCGCACGGAGCTTGTGGACTGCCATTTCGAGGGGAACGAGGCCGGGACGGATGGCGGCGCGGTGCTGGCGGGCACGCGCACCAACGCAGAGGACAACGACAATGGCGGCCGGGATGGCGTGATCCAGGGGTGCACGTTCATTGACAACATGGCGCGGCGGCGTGGGGGCGCAATTTGCGCGTATGAAGGAAAGTTCGACAACGTCTGGGAAGCGTCTGTGTCCATTGTCGACTGCGCCTTCACGAACAACTGCAGTCGCCCGGTGAGCGCCAATGAGTCGACGACCGACTCCTCGCTTGGCGGCGCCGTCCACGGTGGTACGGTTTCCAACTGTGTGTTCGTCGGGAATCTGGCCATTGGGAAAGGCGGTGCCGTCAATCTCTATTCTCCGTTGGGGGCTGTCGTGGATTGCACGTTTGTCGGGAACATGACGAGCGCCGCTTGGGGGTCGGCGAATGATTCCTACGGTGGCGCGGCAATCGCGGCACAGACCAGTGGCGCGGTGCGCCACTGCGTCTTCCTGGGAAACATCGCCACAAATACCGCATCCGCCGCGAAAGCCGGATCCATTGTCCTGGGCGCCAACGGCAATCGCCTCGCCGTCGAGAGCTGTGCCTTTACGAACAACTATACCTTCTGGGGCGGCATTGTGACGCACGGCACCTGCTCGAACGTCGTTTTCTACGGGAATGAGACGCTTCAGGGCGGTGGTGTCGTGTATCATGCCGTGGCAGTGGACAGCCAGTTCATCGGTAACCGCAAGTTCGACACGCTCGTTGGCTACGACACGGCGGTCAAGTACAACGGTGCCGCCTTTGCGAACGTTCCGGGCGGCGACGCGAACGACGCCGAGCTTCTCCGGTGCGACCTGGACGGCGGCGTGATCTACCACAGCGTTCTCACGGACTGCCAGATTCACGATGTGACGAACAAAGGCGCCTACTGCGTGTTCTACGGCTACAATGTCGCGACGAACTGTCTCATCAGCCAGGTGGGAGACCGCGCACGTTCGACGACGAAGACGGACTTCCGTGGCGTCTGCTATCGTTGGGGCAATGCGACAACTGGAAAGGAGACCTGGTCCGGCCATGCCGAGGAGAGCGCCTTCGTGAACTGCACCTTTGCCGACACGTCGGTCGCGTCCGGGTACAATGGCGGGAAGCAGTTCTATCTCGACCCGATTGACCAGACGCATCCGTGTCGATTCCTCAACTGCCTTTTCTACAACAACGTCTACGGAGGCGCGGTGGGCGACCTCGTCGTCAATTCCGCAGCCTCGGGCGCGAGCGGCGTGTCGTTCACGTCCTGCGTATTTGGCGTTGCGCCGCGTGCGTCAAGCACGGGGACCCTGGTAGACCTTGGCGAGAACAGCATTATTGCGCCGGATAAACTGGGCATCCTTACGGGCGACGCGGCGCAGGCGAAGGGCGTTCCCGCGTATACGCTTGCCTACGGTTCGCCGGCGCGCGGGAAGGGCGATGCCACGTTCTAGAGCGCTTCGGCGACCGACCTTGCGGGCAATCTGCGCATTCGCGAGGGCGCGGTCGATCCTGGTTGCTATGAGTGCTGGATCATTCCAAACGGAACGATGCTCCTTTTCCGGTAAGCGATTCTAGATCATCGGATCGGGCGAGCAGCGAGGGATGCTCGCCCGCACTGATTTATTTGATTGACGTACAACAAAAGGAATTGCGTATGAAGAAGCTGTTGATGG
>JAUNMP010000323.1 GCA_030537465.1 bacterium
CCGACGAGCGGGCCATTCACGTCGAGCACGTCCTTGGCCCCAACCGTCCACGTCTGCGGCGCGACGAGATAGGTCGGCATGGCGAGCGTGTACGTCTTCCCGGTTCCGCCAGCCGTGGAGAGACCGAGCGAACCAAGGTAGTTGACAAAAGACGATCCCGCGGCGCGCGTCAGCGCGAAGCCCGAGCCCGGCGCGTTGAAGGTGACGCCCTTGAAGTGCGCGTCGCGGTCAAGCGCTGCCGCCGAACCCGCGGCGAACGTCACGTTGAGCGAACCGGTCGCGAGGTCGGGCAGCACCTGACCCTCCCAATTCGCGGCCGTCCCGACCGCCGTGTCGGATCCACCACCTGCCGTCCAGAGTCCGACCACCGTCTCGGTGGACTCCGTCGGCAGCACGACATCCGCTCCGCCTACGCAGAGATAACCGCCGCCCGTGATCCAGGCCACGCCCGTGCCGCCGGCGTTGTCCGTCGAATGGTATACGCCCGCCGCGAGGGACTGTTCCCCCACCGTGAGCGCGTCGACCGCGAGCTTCACGCCACCCTCGATGTAGAGCCGCTCGGCGCCGGACGCGACCGTGAGCGCGTCCGCGTGGAAGGCCGTCGCCGGCGCGGACTCAACGCGGAAACACGCGCCTTCTCCATCGAGCGCGAGCGTGCTCAGCTGCGTGAACGTGGCACCGTCCTTCAGCACAACCGCGCCATTGTTGACCGTCAGTGTCCCTTTCGTGAGATTCTTCGAAGACGCGCCGGAGAACGTGAACGAGCGCTCCGCATTCTCGGGCGCCCAGGTGAAACTGAGCGGGTCCTGCAACACGCCCGTGAAGAGCGAGTCCTCCGCGGGATCGCCCGCGAGCGTCAGCGTCACGACTTCGCCGTTCTGCGCGCCGAGATAGTGGGTCTGGTTCGCGGCGGTGGATGCCTCGCGGATCACCGCGCCCCGCAACGTCGTGTCCACCGAGCACTGCAGGTACGTGTCTTTCGCCATGTAGCAGATATCGAGATCCTGCGGAAACGAGTCGCCGATGCCCCATTTCTGCCAGCTGAACGAGAACTTTCCCTCGTGGATCTCAAGATGACGGAAGCCTGTGTATTTGTTCCTGCCGGTCGTCTGGCACGACAGGCCTAGGAGTCCACCGCCCATCTTGCGAATCGTGAACGCGCCGCCGTCGGTGGAGTAGATGTCAGCACGGTGTCCGTAACTGGCTCCACTGCCCACGTTGATCGTGATCGCCGCCGTGTTTACGACCGTCGGCACGTTGTAGAACATGTAGCCGTTGTTGTAGATGCCATCCATCGGGTCCGTGCCGTCGAAGATGACAGGATTGCCGGATGGACCCGAATAACCACCCTGCACGTAGATGCGGCGTGGACGGAAATTCACGAGGTCGTTCTGGTTATTGTCCGTACGGCCCGCCTGACCACCGGCGTCGTACACATAACGCCCGGGCAGATTGATGGTGTCGCCGTCTACGGGGACATCGGGCAGGCCTGTCGTTTCATTGATCCAGTTGTCCTTGTTGCTCCACTTCAGGTTTAGGTAGGTTGCCTTCTTCGCCCACGTGAGAGTACAGGGGGTGAGCCCTTCGACAATCACCGCACCGTCACCCGTGATCCAATCCGCGTTCGCCCGCGTGTAGGTTCTAGCCGGTAGGCGGACACCCGCAATCGTCACGCCACCGACCGTCAGCGTCACGCCCGCCGCAAGCTGGAGGCGCTCCGTGCCGTTGATGAGCACGAGCTTGTCCGCATGGAAGGCGGTGTGCGGCGCCGTGTCGACGACGAGCCTTGCACCCGCGCCGCCAGAGAGCTTCAGTTCCCCGAGCTGCGAATAGCCCGCGCCGGCCGTGAGGCGCAGCGTGCCGTTCGCGATCTCGACCGTGCCCGTCGTCGTCGACGTCCTGCCGGAGAGCGTGAACGTCTTGAGGGACGAGGTCGGGTTCCAGCAGAAGTCGACGGACGTCTCGAACGTGCCCGTGAAGACCGTGTCGTCGGCCGGCGGTGTACCCGTCACCGTGAGCTTGCCGCGCTTCACGTCCGTCCCATTATCAACCTGGCACGTGATCGCGTGCGCCTTGTTCCGCGCGTTCGGCGTCTCGTACAGGCCGAAGTCCTCGAACACGCAGGCCTGCGAGATGCCGAGGGACGTCCCCTGTCCGTCGAACGTGACCGTCTGCCCCTTCGGCAGCAGGTTCATCTTCGTCGCTCCGCCGTTGATGCCGTAGATCCACTGGCCCTCGCGGATCGTCACGAAGCGGAAGCCCGCATAGTCGGCGGCGGACGCGACGTTCGCGCCATTGATGCCCGCGCGCTGCGCACCGAGCTTGACGATGCCGCAGTCCTTCCCGTCCAGTCCGAATATCCGGCCGCGCTGCACGCAGGTCGAGCTCGAGTAGTAGGGCACGTTCGTGCCGACGAGTGCAATCGGCAGGTCGAAGTGCAGGTAGCCCTCGTTGTAGATGCCGCCGGAGCCGGACTGAAGAATCAGCGGCTCGCCGCCGGAGCTCTGCGTCTGATAGGCGTTCATGCGGATCTGATAGGGGTGGAGGTTCGGGATGTCGTTCTTCGCGTCGCCTGTGTTCGTGGCGATCTTGAGGACGTCGCCGTCCTGCGGGACGGCGTTCGTGCCGCCGGCCGCGTCCTTCCAGTTGAGCGCGGTGCTGAAAAGCTTGTTCGCGCCGCCGCCGACCCAGTTGAGCGTGCGGCCCGGCACCAGTTCCGGCTCTGGTTCGGGCGCCTGCCACACGTACTGCGCGCAGACGGGGCCGCGGTTGCCGGGGTGGCTGGAGTTCTGCGTCCAGGTGACCTTCTTCGGTTCGGGCAGGTTCTTCCAGAGCAGAACCTCACCGGACGGCGGGCAGACGTAGTCGCCAAGGCCCGCGGTGAAGGTGACGGGGCAGTGGATCAGCTTCGCGAAGTTCTTCGCGTCCACGTAGTCCATGTTCGCCGTCCACTCGGGACGCCACCCCGTCATGCGTCCGTACTTCACACCACTCGAAAGGTCCACGTGCCAAGGGATGTTCACCGTGCACTTCGTGACGTCCGCGTCGAGGCCCGCCATCGCGAGGGACTGGTAGCCGCCCATCGAGCCGCCGGAGACTTCGACGGTCTCATGGTTCCATTCGGGCAGCGACTTCGCGAACTGCAGCGCGCGCAGGTCACGCAGGATCATCCCGTACTGGTCGGTCTGCTGCACGGTTCCATCGAGGTTACGGAAGCAGAAACTCTTCATCGGACCATTCTGCAAGTCCGTGTAGTAGCTCGCGTCCGGATGCACCGGATACTCGCCATGACGGGCGACGTTGATGACGATGTTGCCCTTGAGGACCGTCGCCGCGTTCGGCAGCGCCGTCGCGCCGAAGCCATAACCATTGAACGTGGCAACCACACCGCACGACGCCGGATCGGCGCCTTCGGGCTTCGCGAGGATGCCCGTGGCAGGGAGGAGTCCGGGCAGGGTCGGCAACTCGAAGAGGAAGTACTGCACGCCCGCGGCCGCGCCGGCAGGGACGAAGTTCGTGCAGACCGGTGTGTAGGCCGTCGTGTAGAGCGTATTCGTGGCAGTCGTCCAAAACGAACGGAAGTCGGCCGGTTCGGGCCATTCCTGGATGTTGAGCACATCCGCACCCGCGCCGCCGTCGAAGACCTGCGTGGTACCATTGAGCCACGCGCCGCCGTCCTTGACCTCGACGACGAGGCGCGCGAAGCCGGGCTTGGACATCGCCGTCGTCACGACGAGGGGATTGTCGCTCGTCGCCGTGCCACTCTTGTCGAGCGTCTTCTCGTCATGCGAGAGCGTCCAGCGTAGTTCACGTCCCGCGACGGCCGCGTTGTTCGCGTCCTTGTCGACGAGTTTCACGGTGAACGTGATCGTCTCGTTCAGCTTGTACGACAGCGGATCCTTGTCCGTGTCGCCAATGAACGACAAGTTCTCAGCTCCTGCCGAGAACAGACCGAGAATGGACAACACACCTAGAAACTTCCTCATAAGACCCCCTTTAACTCTCAACCTTGGAATTACCCCATTTTTTGAGGGGCTCAATGTAGCGAAGCCCTGTAAATAAAG
>JAUNMP010000057.1 GCA_030537465.1 bacterium
GGAGGGGGCGGACGCGACGCAAGGAGCGTCCACCCCCTCCATTTGGAATCTCTGCAGATCGTTCGACATTGTTGACGGAAATGTGCGTTTTTGCTAGAATTCGCACATGAAAAAAGTGATTGTTTCGGTTATCCTGGCTGTTTTTGCCGCGATTCCCACGGCGGCGGATTCGAAGACTTCTGTTCATGTGCTTCCGTTTGGCGCGGCGGCGAATGCATCGCGTCTAGATCGCGAGGCTGCGGATGGGAAGGGCGGTTGGCTCGACATGGGGGGCAACGACCTCCATGTGCTGCCGGCGGGGAAGATCAACTTCTGCGGCGTGCCGTTCATGATTCCCGCCAATCGGGACGAGACGGACAAGACCTGCATCGTTCTTGGTCGCAAGGGTGGTCCTGCCCGGGCTACGGTTGACGTTCCCGATGGCTCGGGGGCCTTCCTCTACCTGCTCCACGCCTCGGCGGACTCGGCGCAGACGAAGCACCTGAAGATCGGCATCGTCCGGATGCACTATGCCGACGGCTCCAAAGTCGCCAAATCCGTCCGCACGAAACGCGACGTCCTGGACTGGACGCTGGGCAGCAACTGCGGCAACGCGGTACGGGCCTGGACGAAGTACAACGACAACATGCAGGTCTCGCTCTTCGCCTCGAAGTTCCCGATCGATCCCGCGAAGAAACTCGTCCGCGTGGAGTTTGAGTCGACAGGCGAAGGCGGGTGCTCGTGGATGATTCTCGCCGCCGCCCGCGGCGCGGACTGCAAGTTGAAGGGCATCGTGGCGCCGGTTTCGGTGTCGAAGAAATTCTCCGCGCCGTCTCCTCTGGCGAAGCCCCTGCCGGCGACGTCTGCCGGGCAGAAGCCCCGCAACGTCATTCTCATCATCGGCGACGGCATGGGCGAAGGATCGGTCGACTTCACCTCACAGTACTGCCATGGGCGCCCGAACACCCTGCGGATGCAGCAGGTTCCGGTCGCGGGACACTGCGCGACGGTCTCTGTTCTAGGCAAGACAACCGACAGCGCGGCCTCCGCGACGGCCATCGCCACGGGGGCGAAGACGATGAACGGCATGGTCGGCATGCGGGCCAGATCCGATGAGGAGCGCAAGACGGCGACTGCGCTTGTGCCGTTTTCCCAGCGCGCCCACGAGAAGGGGCTTGCCGTGGGACTCTTCACGAACGACAAGCTGACCGGCGCGACCCCGGCAGGATTCTATGGACACGTCCGTGGCCGGGGAGAGTCCGCCAAACTGGCTGAGCAGGCATCCTCCTGTGGTTACGAGATTCTGATTGGCAGCAGCGCAACCGCCGAGATCTTCAAGCACGTCGACATGGCGGCCCACGGCTACTCCGTTGTCCAGACGTTCGACGAATTCAAGGCGTTGCCGAAGAACGCAAAAGTCTTCGGTTCCATCAACTTCTACGGCACTGAGGATCTGATCGGCGCCGGGGTCAAGGAGACGATCGCCCGTCTCGCCGCCCATCCAAAGGGCTTCTTCCTGATGGCCGAATGCGCGACTCCGGACGGAGGCAACCACGGGAATCGTCCTGACGTCACGGTGCAGGGCGTGGTGATGACGGATTGGATGGCGGCGGCGGCGCTCGACTTCGCCGTGGCGCGGGGCGATACGCTCGTCATCATCACCGCCGACCACGAGACGGGTCGCGTACGGACCGTCACGGGCAAGGATGGCCGCGTGCAGATTTCCTATTCCTCCACCAACCACACCGAAGAGCCTGTGGCGCTTTATGCCTACGGCCCGGGCGCGGAGCTCTTCGCGGGGACAATCGACAACACGGACATCGCGAAGAAGCTTTCGATGCTGCTGGACTTGCCCGGCGCGCCCGCTTCCGCGAGTGCTGCAGTCGGCGAAGTGAAACCGTCCGTCCGGTCGACGATCGAAAAGGACCATAAGATCGTTGGCGAGGACGTCTGGTACGGGTTCAAGCGCACGAAGTTCGACTTCAACGGACGCGTCGGCTGGATCGTCGAGCCCTCCGTCAAGCCCGCCGAGGGCCGTCCCTGGACCTGGACCATGCAGTGGGCCGAAGCCTATGTCGACCGTACGGGCGTGCTGGACCTCCTGCGGAAGGGCTACCACCATGTGACGCTCGACCTCTTCGCGACGCGCATGGACGATACGGGCGTCTCGGCCGCCGCGGAGTTTCAGAAGTTCCTCGTCACGGAACTCGGCTTCGCCCCCAAGGCCAATCTGGTCGGCATGAGCTGGGGCGGCTTCTTCTCGACGCGCTATGCGGCCGCGCATCCCGAGAACGTCCGCAAGATCTACTACGACGCCCCGCTCCTGAACTTCCAGAAGTTCGGACATCCCGATCCGAAGCGGATCGCCGGCTGGGCCGCGTCCGTCCCCGCGGACGGCAAGTGGGAGAACGATCCGCGCATGCCCGTCAACATGGCCGAGAAGATCGCCCAGGCGGGCATTCCCGTGCTGATTCTCTATGGCGGACAGGACCAGACCGTCCCTCCGGCTCAGAACTGCGAGCTTTTCATTACGCGCTACAAGGCCGCCGGCGGACATCCCATCGTCAACTACCGCAGCCTGTTCGGGCACCATCCGCACGGCCTTGATCCCAACAAGACGGCGCAGATCGTCAATTTCTTTTTGGTCCCCTAAGACGGGAGGAAAACGATGAAGAAGGTTCTTCTTTGGGGCTACGCCTGTTTCGCAGCCGGGTTTCTCGGCGCGGACGAGACGGCGCTGGGCGGGTTTGGCGGTTCGCTGGAATTCCCTGGACCTGAACTCCTGTTCCAGCCGTGCTACAAGCCGAACAACTGGACGACGCGTTTCTCGCTGGAGGACGACTTCAATGCGCCCGCGAAGGGCGTGCATGCCTTCTACTTCATGCCCGACGCCGACAATCCCAAGGAGCGCGTGTTCGGCACGGCGACGTTCAAGCCCACGTCCGACGGCGGCGTCGAGGCGGCGTGGTCTCTCGGAAAGGGCGATTCGTCCACGCGCGCGACGGTCTGCACGGATTTTCGTCTGCCGCAGTATGAAGGGGCGCTTCTGGAGACGGATGCCGGCTCGATCGCGCTCACGGAGACGGCAGCCTTCGGACAGGTCTTCGACAAGGACGTTCGCCGCTTGACGGTGAAGGACGCCGCAGGCGCCCTGAAGGTCCGTCTGGAATTCCCCGAACCCGTCCGCGTGCGTCTCTTCAAGGAACGCGACTGGGGCCTCGTCAAGTTCGCACTGAATCTCTTCTTCCGGGAGCGTCCGGACGGGAAGGGCCTCGCCCTCAAGGCCTTCGCCGCCGAGCGGATCGCCTTCCGCGAGGAGGGGCCGCAGACGCTTGTGGCGGGGAAGGACTGGATTCCGTTCACGGCCGCCTTCGACGTTGAGGCCGGCAGCGCGCTTGACTTCTCCGGCTTTCGCGGTACGGACGCCCCCGCCGGCAAGCATGGCTGGGTCGTCGCAAAGGACGGCCATTTCGAATTTGAGAAGCGTCCTGGAAAGCCCGTCCGCTTCTACGGCATCAACATCTGCTCGGACGCCAATGCGCCGAAGCCCGAAGACGCTCGGGCATTCGCGGCGACGCTCCGCAAGCTCGGCTACAATGCCATTCGCTTCCACCACCATGAGACGAGCCTGGTCAAATGGGACGCTGCGCACGGGTCGACGGAGCTGAATCCCGCGCAGATGGCGAAGTTCGACGCGCTCGTCGCCGCCTGCGTCGAGAACGGCATCTATCTCACGACGGACCTCTTCGTCTCCCGGGCGCCGATCTCCTACCGTTCAATCGGCATCGACCGCGACGGCAACGTCCAGATGAACGAGTTCAAATACCTCGTCCAGGTCCACGAGGGCGCCTATTCGAACTACGTCGCCTTCGCCCGCAACTTCCTCAACCACGTGAATCCCCACACGAAGCGCCGCTACGCGGACGAACCCGCGCTCGCGCTCCTTTCGCTGGTGAACGAGGGCAACATGTCCGGCGTCCAGTGGGCCGGTCGCACCTTCGGCCTCCTCAAGGACTACTCGAAGGAGGCGATGGCGGCCCTCGAGGCGAAGTTCGCCCGCCGGATGAAGACGTTCCTGCGCGAGGAGGTCGGCTACAAGGGGCTGATCACGAACATGAACAACTACTTCTGGGCGGACGATCCGCCCGGCGAGAAGGTTCGCGCCGAGGAATTCGACTATTCCGACGACCATTTCTACGTGGATCACCCGCGGTTCATCGGACAGAACTGGCGCCTGCCGTCCAGCTGCCCGAACACGAATCCGCTCGTGGGCGCCGACAAGGGCACGCAGCGTCTCGCGAGCACGCGTCCGTGGGGACTCCCGTTCACGATCACCGAATACAACTTCTCGGGTCCGGGACGTTTTCGCGGTGTCGGCGGCATTCTGACGGGTGCGATGGGCGCGCGCCAGGACTGGGGCGGGCTTCTCCGTTTCGCCTGGACCCATGGCAGCTACGGACTGACCCACGCGAAGGAGCTGGGCTACTTCGACATGAGCGGCGACCCGCTGGGGCTCGCCGCCGAACGGGCCTCGATCTGCCTCTTCCTGCGGGGCGACCTCGCGCCGGCCGACAAGTCGTACGTCTTCCTGATGCCGCCCGAAAAGATCGCCGACACGAAGAAGACGCCGGGCTCGCTGGCGCCCTACTGGGCGGCCGACTGGGCCGCGTGGAATGTCCGTCTCGGCATGTGCGTGGCCGACAAGGCCCCGGCAGGCGTTTCGACGGCGGCCGTCTATCCCGAGGCGCCGAAGGCCGATGTGCTCGACGCGCTGCGCCGCGAACCGACCGGCGGCGTGCGGATCGATTCCGCGAAGGGGGCCTTCACGCTGGATACGCCCCGCACGGCGGGCGGGTTCGTCGAGGGCGGCGTGTTGACGGCGGGTGCGTTGACGGCCGATCTGGGGACAGTCCCCGCGACGATCTGGGCGAGTTCGCTGGACGGCGCGCCGATCGCCGCCTCGCGCCGTCTGCTGCTCACGCATCTGACGGACGTGCAGAACAGCGGCATCCGCTATGCGGACGCCGGCAAGCGCATTCTGCTCGCCTGGGGCAAGGGGCCGCACCTCATGCGCGCCGGCCGCGCCGCGGTCTCGCTCGCCTGCGCCGAGGGCGCCTGGCAGGTCTGGGCGTTGTCGCCGACGGGACGGCGCGTCCGCGAAGTCGCCGCCACCTATCGGGACGGCTGCTTGTCGTTTACCGCCGACGTCGCGGCCGATCCGGCGAACGCGTCCTATCTGTACGAACTCGTCGCCGCTGAGCGGGCGGTCGTCGATTTCTCGAAACCCTGTGGCGCGATCCGTCCGCTGAACGGGCTCTGCAACGGTCCGCTGCTCTACGGGCGGGGGCGGAGCGGACAGATCGTCCAGTGGTTGAAGGACCTGGAGATCCCCTACACGCGCCTGCATGACGTCCCGCTGGAGAATCCCGGGATGGAAGTGGTGGACGTTTCGCGCATTTTCCCGCTGTTCCATGCGGACTACGACGACCCGCGAAACTTCAATTTCGGGCCGACCGACGACTACGTGCGAAACTGCCTTGCCACGGGAACGGAGCTCGACTTCCGCTTCGGCGAGACGATCGAGCACACGGAGCGGCGCTACCGCGCCGTGGTGCCGCCGGACATCGACCGCTGGGCCGAAATCTGCGTGCGCATCGCCCGCCACTATCGGCCGCATGTGAAGTCCTGGAGCATCTGGGAGGAACCGAACAACAAGTTGCTCCTGGATGGTCCGAACGCCTATCCCGAGGCCTTCTGCCGGATGTACGTGACGCTCGCAAAGCGTCTCAAGGCCGAATTCCCGGACCTGCCCGTGGGAGGCCCCGCGCTCATGGGGACGAAGGAATCCGAGGTGCGGGCGTTTCTCGCGGCCTGCCGCGAAGCCGGCGCGCCGCTGGATTTCTTCTCCTATACGAACTACGACCAGTGGTTCGTCGAATTCGCGGCGAGCGTGCAGCGGGTGCGTGGCCTGCTGGACGAATACGGCTTCTCGAAGACGAAGATCCACCTGGCGGAATGGCACAAGGGACCGGATTCCTGGGACCTCTCCAAAATCGGCCACGCCGCCTACTTTGCCAGTCTCACAGGGGATGCGGCGACCGCGTATGCAGGCCAGGTACTCCTCGGTGCGCAGGATCTGCCGGTCGATCGGCTCTACTACTACTGCGCATTTCTCAACAACTGGGGGCTTTTCGGGAAGGGCGAACGCCGTCCGGTGTGGTACGTCTTCAAGGCGTTCGCCGATCTCCGCAAGACCGGGCCGCGCGTGGCGGCGACGGCGCCGAAGGGTTGGAAGGTGCTCGCGGCGGCCTATGGGGACAAGGGACGTCTGCTGCTGGCCGGACGGGACGCGGCGGCGCGTCCGCTTGGCGTGGAGGTGAAGGGCGGGCTGATTCCGACGGCCGTGCGCCTCATCGGGGCTGGCAAGACGGACGAACCCGTGATCGGCTGGACCTTTCGAAAGGGCGTGCTGACGCTGCCCGCCGTCGAGGCGAAGGGCGCGGTCTGGGTCGTCGACTGCAGCCGTTAGCTTGTGACGAGGAGTTTGATCGTGATGCGGAGAAAGTTATTTGGACTGGTCCTCGCGGGTCTTGCGACGGCGTGGGGGGCGGAGGACGTCCTGAAGCCGCTTCCGCCGATTTTCTACGTGGCGCGGCAGCAATATGCGGTCGACCACCACAACACGGGGACGGATTTCACGGCTGGCGACGTCTCCTGTCAGAACGTGCGCGTTGGGTCCGCCATCCGTCGCCTGGACGGCACGAACGTGACGACCGTGCTGGACGCGCCGCGCGGCGTCATCCGCGATCTGGAGCTTTCCTGGGACGCGAAGAGGCTGCTCTTCTCGATGCGCCGCGAGGCGTGGGAGAACTTCAGCGTGTGGGAGATGGACGTTGACGGCGGCAACCTCCACCGTCTGACGGAAGGGAAATATGCCGACATCGACCCCGCCTATCTCCCGGACGGGCGCATCGTCTTCTCCTCCAACCGCGACGTGAAATACTGCGGCTGCAACTGGCATCTGCAGGGCAACATCTTCCGCATGGACGCCGATGGCTCGAACGTGCGGCAGCTGGGACGCAACAACCTCTACGAGTCGCGTCCGGCCGTTCTGCCGGACGGACGGATCATCTACGACCGCTGGGAATACGTCGACCGGCACTTCGGACCCTCGTTTGGCCTCTGGACGATGTTCCCGGACGGGCGGACGCAGGCGCTCTTCTACGGCAACAACGCCTGGGCGCCTGGCGCCATCTTCGACGCGCGGCCGCTGCCAGGCGGACACCCCGAGCGCGTGGTCTGCATCTTCGGCTCCTGCCACGACCGCCCCTGGGGCGCTCTGGTCGCGCTCGACCGCCGGAAGGGGCTGGACGGGATGAAGCCCGTACTGAAGTCCTTCCCGTCCGACATCACGAACAAAGTGATGGTCGGAGCGAGTCTGAAAGACGGGCGTTCGGCCTTTCATCCCTGCGAGGGTTTCATCGACACCTTCCTGTCGTTGCCGATCAAATACGAGGATCCCTATCCGCTGGACGCGAACCGCGTGCTCTGTGCCCGCATGATCCGCGCGAAGGACGAGCGCACGGGCATCTACCTGTGCGATTTCGCGACGGGCGAGGAGCGTTTGCTCCGCGAAGAGCCGCGACTGGGTTGCTTCGACCCCATCCCCCTGCAGGTTCGTCCCGTACCGCCGAAACTGGCGGACGCCATCGACGAATCGCAGAAGACGGGCGTCTTCTACGTGGCGGACGTCTATCATGGGACGGGCATGGAAGCCGTGCCGCGGGGAACGATCAAATATCTGCGCGTCGTCGAGGCACCGCCGAAGCGGGATCGTTCGGACAGCTTCTGGAACGTGGACACGACGCACCGTCCGGCCGTGAACTACAACTCGACCAACACGAAGCGCGTGCTGGGCGTCGTACGCGTCGAAGAGGACGGCAGCGCGCTCTTCGAGGTGCCGAGCGAGAAGTTCCTCTATTTCCAGGCGTTGGATGCCGACGGGAAGATGGTCCAGTCCATGCGCAGCGGTACGACCGTGATGCCGGGTGAACGGGCCAGCTGCGTCGGCTGCCACGAGGATCGCCTGGAGGCGACGCCGCCGATCGCCGAGACGCGGGCGCGGCGGGCGGCCCCGCAGAAGCTGCAGACCGCTGACGGTCTCCCGCCGCGTGAGTTCTCCTACATGCACGAAGTCCAGCCGATCTGGACGCGGAACTGCCTGGCCTGCCACGACTATGGCAAGCCAGCGGCGAAAGCCGTCAATCTGGCGCCCGATCTGGGCATTATCTTCAATACCTCCTACATGAGCCTGCGCGAGAAGATCGCGCTGTGCTGGTATCCGGATGCGCCTGGTGCGCCGAAGGAACTGCTGAAGCCCGTCGACGACGGTCCGCCCGAGGTTCTGCCCGCCTATGCCTGGGGGGCGCACCGCAGCCGCCTGATTGATCTGCTGGACGCGGGGCATCACGGCGTAAAGTTGACGGCGGTGGAGCGGGCGAAGCTGATCGAGTGGATCGACCTCAACATGCCGTACTATCCGACCTACGAGACCGCGTTCCCGGATCGTCCGTATGGACGCTCGCCGCTGACTTTTCCCGAGGCCGAGGAGCTCGTAAAGATCACGGGATGCAAGGAGTCGATTCTGCCGCCCACGAAGTGGTATCGTCCCGGCAAGAACGGCAATCGGGAACTGGGGACGGGCGTGAATTTCACGCGTCCCGAATGGAGTCCGTGTCTGAAGGGGCTTTCCGGCGAGGCGTACGACCGGGCGCTGGCGATCATCCGCACGGGCGCGGAGGCTCTGCAGCGGCATGGACGTCCCGATCTTCCGGACGGTGCGCGGCGCCTGCGCGAGGTGCCGCTTAAACGGCTGGTGCCGCAGGGTGAGCTGGCGGACTGCGCGGAAGTCCTCTTCGATCTCGGTCGCACGCGTGCGGTGGCGGGACTTGATTTCGTGACGGACGACCAATCGCAGCCGCCGCAGCGCATCGACGTGATCGACGGCGCGGGGCAGACGCTGGTCGCCGACCTCTCAGTCCCGTCTGCGCCGAATTCGATTGTGACAGTTGGATTCGACAAGGTCAATGCCGCGAAAATCGGTTTCCGCGTCAAGAAGCCGGCGACCGGCGGTTCCTGGCGCGTGAAGGGTGTGCGTGTGCGCGTTGCCACCTTCGCCGGGCATCTCGTTCTTGAAGAGGAGTGATAGGGATATGAGGACAACACGGAGAACTTTCTTCGCGGGATGTGGCGCGTGGGGGCTTTCAGCCCTATGCGGCTGCCAGAGCGTGAAGGGGACATCCCATTCGTATTCGATCTCCCTGTTGGGCGATACGCACTTCGATACGGCCCCGCAGACGGTCTACCACACGGGCTGGAAACCCGCCCACGCGGCGGATGCACGCGACCGGCAGAACGAGTTCACGCGCAATGCCGAGATGTGGACGGACCGGCTGCCGCGGCTGGTCGCATCTGCGGCGGCCGTTCGGTGTCCGGACGTGAAGTTCCTCTTCCAGATGGGCGACCTCATCCAGGGCGACTGCGCGGGGACGCCCGACTATCTGCGCTTCCTCGCCGATGCGCGGCGGGCCTGTACCAAGGGGTTCGGCGACCTGCCGTTCCTGACGGTCTGCGGCAACCACGACATCCGCAATGGCGGGGCGCCGGCCTACGATGCTTTCTTCCAGGGACTGGTCCGGGAGTCGCTGGGGCGGACGGTCGAGAGCTGCAATTTCCTGTTCTTCGAGGGGCCGGACGCTTTCCTCGTCATCGATTTCATGCGCCCTGATGCGGCGCGGATCGAGCGGATGCTCAAAGACAGCGCGGGCGCGCGGCACACGTTCATCGTCGTCCATTCGGCCATCGCGCCGTCGGACACCTGGGGCGCCTATTGGTTTCTCTTCGGCAAGCCCGAGGATGCCGAGAGTCGCCGGTGGCTGTTCAAGATGCTGCTGCGGCGTCGCGCGATCGTCTTGTGCGGGCATCTCCACTACACGCAGATGCGGCGCTGGCGTCGTCCCGAAGGGGAACTTGTCGAATTCTGCATGAACAGCGTGTGGCGTCCCGCCGAAGATCGGGTCGCCCCCGTCTTCTCGACGCCCGCGCAGTACGGTTCGTATGTGAAAGCCCATCCGGCGGCGATGAACGAGGAACACGACGGCTGCCATCAGCATCGGACGGTTCCCGAACTTCTGGCGCTGGTGGACGAGTATCGTCCGGGACTGGTGGATTATCGGATGTACAGGGCGGCCGGACACTACCAGCTGCACGTGTCGGACCAGGCGGTGACGATGGATTTCTTCGCCTGCGATGCACGGGTTCCGACGATGCGCTTCGATTTGCTGCCGTTGACGTGAAAGGAGAAGACGATATGGAGATGACACGACGTGGATTTCTGCAGGCGGCTTCCGCTGCAGGCTTTATGGGGGCGGCGGGCTGCCTGACGACGGCTCCGCAGGGACGGGTGCCGTATGGAAATACGATTGGCGACCGGCTGTGGATGTGGGGCCATCATCCCGATTCCTTCGACGACGCGCAGAGCAAGAAGGAGGTCTACAATCTTCCGCATGGACGGCGCATCGACATGGCGGCGGCCTGTCGAATCATGGACATTCCCGGGTGCTGCGTCGTGCGGTGGCGCAATCTGCCGCGCAAGGCGGATCTGCCCGTGTACATGAAGCAGTTCGCCCAGACGAAGCGCGTGGCGTTTTCCATTACCGACAGCGCGGCGGAGGATTTTGATGAAAAGGTGCGCCTCGGTTTCGAACTGGCCGGCCAGATGCCGAATCTGACGACGTTCTTCATGGACGATTTCTGGTGCTCGGGCACGAAGCGTCCGCCGATTGAACGCATTCGGGCGCTCAAACCGGAACTGGCGGCAAGGGGCATGAGACTTGCAGTCGTGCTCTATTCCGACACGAATGGACTCAAAAAAGAATTCCGCGAGGTACTCGACCTCTGCGACGAGGTGTCGTATTGGTTCTGGAACGGAAAGAACGTGGGCGGCATCGAGGAGTCCGTTGGACGTCTCCGCGAGTTTGTCGGAAAAGAGAAGCCGATTCTGCTGGGCCAGTATATGTGGGATTTCGGCGGTAAGCGCGAGATGCCGATCGAACTGATGTCCAATCAGCTGATGGCGTCGGAACGTCTGCTGAAATCAAGGCAGATCAGCGGCTTGATCTTCCACTGCACGCCGCTCGTCGACCTTGATCTCGCCGCGGTCAACCTCTCCCGTAAGTGGATCGCGGAGCACAGGAACGAGGTCGTATGACCACTTAGGTCTTCGCCGCATGCTGTGCGAGAATGCGGGCGTTGACGTGCGAGAGCTGGCGGTAGGCCATTTCTATGTAGGGCAGGGAGACGCCACGGGCCGCAGCGAGGCGGAGGGGGTTGCCGTAGATGGCTTCGACCTCCATTTCGCGTCCGGCGCGGAAATCCAACATCATTGAGGTCGCATAGGGCGTCATCTTGTCCGTGAGTTCCACCATTAGGTCAGAGAAGGAGTCGGGGATGGTACGTCCGTAGGCTGCGGCACCGGCCTGGACATCTGCCATCAGCCTGCGAAAGAGTGGGCGCAGGACCGGGTCGTGGACCATTTCGTCCGTTGTGGCGTTCATCAGCACACTCATGCCGTTGTAGGGAATGTTCCACATGAGCTTGCGCCAGCGCCCCAGTACGAGGTCTTCCAGAGCTTCGGTCTCGATGCCGGCGGCGTTGAGCTGGTTCGAAAGGGTCTGGAGACGTGGTGTGATGCCGCGTGATCCGAAGTCCGGCGCATATTCGCCGATGGTGATTTTCCCATAATCCAGGTGGTGGATGTGGCCGGGGCCGACCTTGTTCGAACAGATGAAGCAGAGGCCGCCGGCGACGTGATCGGGTCCGACGATGCGGGCGATGTCGTCATCCGCCCCCATGCCGTTCTGCAGGGTGAGGACGAGTCCGTCGGGGGCGAGCACAGAGGGTAGGATTTCGTCCAAAATGGCGTTTTTCACTGCTTTGAGCGCTACAATGACGAGGTCGCACTTGGGCATGTCGCGGAAGTTCGCATGCACGTTGGGGGTGGGAAGGACGATGTCGCCACGCACGGAATCGACGGTGAGACCATGCTCCCGAACGAATTCATAGTCAGAATGGAGGAGAAAGTGCACTTCGTTCCCGGCGGCGGCGAGGCGGGCGCCGTAGTAGCCGCCGATCGCACCCGTACCGATGATGCCGATTCGTTCAAATCGCCTATCAGAATCGTAGATTTCCATGGCGGGATAGTATATCAGAGTTCGCTTCGGGAGGATAGATTGTGATATACTGTGCGTATGGTTTTCTCCGTTGGTTATCAACCCGACCTCGCATGGATGGATGAGCTCGTTTTGCGACGAGCATCTATCCACGACGTGTATTTCGCCTTTGGGGCGATGCCGTCTGGGCGTTTCCCCTTGACTGATGCCGACCGCCAGTTGGAGGATCTCGGCCGTCTGGCCGACGCGGGGATTCCGCTTCACCTGCTCTTCAACGCCAACTGCTATGGGGCGCGCGCGCTGTCCAAGGCGTTCTTCACGGAGGTCGGGGAGACCATTGCCCGCTTTGCCGCCGACGGTTCGCTCACGGGCGTGACGACGACCTCGCCGGTTCTGGCCCGCTTCGTGAAGACGAATTTCCCCGATCTTGAGGTCCGCGCGTCGGTCAACATGGAGATCGGTACCATCGAGGGCATGGAGTATCTCGCCGAGTCGTTCGACGCATTCTACCTGAAACGCGAGCTGAATCGGGATCTCGCCGCCGTGCGCGCGGTCAAGGCCTGGTGCGACGCCCATGGCAAGAAGCTCTATCTTTTGGCGAACTCGGGCTGTCTCAACTTCTGTTCGTCTCATGTCTTCCACGACAATCTTGTCGCCCACGAGGCCGAGATCGCGAAGGAGGACAATGGTTTTGCCTTTGCGGGTACCTGCTGGGCCTGGCTTGCCAAGCCGGAGAACCGGGCCCGCTGGTACGCCCACACGAATTTCATCGAGCCGGAGCGCGTGGTCGACTACGAAGGACTCTGCACCGCGATGAAGCTTGCGACGCGGATCAATTCCCATCCCGTCCGCATTCTCGAGAGCTATGCGGCGGGCACCCATCTGGGGCCGATGCAGGCGCTTCTCGAACCGAATCACGGGAAATTGTTCGAACAGGACGGAAAGGCGACGCGATGAAGAGACTGACAGGACTGGTTCTTGGGTTGTGCGCCTGCCTGGGCGCCGAGGGCGCGCTGTCGCGCGACATGCTCAAAATGGACTGGCAGGGAACGGCGCGCGTCTACGAGACGCTGAAGGGGGTGTCCTGTCTGGGGCGGACGCCGCGCTCGTGCGGAAGGGCGGCTGGCAGCAGCATGGCATCGAATCACTTGTGCCCTGCTATGCGCTGGACTATCCGCTGTTTCTGACCGATCTTTCCGTTCTAAAATAATTAGGATCTTTATATCACCGACAAGGTTGTAGAATCCATGCTAAGTGCTGAGAAAATCAAATCCATCGCGAAGATGGCGGGCGCCGACATGTGCGGCATCGCGCCGATTTCGCGCATGAAGGACGCACCGCCCGAGATGAATCCCGGACTGCTCTTCCCCGGCATCAAGTCGATCGTCGGGTTCGTCTTCCGCATCCCCCGCGGCGTCCAACGCGGCATCGAGGAGGGCACGCAGTTCTACCAGTATCCGTCGATGGCCTACGGCGGCATCAACGAGATCCTGGCGCCCGCGACGCTCTACCACGTCGGCAAGGCGATCGAAGACGAGGGTTACGAGGCGTTCGTCTACCGCAACACCGGCGCCCGCGGCGTCGTGAGCGACATGGACGGCTCGACCGACGCGAAGCTCTCGCCGGAGGAGCAGATCGAGGTGAGCGAGAACGCGAAGGACTCGACGGCGCATCACCGGTCCGTCGACTTCACGCGCGCGACGCGGCCGGGCGAGAACGTTCCGCCGGACCTCCAGTTCCAATTCCGCATCTGCGCGGTTGCATGCGGTCTCGGCGAGATCGGCTGGTCGAAGATGCTGCTCACGCCGCAGTTCGGTCCGCTTCAGCGCGTCGCCTTCCTCTTTACGGACGCAGAATTCGACGCATACGACGAGATCTACCACGGCAAGCCGCTCTGCCGCAAGTGCGGCGCCTGCGTGCGCGAGTGCCCCGGACACTGCATCCCGCCGCTGAACGGCGGCAAGAAGTGCACGGCGACGATTGGCGACTACACGATGGAGTGGGGCGACATCGACATGTGGAAGTGCTATGCCTTCTACACGCATGCTGGACGCTACTACAATCCGTTCGTGCCGAAGGAGGTCTGGGACGAGAACAAGGATGGTGATCTCAATCTGCTCGAGGGCAAGTGCGAGTCGAGCGAACAGGAGATCATGAAGGTCTACCGCGC
The DNA here is from genome assembly GCA_030537465.1 of bacterium. Taxonomy (GTDB): domain Bacteria; phylum Verrucomicrobiota; class Kiritimatiellia; order RFP12; family UBA1067; genus RUG572. The sequence continues at coordinate 14,380 of JAUNMP010000057.1, forward strand.
GCTCGCGAAGTACTTCCCGTCCTGGGTCGGCTACAACATGGCGAAATGCGGCGGCTGCATCCGCGCCTGCGTGTCGATGCTCGAGAAGCCGGGCGGTTGCATGCACGATCGGTTCAAGAACCCGCTGAGAACGCGGGCCAAAGCCTGGAAGATGGACCGGTGAATTAGGAACTAGGAATTAGGAACTAGAAACCGGATTTTCTATGACGACGAGAGAAAGCATTGAGGAAGAGGCGCGGCGGCAGGGCGCGGTTGTTTTTGGCGTGGGCGATCTGAGCCTTTTCGAGGGCGAGGATCCGCGGCGCGACCCCAAGCTCATCTGCCCGAAGGCGGAGCGGATCATCGGCTTTGGCATTCCCGTGCCGCGCGGCCTCTACAAGACGATGAAGGATGAGACGCAGTTCTATACCTACACGACAGTTGGCGTGAAGGCCATCGACGAGGAGATGATGGAGATCTTCCTCTTCCGCATGGCTTCGCTGATCGAAGATGAAGGATATGATGCGTGTCTGCAGCGGTCCTATCCGAATATCCGCGTGAAAGGCGACAAGACCTGCAATCCGGAGACGATCGGCATCTACGAACTTCAGTACGCGTCGCCCGTCGAAGCCGGGAAGCCGCCGCCGGACGTGATGATCGACTTTGGAAAAGCCGCGCGCGCGTGCGGCATCGGCATGATGGGGCGCGACGGAAAAGTCATTAACGAGACGTATGGTCCGTTCATGCGCTATTCGTTCATCATCACGGATATGCCGCTTGAGACGAACGCCCCCTACACGAAAGATCTTTGTGCGGGTTGTGATGCCTGCGTGCGGGCCTGCGATGCGAATTGCATCGACCCGGAGAAGGGCCTTGATACCTGGAAATGCTGGGAACACTACAACAAGGCACGGGGCTATACGCTGCCGCGCACGCAGTGGGGCTATCAGGCCTGCCTGTGTGGCAAGAAGTGTGACATCGCCTGCTGGGAAAAATTGACAGGGAAGAAGCTTTGATATGGACGATTTGAAACAGAGACTCGTTGATGTGGCCAAGCGCTGCGGGGCGGATCTTGTGGGCGTGGCGCCGGCCGCGCGTTTTGCCGCGGACGATCCCGTCTTTCGCATCTATCCGAATGTGAAGAGCGTCGTCGCGCTCGTGTTTCGCTGCCTGCGCGGAAGCTATCGCGGCACGGAAGAAGGCACGACCTACTACCAGTACACGACGATGAGCGTCGAGAACCTGGAGGAGACCGTGATGCCGATCGCCCTCGTGCGCGCCGCCAATCTGCTGGAGGCCGAAGGCTACACGGCCGTCCCCCAGCGTCGCCATCAGACGATCCTGGAGTCGAAGGACGGCATGAACCCCGAAGTCGCCTACGATGCCATCACGCGGGACCGTCCGCAGGAGCCGCAGATGCATTTCATTGACGCCGCCGTCCAGTGCGGCGTGGGCGAAAAGGGGTTCCACGGAGCCCTGCTGACGGACGACTATGGTCCGTTCCAGCGTGTGTGCTTCATTCTCACGGACGCCGTCCTCGAGGCGGATCCCGTGGTCGAGCCGCATCTCTGCGACACGTGCGGGGCCTGTGTGAAGGGGTGCCCGGGGCGGTGCGTGGATCCCGAGAGCGGAACCATCGACGAGTGGCGCTGCGCCGTCTATTACAATGGGGCGAACGGTACGAAGAATCCGTTCATGCCGCCGACGGCGTTCCCTGGTTTCGAGGACCGCCTGCAGATCATCGCGGGCGAGGCCGAGATCTCTCCCGAGAAGGCCCGGAGGATTCTGGACGAAATCTACTTCTATCCGCCCGCGCAGCACTCCTACACGTGTTCGATCTGTGGCCGTGCCTGCGACGTGGCCTGCTACTGCCATCTCGAGGAGAAGGGCGTTCTGAAAAAGAAATTCAAGACGCCGTTCCGCACGCGGCCTGAGTGGAAATTCCAGCTGGCGGACTTTCGGTAAGGAGTGAAGAGTCATATGATCTCACTACGTTTGCATTTTGCGGCCTTGGGAATGGCTCTCTGCGGCTGGATTTTCGCGGAGGAGCCGTTTGCCGAAGCCGAAGTCCATGTTGGCTACCATGGCCGTGCGGAGGAGGTCAAGCGTGTGCCCTGCATTCAGCAGGCGGATGGCGCCTGGCGGTTCGAATGGAAGGCGATTGACATTCCGCGAGATGCCTGGTACATCGACGTCTTCACGAAGGGAAGCGATCTGCCCTGCGGTGAAGGGTACTGGGTGCTGGGCGACTGCAACTACGGGCGCCTCACACGCACGAAGGGCGAGCATGAGGCGACACGCCAGCGCATGCCGATCTTCGGCGGCGTGAGCGCGAAGGGCGCCTTTGTCGCCATTCAGAAGACGCTGCGCGGCGAGTTCACGCAGAAGGTGCGTGTAAAGGATGGTGTGTACCGTTTAGGTCCGCGCTACAAAATCGATAAGATCGAGTTCGATCCCTACGACGACATCGTCATCGACTACTACCCGCTCGCGGGGGGCGATGCGAACTATTCCGGCATGGCGCGCACGTATCGAAAGTACATGCTGGCAGAGGGAGGCGTGAAGCCGCTCAAGGAGAAGATCAGGACGAGTCCGCAGCTCGCGTATTCGACGGAGTCCATCTTCCTGCGGTGCAAGTTCGGTCGGTCGGTCCGCAAGGGCATCGACCACAGAAAGTTCCTCGAGCAGAAGCCGCCGATGAACATCGACCACACCTTCGACGATTTCATGGACATCATGCGCCGGTGCAGGCGGATCGGCCTCGACAAGGTGGACATGTGCATGGTGGGGTGGCAGCCGGATGGTCATGACGGGCCGTTCCCGGATCTCTTTCCTCCGGATGCGCGCTTCGGCGGCGAAGCGAAGATGCGCGAGGCGATTGCGCTCGGCAAGGAGCTGGGCTATCGCATGAGCGTGCACGTGAACTGGCACAACTATCAGCTCAAGAGCAGACGCTATCGAGAGGAGGACGTCTGCAGAAATCTTGAGGGCGCTCCCCGCGAGTATGCGATTTTCAAGGGCATTCTTCCGGCTGGCCGAGTCTATGACTGCTGCTGGGAGGTGATGTGCAACCGCTATGTCGATTCGGACATCGCCACGCTGCTTGACTACGGCGTCAACGGCATGCTGCACATGGACGTGATGAGCGCCGAGGATCCGATGCCGTGCCACGCCCCGCGCCATCCCAATACGCGCGGCGACATGATTCGCTGGCAGACGGCCATCGGCGAGAAGGCTCGACGGTATTTTGGCGGATCGAGTTCGGAGTCGGGCTACGACCATTTTGCCTCGGCGTTGGACAATGTCCTCTACGTGGCCTGGGAGCCGCGGTCGCATCCCGGTCATCCGAAAGGCAATCCGCTCGTCGACGGCATGCTGCCGATCTTCCCGCTTGTCTACAATGGCATCATCATGAGCCAGCCCTACTATGCGACGATCGACGCGCCATGCCATCGGTCCAAGGACGAGATGCTGAGCGAGGCGTTTCACGCGTTTCTCTGGATCCAGACTCCGGAGGAGCGGGTGCTGAAGGTCTTCGAATGGGGTGGCCGCCCGATGTTCTACTATACGATGTACACGGACGGCGATCTTGCGGCCATCAAGGGCATGTACGACCAGTGGAAGTCTCTCCGGCATCTGCAGCTCGAGTTCATGCATGAACATGTGGAGCTGGCTCCGGGTGTGACCGTGACCCGCTATGAGAACGGCGAAGAGGTCGTTTGCAATGCATCCAACGAGCCCTGCGCCTATCAGGGGGAGACGATTGCCCCTCTGTCGCATCGCCTGAGGAGATCCGCCAAGTGAGCCGATAGTCGTACACATTCCGATTTAATCTTGCTAGAATACCGTCATGAAAAATAAGAACCAGTTCCTCCTGCTTTGTTCTGCTGGGCTCCTTTCTCTTGCCGTGGCGGCCGATGTCACGATGACGGACGGCACGATCGATCTGCCGTCCTATGCCATCTCCGCACCGGAGAAGAGTCCCGTCTTCGACTGCCTATGGAGCTATCAGCGCGCCCGCCGGTCGATCTATCCCTACGTGTTGAACGACAACCTCTACGCGCAGAAGAGCGAGATGAAGACCTGGAAGGCGCTTTATCTCGAAAACGAGTACCTCAAGGTCTGTGTGCTGCCGGAAGTGGGCGGACGCCTCTTCTACGCGATCGACAAGACGAACGGTTACGACATCTTCTATCGTCAGGATGCCATCAAGCCTGCGAATGTGGGCATGAACGGTGCCTGGATCTCCGGCGGCGTGGAATGGAATGTCTTCCACCACCACCGCATCTCCACCCAGATGCCGTGTGACTACCGTCTGGTGGCGAACGCCGATGGATCGAAAACGATCTGGCTGGGCGAAACGGAACGTCGCCACCGCATGAGCTGGGCGATTGGCATCACGGTGCGCCCGGGCTCGAGCTGCATGGAGATCGACGGGCGTCTCGTCAACTGCACGGAGGACTCCAACTCGATGCTTTTCTGGGCGAATGTGGCGACGCATTCGAATCCGGACTACCAGATCATCTTCCCGCAGAACACGGAATTCACGGCCTACCATGCGAAGAGTTCGATCGGACACTGGCCGATCATGAAGGAGCCGTTCACGGATGTGGACGCCTACACGAACCATGTGGATGTTTCCTGGTGGAAGAACCACACGGTCGGTAATTCGCTTTTTGCCTGGGAGCTGCCCGAGGATTTTATCGGCGGCTACGACCATGGCAAGGATGCCGGCACGATGCTTGTCGGCAATCGGCACATTGTCCGCGGTGGCAAGTTCTGGAGCTGGGGTCCAAACAGCGGCTGGCCGACGAAGATCCTCACCGATGCCCGCGGGCACTATGTGGAATTGATGGTCGGAGCCTACACCGACTCCCAGCCGGACTATAACTGGTCGTTGCCGGGTGAGACGAAGGTCTTCAAGCAGTACTGGTATGGTGTTCGCAATCTGAAGGGCATCAAGCTTGGCGATGAGACCGTGGCGCTCAACATGGAGAAGCCGTCATCTGACCAGCTCTTCCTCGCCGTCAATGCGACGAAGAAGGTTGAGTAGGTTGAGTGTGTTGTGAAGGTTGAGAAGGTTGAGAAGGTGGTGTTTGAGGAGAAGGTGGCGCTGGCACCTGATAAGCCGTGGTCCAAGACGATCGCCGCAGCGGGCGACGTGACGGATTACACGATGAAGGTGGGTGACCTTGCCTATACGCCGATCAAGCACGACTTGTCGAAGCCGTGTCCGGAAGAGGTGAAGACGCCGAAGCGACCGAAGGACATCGCCTCCATCGAGGAATGCTATTTCACGGGTCTGCGCGCGGAGCAGTTCCACCAGCCCTATGTCGAGGCGAACGACTACTACGAAGAGGTTCTGCGCCGTGATCCGCTCGACTCCCGTGCCAATACGCGCCTGGGCGTCTACTCTCGCAGGCACTGGAATCTCGAGAAGGCCGAGAGGCATCTGCGGGCCGCGCTGGTGCGTCCGACCGCATCCTACACCCGCGTGAAGGACGGCGAGGCCTACTACAACCTCGGGCTTGTCCTGGCCGATCAGGGCCGCACGGACGAGGCGATCGACGCCCTCTACCGCGCCGTCTGGACCTACGAGTACAACTCGGCCGCCAATCTCAAGCTCGCCCGCATCTATGCGCAGAAGGGGAACATCAAAATGGCGCTCGACCGCGTGGACGAGGCGATTGCCTACAATGCCTACAATCTCGACGCGAAGTGTCTGAAGCTGTCGCTGTTGAAGAGGGTTGAGAGGGGTGAGAAGTTGGCGAAGGAGATTCTGGCGTTCGATCCGTTGAACGCCTATGCGATCTATCTCACGAAATCGACTGCTGAGTTTGCGGCTTTCATGCGCGACGAGCCCGAGAGCTATCTGGAGCTCGCGCTCAAATTCAAGGCCAATGGCGAGGACGCGACGGCTCGCAAGCTGCTCGAGACGATCGACGCGAAGGTCGCCTATCCGACGGTGAAGCTTCACTTGGGCAAGATCGACGAGTTCCTCGCGTTGCCGATCGAGTACTGCAACCCGTTCCGCAAGGAGACGAAGGACGCCCTTGAAGCCTTGGTGAAGGCTCGTCCGCATGCGACGCGCGCTTGGTACTACCTCGGCAACGTCTACGGTAACGTCGACACCGCCAAGGCCATGTCCGCCTGGACGCAGGCCATTCAGGCATTCAAACATTCTGATCATTCAAACATTCAAACATTCGCTTACGCGCTCCGCAACCTCGGCTACGGCCACTGGAAGTGGACGAAGGACTTTGCAAAGTCACTGGCGTTCTATCGTCGCGCGATTGCCGCGAAACCGGACGAGGCGTTCTTTCTGGAGGAATTCGACCACGTGGCCGAAGAGGCGAACCTGTCGGTCTCCGAGCGGTACGCAATGCTGAAGTCGAATCACGCGACGTCGGAGAAACGGAGTGGGTCTCTGATCGCCGAATGCGTGAACGGCATCTTCTGTGGGGACTACGAACGCGTGCTCGGCTTCATGCGCACGAAGTACTTCCCGACCTTCGAGGGCGCGAAGAACTTCCACGACTACTATGTCGATGCCCTGCTGTTGAAGGGTGCAGAGCTGGAGAAGGCGGGTGACGTCGCGGGGGCCATCAAGCTGTATGAGGAGACCGAGGAGTATCCGGCGGCGCACCAGGTGTTCGTGGAGCTCACGAAGCGCCGTCCGCGCGACACGCAGGTGTGGTACTCGCTGGGCTGCGCGTACGAGAAGCTCGGCGATGCGGCGAAGGCGAAATCGTTCTTCGAACGGGCCGCCGCCGTCGACACGCTGCGCACGGACTATTGCTACTGGAAGGCCCTCAGCCTGAAGAAGCTGGGGCGTGTGGCCGAGGCCCAGGTGATCGGCGAGCAGATGGTGAAGAAGGGCGGTGCGCATTTCGACGACTACGTCGACTTCTTTGACTACGAAGGCAACCGCTATGGCACGACGAAGGACTTCAAGAACGCTTCTGCCGCCTATACGCGCGGTCTCGGGCAGTTGCTGCTGGGCGATGCCGCGGCGGCGAAGGTCTCCCTTGCGGAGTGCCTGAAGTTGAAGGCGGATCACCTCTGGGCCGATCGCATCCTTGCGGAGATCAAATAAGGTCTCGTGCCTGGTATGACAACAAGCGTACAACAACAAGGGGGCGGTACAAGCGCACACCAAGATGTGGGGGCGCAGTCTTGTTGTCGTACGCTTGTTGTTACTCCTCTCCGCCACAAGGGCCTGCTTGGTTGGCGCTACGATTGCAAGTGCAATTATATGATCACTCTTGTGACCGAGCCACGCCGCAGCCTCTTTGGCCAGCTTCGGGAATGGGGTGTCGAGCGGAATGAGATTGGCAAGGCCGTCTATGATGCCTGGCAGGCTGTTGAGCGGCGCTTCCCCGGCGTGCGCGCGACCTACAATGCGATCATGCCGGATCATTTCCACGGGATAGCCTATGTCACCCAGGATGGGCTTGCTGATCTGGAGGAGGTCGTTGCGTGGTTCGCCGCGGAGTGCGAGCGACGTGCCGGTCGGCGGCTCTGGGCTCCGCTGTGGCGGGATTCGATCTGCCTCGCGCGTGGCCAGCTGGATCGGCAGATCTATTATGTGCTTTCAAACGCCAAGCGTCGCTGGATCAAGGACAACAATCCAGGTCTTTTTAGAAAGGTGTTGGGTTTTCGCCATTGGCGATTGACACGGGCGACGGAGAGATTGGTCGAAATCGGCGATGTCGACCATTGGGATTATCGTTCCGAGGTTGTCGGCGAGGGCCGTGAATGCTGGGATCTCGAGAGCGGCGATGAGATTCTGAAGCCTCGCAGGGCGAATCGGCTCCAGTCTGCCTTCGCGAGCGGCGAGAGACAACAAGCGCACGACAACAAGTTGGTGTCGGACGGGGGACAGCAAGCGCACGACAACAAGGACAGGGAGATTGCCTGGACGGCAGTTGGCAATCCCTTTCTCCTAGATGAGCAGCTTTTGCTGAGTGTGCGCATTTCGCGCACGGCCTCTCCGCAAACGCTCGAGTCGGTGTTGGAGCGTCTGCGTGGCAAGGCCGAGCGCGGCGCGGTGTTGGTCGGCGCCTTCATCTCGTCGGGTGAGAAGGCCGCGAAGACTGCCGCTTTGGAGTCGGGTGGCTGTATCGTGCAGGTGATCCCCGAGGGGATGGGGCGGTATTTCAAACCGTCGGGGCGCGATTTCGATCTCTGTGCGGCGGGGCGACTGCTGGTTCTTTCGCCGTTTGCACCGGAACCAGGCGGGCAGGTTGAGCGCAGCCATTATGGCAAGGCCCGGTTTGAGGCGTTGAATCTGGCTTCGGAGGCCATTGCGGATTTCGCTGTAAACGTGAAGAGGGGCGAATGACAACAAGCGTACTACAACAAGGCGGACGCTGGCTTCTGTATGCGCGGCAAGACGGGCGTTGGCTTGTTGGTGTACGCTTGTTGTCTTCTGTGGCTATGAGGTAATATCATGACGAGGCGACATTTCATACTTGCGGCTGGGGCGGCGGCGTGCGTTGCCCGCGCGAAACCTATTGGCGGGACACCGAGGCTCGCATTCCAGGTCTACGGCGTGCGGGATCTCTGCGACCACGATCTCGTCGGCACCCTGAAGGCTGCGAAGGCGATGGGGTACGAGGGTGTCGAGACCGGTCGTTTCTACGGTCGGTCGACCAGGGACTGGAAGGCGATGTGTACGGACATCGGCCTCGAGCTCGTCGCCTTGCAGCTGTATCCGTTCAACCTGACGGAACCCGATCTCGCGAAGACGATCCGTTTCTGCCACGAATCGGGCTGCCGCCACATTTCGACGGCCTGGTTCAAGGGCAGTGCGGAGAATCTTGGCGACTGGCAACTTGCGGTGAATGTGATCAATCATGCGGCCGAGGTCTGCACGCGGGAGGGGCTTACGGTGGCCTATCACAACCACGACCAGGAGTTCACGACGAGGTTCGACGGCCGGCCGGTCTGGGAGTGGCTCTTCGAAGGCGAAGGACGCAATCCCGAACTCGCCCAAATCTTCCCCCTGACGCGGTTCTGTCCGCGTGTGCTGCAGGAGTTTGACGCGAACTGGTGCACCGTGGCGGGCGAAGATGCCGTCCGATGGTTTTCGCGGTCGGCCTCACGCAACCCGACGATTCATGTGACGGTGGACGATCCTCGCTGCAATTGGCCGGAACTCGTGCGAATCGCGCAGGCTGCCGGCACTCAGTGGCTCGTCGTGAAGCCCACGCGCGACCCGACGACGCTCAATGCCCTCCAAAAGGATTTCAACT
>JAUNMP010000058.1 GCA_030537465.1 bacterium
CCGTTCTATACGGATGCCATCTGGCTCGCCAACAGCAAGTTCTGGAAGGCGAACCGCAAGTTCATGAGCGCCGCCGTGCCGGACGCGCGCGGCGACTACCTCAAGCAGCGGACGGACGTCGTCACGCGTGACTTCATCGCCTATCTCAAGACGGAGCCGCTCTTGAAGGGCATTCTCGCGGGGCATCTGCACATCACGGTGCAGGACCGCTTCTCGCCCACCGCGATGCAGTACGTCGTGGGCGGCAATTTCATGTTCCATGGCCAGGAGGTCCTGTTCTCATGAGCGTGCGCAAGGTTTTCGTCATCGCGATGGACAACGAGGCGGCCGCCGTCACGGCGCACCTCGAGGGTGTTTCCGAGGAAACGGTGTTCAGCCGCCGGGTCATTCGTGGGACGCTGGACGGCGAGCCGACTGCGATCGTCGTCGCCGGCATCGGCAAGTCCAATGCCGCCGCCGCCGCCCAGCTGGCGCTCTGCCTCTTCAATCCCGAGGTGCTGTTGAACGTCGGAGTCGCCGGTGCGCTTCACGCGCCGATGAAGGTCGCCGAGATCTATCGTGTGCGCGCGGCCGTGCAGTACGACTTCGACCTCGCGCAGATCAACGGCACGAAGATCGGCACGCTCAACGAGTACCAGGATCGCGAGATTCCGCTGGACCTGGTTGGCAACGCCCTCCCCGAGGCGCTGCTCGCGACGGGTGACCGCTTCAACGACTCGCAGGTCGACTATCGTTTTCTCGTGGACGACGTCAAGGCGGATCTCCGCGACATGGAGGGCGCTGCGATCGCGCATGTCGCCTACCGTGCGGGCGTGAAGTTCCGTTCGATCAAGTCCGTCTCCGACGTGGCTGGCTCGGGCTCCACAACCGACCAGTATCTGGCGAACCTGAAGATCGCCCTGTCCTCGCTTTCCGCGGCGATCCCCGCCTTCTTCAAGGACTAAGCTCGTCTATCCACTATCCACTATTCACTATTCACTTTTACCTATTATTTGTCATGGACCTCATTCCTTCTTTCCAGGTTGACCACACGCTCATCAAGCCCGGCATCTACATTTCCCGTACGGACACGTTGGGCGCTGAGACGGTGACCACGTACGACATCCGCATGAAGTTCCCGAACACGGAGCCTGCGATCCACCCGAACGCGATGCACACGATCGAGCACGTCGTGGCGACGTTCCTGCGCAACGATCCGCGGTGGAAGGATCAGGTCGTCTACTGGGGCCCGATGGGATGCCTCACGGGAAGCTATCTCATCATGAAGGGCGCGCCGGATCCTGAGAAGGACCTTCTGCCCTTGATGCTGGCGGCGTTCCGCCATCTGCGCGACTACGAGGGCGACATCCCGGGGGCGACTGCGGTCAACTGCGGCAACTTCCGTCTGCACGATCTCGCGATGGCGAAGTGGGAGGCGGCGCAGTTCGTTTCGCGCCTCGAGGCAGATCCTTGCTTCGCGTATCCGGTCGCGGAGCGCATCGTCACCGACAAGGGATCGGTCTTCTACGATTCGTGACCGCACACCTCGTGCGTTTTTGATATACTCTTCGGGCGTTCGGCCTTGGAGGATTAGCTCAGTTGGTTAGAGCAGGACCTTTACACGGTCAAGGTCGGGGGTTCGAGTCCCTCATCCTCCACCAAGGGTTGTTTCCGAAAGGGAGAAGTCCGCTTCTCCCTTTTCTCGTCTCTCAAACTGACACGCGGAAAACGCCCAATAAACAGGGGCTTTTCGATTTCCGCCCTCGCATAAAAACTTCTCCAGAGTGAGACGGGGGCCACATCTGCTCGTCGGCGGTTCAAGCGGGCAGGGCAAGTCGAATCTGCTCAACTGCATCATCAGCGGTCTTGCCCGACTTCTGCCGCCTGAACAGCTCCGTTTCGTACTCTTCGATCCGAAGTGCGTGGAATTCGTACAATACTCGGCATTGCCGCATCTGGCATTCCCCGTGATAACCGACGGTGCCAAGTTCGTGTATGTTCTCCGCTGGCTCGTGTGCGAGATGGAGAAACGTCTGAAGGAGTTTGCCAGAGCCACTTGCCGAAACATCGAGGATTTCCGCAAGGCCGGAAACCAGATGCCGTACCTTGTTGTCATCATAGACGAGATCGCAGACTTAATATTGAATTTCGGTAAAGAAGTCGAGCCGCTGATCGCACGGCTTACCGCACTCGCCCGTGCCGCCGGAATCCATCTCGTGGTTGCAACGCAAGTTGCCGACCACAAAGTGCTGTCCGCAACCCTCCGCTGCAATATTCCAGGACGAATTTCGTTCAAGACCCGCAGCGGATCGGAATCGAAGATAATCATCGATGCCCCAGACGCCGATGTCCTGTGCGCTCCCGGCGATATGCTCGTGCGCCAGAAGGACGGGACGCTTACCCGCGCTCAATGCGCGTATCTATCTGGGGAAGAAGAGGCCCGGATCATCGAGGCTGTCGAAAAGCAGTACGGCAGTCCCAAGGTTCTGGCATCACTTCCCAATGTCGTGTTCCCAGCGATGCCAAAATCGCAACCCGACACAGATGGCCCAAGCGAGGAAGAAATGTACGAGCGGGCGTTGGAAGTTGTCCGCACGACAAACCACGCCTCCACATCGCATCTCCAGCGTAAGATGGGCATCGGCTACAACCACGCCGCCCGTCTCATCGATCTGCTGGAAGAGCGCGGCGTCATCGGCCCACAGGTTGGCGCACAGCCGAGGGAGATTCTGAAGCCGAAACAGCAGTAGAGTATGCACGGCAACCGGTTGATGTCAGCGTGTAAAAGTAGTGTTATATGGCTGCCGAACTGGAGAATCCAATTGAATATGAATGATATGCAATTGTGAAATCATTTTTCACTGGTGCATTGTGTTTTCAGGGCATAAATGCTATAATATCCGCCGTTCCCCAAAGAAGGGAGTAGAGGCGACATGGCATTATGCTACAAAAAACTTTGGAAACTATTGATTGACCGTGACATGACTCGCGCAGACCTGCGCGAGGCTACCGGCGTTTCGCCCGCGACGTTTGCGAAGATGTCGAAAGGCGAACCCGTCGGCGTAGGTATCCTTGATCGTATCTGCGAATCGCTGCAATGCAACATCGGCGACATCGTTGACCATGTGCCGGAGACGCATCGCATCCAAGGTGACAATGATGGTGACAACTTAGGGGGAGGACAAAGAACATGCCAGATGTAGGCAATCAGACTCGCGAGATGCTCGACTTTCCCGAATCGCTCTTTGCGTGGGGCAATTCAGGCGCTTACGCCGTTAGCCGAAGTTCCGACGTTGGGTCGGGCTGGCAAAAGCCGCCATTGAGAACCCGCTTGATAATGCAACTTGAAGCGCTGGCCGATGGAATCCTCGACGGCAGCGTTTCGGCGCAGGCAAATATTTTCCTTGTTGGTGGCCCCGGTAATGGCAAGACACACGCTGCAAAGTATTTCTTGAAGCGAGTGCTGAAGGACAAGTTCGATGAGATGCCGACCTCAGCGACGGGATCGGTGACAATGGAGCTTGCAGACGGCACATCGCCTGTTAAGCATCTTCACTATATTGAAGACGCATCTGCTGGGCAGGACAACGGAGCCACCTACAAGCGATTCATAGATGACGTCGAGGAGTATGTCCTCACGCCACGGCAAGGCGCTATATTCCTGTGTTGTGTCAATCGAGGGATTCTGGCGACGGTGCTTGCAAAGATTGCCAAGCATGAAATTGAAGCGTCTCAAGGTGCAAGGAAGTTCATCGCCACTTTGTCGTCTGTAGTCTCTCCCGATGCTACGCCCAAGGCGCTATGGCCGTTTGAGTCGATTGGGAATGTCTACATCCATCCAATGGACGAGGAGAGCCTTCTGGAGTGCATAGGCGACCGGCGTCCAGTTGCCATCGATATCCTTGATGAAATATGTGCCGAAGATGATGGACGATGCCTGTCGTGTGAGAACGCGCAGAAATGCCCTATCTGTTCCAATATAGCTGCGTTGCGTGACGAGAAGCGGCGTGGAAGCCTACTTAAGATTCTGCGGTACTATGAAATCGTCGCTTCCCGGCGACTTTCGTTCCGGGATTTGTTTTCGATTTTCAGCCAGCTCGCGGCAGGGTCGCCTTACGAGTATGTCATAAATGGAAAGAGAACAAGCCCTTGCAAATGGGTCGAAAAACAGATCGAACTATCTTCTTCTAATCTTAGAGAGGATAGGCTTTCTGCTTTATTTGCCCTCGCCTCGGCTCTTTATCACAACAGGCTCTTTGGGACATGGGACGACTTTAGGGTTCAGGCAAGGCCTCTTTTGAAACTGGCAAAGGGGTCGAGGATTGCATCTATAAAGGCTATCGTTCCTGTACTACAATCAATCGCGTCGCTGATTCGCAGGAGCGCAACCGCTTCTGCACAGAATTACCTGCCGAAGTGTGCGGCGATGCTTGATCCGGCGATTCAAGATGTTGCGGCCATTGTCGATGGAGGTCAGGAATGCATAGAAAAGATTAGGCAGTGCGAGGACGCCTTCTGCAAATCACTCACACTTGGCATTGACATGTTTCTCAATGACGGGTATTGCCCTCCTTCAGAAGTAGCGCGATGTCTGTTCCTTGAGGTTCGGAGTATTGAACAAGACCAGAACATTCTTGACATGCCAGTTTCCGATCCCGAGTTCCAGACGGCGCAGACAATCCTGTCCGTCTTGCGGGTGGTGTTGTCTCGAATGGCGAAACGCGCGATTGGGGCATTTGACGCATTCGTTTACGCCGGTGATAGGCTTGACGAGTATCGGGCAATGCTCGACAACGATCCTTCGCATCCCAATCTTGCGGCCAAGAAACGCCGACTCTGCTCTACGATTCAAGGGTATCTTTTCCCCGAAGGATTGTTCTCATGTTCAATGCTGGCAACGCTTGGGCAGGCAGAGCCCGACGAGACAAATGGCTTCTTCATGAAAAACTCCCGACCGGCCCATTTTGCGATTTCGCCGAGCGGAGCTGGAGATGGCATGACTCGTAATCTGCTATTTGTTCGTGAGGCCGATCTTGGTCTGTCGATAAAGGTGAACTTCGACATCTATTCGGCTCTGGTTGACCTTCAAAACGGGCTTAAACCCGCCTCGCTGCCGGCTCGGATCAACGACATATTCGATGGCGTCAAGTCTCGGATACAAGGGCGGCTGTGCCACAATTGGGATCTTGGCGCTTCAAGATTCCTCTACTGCGACCGGGATGGTGCACGGCATGCCGTGAGCTGGAATCCTGACGAAGGCTTCTTCCCATCGGAAATTTGAAAGGTGTGACTTATGGATTGGGACGGACAGTATGACGGCTTGAGGGAGTCTGGAGCGTTCTTCAGACCAATGCGAATTCCTGAACAATGTTCGGGCGAGATGCTGTCGGCGGAGTTGCAGCGAGAGTTCTGCTTCCAGTCGCTTGACGACGCTTTCATTCAGAACACCGGTAGCCGACTTCTTAAAGAACTAAGGAAATCACAGAGCGCAGACGCCGTCTGGCTTTCACATTTCTTTGATGTTGTTGCGCGGTACCCCGTTCAGTCGCGGCAAGCGGCAAAGCACGACATTGCCTACGTGATTCCATTCATCCCTTCGATAGCCCTGTTCTCCACACCAAGACGCGTGACGAAGAGAAACGAGGGCGACACAAACGAACAGGATAGGTCTTGGAAGCCTGGTCCGTTCATCAAGGAGTGCCTCTCATATTGTTTGCCCACAGAGCAGTTGGACGCATTCTTCAGGGAAATCCAGACCGCCGTGCATGTTTCAGATGCAGACGATCTGTTTGCCAGATTCATTACAGAGAAAACCAACGAGGCTCTGCAAGAGCATCTTGACATCAGAATCACCGACAAACTGTTCCCTGAAGCCTACAGGCACGGAAAGGAATGTTTCATGCCGCAGGCCGTGAGAGACAGGATTGCTGTTGCCCCGTTTAAGCGGTTTGCGGATGACATCAAGGCGGTATTGTCGGTCAAACCTTTCGTCTCAAGGCGTCAGTTCATGGCAATGCTTGAGTCTATCATACGGATTGGGACGTCTGCCCATGTCCTGTGGATGTGCAACATAAACAGGCGACTTGAAAAGGACTTGTTCGCACTGTTCAGCAGCGGTGAAGGTCAATTTACGGAAGCGCAGTTGTTCGATGCTCTGAATATGCCTTCTTCTGGAATTCTGTCCTACGGCATGAATTTCCAAATGCGGATGAAGGAGTTTTTCAAGGCATACGAGCGAAGCACTAAGCGACTCTCGTTCCTGTTGTGCAGATTGGAAGAAGTTGCTTCGCTTCCACACGAGACATACGATTGGTCGTCGCCAGAGGCATTCGTCAAGAGTATCAATGACATCAACGGATACATAAAGGCCAATCCGACATTCCTTGCCGAGTACGAGTCGGATTTCTCCCGCCACTATCTTGATGCGATCAAGAAGTACACTCTCAAGGTCGATTGCCAGGCAACGCATCTGCTGCGTTTTGTGCAGACAGCACTTGTCCAAAACAACCAGCCCTCAAGCGAACGGTATTCACGTTACGACCAGTCCTACCTCCTACGGCACAGGACACACAGCAACCGTTCTGCCGTGATCGTGAACGCAGGAGCTGTTACGCTGATGACGCTCGTCCATGGGTGCAGTTACAACAGCAGCACCGTCTTACTGTCGAATCTTATCGACGCGCTTCTGGCGTATGGAGTGGCTATTCCTCCAGGAGAAACAATGGAAACGTTCAAGATGCAGCTGAGGGAACTCGGCTTGACAATAGACAGTCCTGACGCGGAGTCAGGAATGGTGCTGCAGGACATTGTTGGAACAGGCGAGGAGGCGATCTAACATGGGCACGAGAATTCTTGAGCAACTTCATGCGTACACTACACGCAAAACCGGGCAGAGCGCCACGGCACAGCTGTTCTGTTTCCAAGGGCTGTCGTTCGAGATGGCCGGAAAGTTCGAGGAATATGTCCGTAGCGGACATCCAATAGTCCACAATGGAGAGGCTCTTGGGCTATTTGTTCTCGATTCTGAACACCGCTTCTCCGACAGAGAGAATTTCATTGACGAGGCAGCGGCTGTCTCCCGACGCAACGACGCGAGTCATCATTTCATTTTGCTCCAGCCTTACGGTACGTCCAGCTCGCTTTCCGTCGAGACTACTGTTGGTGTAATTGGTATAGAAAACAATGCATACGGTGACATGGACGAGCTGCGCGATGCGGAACTGTACAAGGAGATTGTCTCGTCGGCTATTGCGTCCGGCGGAGACGCAAGTTCATACGCAGCGTCTCTCATACACGCCAGCGTCGGCGAACTTCTTTCCAGCGATGATGACTCCATAAATGAAGTGTGGGGATTCCTTGATGGGCTGCTCGACATCACGGCAAACGGAATGTCACTCCCTAATATGGAGGCGTATTGTGGATATCCTTCGTCACAAGGATTGAGTGTTGCCGAGGCTGGACGATTGCAAAAGACATTCCACAAAGACCTATTGGAGGCGATAACCGACTCGGTTGTGATGGGGGAAATGATGGATTCCCTCTTTTCCGAGGCCGAGCGTGATGATACCGGGTTCAACGAGAGTGATGTGACCGCTTTCAAGAATTTCATTGATGCGGAGATCCCTCGCCTTGATGCTACGCCGCATCTGGCTTTAGCAGCTTCATATCGGCAGGATCGCCAGTTCTTGCCGTGGTGGAACACAATTGGCCTCAAGGACATCATTAAGGCGATACGTGGCACCGAAGACAGGACGGCGCTCGACATATCTGCCGTTGATGCCCTTGCCGGCGAGTGCGGCAGCAAGAAGCAGCCCATTGTGTTCGCCGATAAAGTGAAGTTCAAGGTAAAGAGCAACCTCGCCTCAAACGACGAATTTGAGGTGCGCAAGGGCAGGTCTGCAAATGTCCCTATTGCTGAGGAGCTGTTGCCAGCTGGCGGCAGCTTGAGGTATACATATGTTCTCACGGAAGAAGAGAAGTCAAGTTCTCGTAAGGACGCAGGTAAATTAAAATTGTTCCTTGGGTCAAAGCACACGCGTAAAACATATTCATGCGACATACAGGTGCTTTCATTTCTGAAGGCTGGCATGTATCTGACGCTCAAGGACACCGAGAACATCCTGAAGATAAAGCCGTTCAAGGTCAAGAGCCGTCGTGCATCCAGGACATACAGAACTGAAGTGACGTTGGTTGCCGCAGGCGACGTGACGGGGCAGCTGCTCGTTGCAGATACGGCACGTCTGATTGTTGCACCCGTACAGTACGACGATCAAAACCACGAACGTCAGTATTTCAATTTCCGGCCTGAAAGCAGTTCCGCAGGCGAACTCTACAGTTTTAGAATTTCAGCTTACAATGAGCTTTCATTCCAGTTCAAGGGCGTTTCCAATGGCGAAGAATACACGTATGAGGTGGCGTTCTTCATAAAGCAGACGAATGTATCCACAGACACATCCCCAACCTGGTACGACGAACATTTGAGACGGAATCTCCTGAAAGTCAATCGCCCTCTTAATCAAGCCGATTTTCAGGAAGTCGAACTCTCCGCAGGAATTGACATTTATCAGTTAGAACAGGAATTTCTGCAGGTCGCTGCGTCCGGCCTTGGCGGATACCCGGTGATTCTTGGTGACGACTACCGTACCGTTCTTCGACAAGGGGAACGCCCTGACTTTGCCATGCCTGTATCATATACGCGGACGCCTTTTGCCACCAACATCGACACCCGACCGGATTTCTCGGCGTGGAAAGCATCGCTCGACTCCTTTGGAAGTGGATACAGGGATGCAAGATTCGACCTCTTTTCTCGATTGGCGGTCGACTATCCGGAAAAGCGGATCGAGGAGATAGACCTCGCATCGCTTTCTCCCGAGTACGAGGGTCTCATATGTCGTTATGCGAAGTCTTACGGCGAGTGGCTCGCCGTGGACTATGCCAACGCATCCATTGCTGATCAGATTTGGGTGTATCCAACGAGGGACAACAACACGTTGGACGAGTTGCCTCTGGAGGTTATATACCCACCATATCATCCGTTGCGTCTCGCATGGCTGTATCGAACGCAAAAGATGATGGCTGCGAGCGAATCTGTCCGGCCCTCTCCAGCTGTCTCTATATTCGATTCCGACACCATCCCGGACATGATCCATCTCCCGGTCGCAGACATTGGCGGAAGAAACGGAAGCATAAGAACCATCCCATTCTTTTCCGTTCGCTCGTCATCGCACTACTGGGGCATTCTTAGGGATTATTCCGGCAGAGGAAGTTCTGCGCGTGGATACGGACACTTGTGGAGTGCAACATTTGGTCTCTCCTTCGAGCAAAGTGCCCAGACCATTACAAAGGAACAGGTGGAGTCTGCATTGGACGATGCGCGGGAAATGTGCCTTGCCAAGCCGTCGCTTTCGGTGTCCTTCAGTGGCACGAGCTGCGACTCCATCTGCCGAGACGGTATAATATCTTGGAATAGGCAGTTTATTGACGAAGCCAATAACGACGTACAGCGCCTTGGCCCGCGACGTCTCAAGATATATGACGTAGGCGGGGCGCACATGCCATCGAACGAGTCCATTGCCGCAATAGGCGACCAATCCAACGGCATGATCCAATGGTTTGCTCCCGAAGGAAGCGCAGGGACGGTCGATCTTTCGATAGCGACGCTTGCCGCACGTGAACGTTCCGTACGCGAATCTACACTCGGCGACAGTGTCACGGTCGCGGGCGGCCTTGGATGCTACAGAACACGTCAGCTTCGCGCAGGATCGTATCTTATTGAGAGCCGCAAGACAAAGGCCATTGTGGGATGGCGGGATGGTGCGGACGCATTGTCCGTTGCGATATCGTCCATCCTGCAGGGAATTGTTGCCCATGCAGGATTACAGATACAGGACGACAAGTCGCACATCGGCTTTCCCACAGATGTCCGCTCTTTGCTGTCCAACGAGAAATCTTCGTACTATGCCGTATCGTCGGCAGATGTTGATCATGCTTGCTTCGTGGCGGAAAGCGGTTCAGGTGATGCCTATCTGTGGGACTATCGGCTCCCGCAGAACAACATAGGATCAAGAAACGCGGACGGATTCTACCTCCTTGCTCGCGAAACACCTGTGATGTGCAGGGCCGTCTCTCAGGCGATAGCGTCAATTAGCGGGTCTAATCGTGACATCCCGGAAGCTGTGGTAAAGAACACGCTGCACATCACCGCGCAGCGAGGAATCCCGACGGTAAAGGATCTTACTCTGGGAGGGACAAAGGCGTTGGGCGAGGTTGGAATCCTCATCGCCGTGTCGGTTCTCCAGGGCGACATAACGACGACTCTTTCCGGTGGCGTTTTCCCGCCTCTGGTTGAAGATGGCAATCGTGCATGGTTGAATTTCGTTGTTCCGTTCGATCCGTTCAGGAGGCAGTTCGAGTCACTTTTGCAGGGCGGAGAGCGGAAGGTGCGCCCCGACCTTGCCTGCATATCCATACTCTGCGACAAGGACGATTCCAGGCTGAAGCCCGTGTCGGCGAAGTTCTCTTTCGTCGAGGTCAAGGCCCGGACGCACAGGTTTAGCGATACGGACAGGCAGCAGGCCTTGCGGCAGTATTCTACTTGCCATGAGCTACTCTCGAGTGTTGTTTCCGGCGAGGAGCTGTCACTTCATACCCTTGCCGTATACGATTTCCTTGTGAGCCTTCTGACTTTTGGATTCCGAGTGTTTTCGACATTCACGAATGCTGATAGACTCAATTTGGACCAGTTCTATACTGACGCCGTGGCTGCTATTTTTGGCGAGAAGTCGTTTGTGCAGATTGAACACGAACCGAGGCTTCTTGTTGTGGACGCGGGCGAGTCTGCCGTAACAGACAAACGAGGCGATGTCCATTGTGTCCTTTCGCTTAACGGGCCGTCCGTGTGCGGGAATATAGCTGCATCGGAAGCGATTGTTCTGCCGAGTGGACTTGAGCCTTATTGGGGGCTGCTTGCAGATGTCCCGATTGCGCCCTCGGCGGAAACGGTAGGAGGATCGTCAGCTGCGGCTGCGGCGGCTGTAGAACTGGCGGATGGCAGCAGAAATGTTGCATCGGGTTTGGTGGAGCCGTTGCCTGAATCGCGGGAAGAAGCACAGACAGAAACAGATTCCGCTAACGTCAATGAGCCGTCATGTTCTACGATTCCAATATCGATACCACCATCGCCAGTTCAACAGCCTGTCGATGATGCCCTTCAGCAAGAGATGTCATCAGTCAGACAGGATCTCCTTGATGCGCTCGGTGAGGCTGGCATAAGGGCAACGCTTGTAGAGGAGCCGAAATTCTCGCCAAACAGTCTCATATTCGTTTTTGACGGATCACCGCGCTCGATGTCGGTTGCGGCCATCCAGTCCCGCATCACGGACATCAAAGTTCACTACGGCGTAGACATCAGGAGAATCGTACCTTTGCGTCGCAAGGTGTCGATTCATGTTGCTCGTGAGCATCGTCAGCGGGTGAATTGGGAAGAGTCATGGCCGCAGGTCGCGGAAGAATGCAAACGAGACAGAAAACTCTACATCGGTGTTGCGGAGGAGGATGGGCGTTCGCTTTTCCTCGACCCTGTGGAGAATCATGCTCCGCACACTTTGGTCGCCGGTGCCACGAAGAGTGGCAAGTCGGTGCTTTTGAGAAATCTCTTGTTCGGCATCGCATCAATCTATGAGCCGCACGAGTCGCGCATTATTCTTATCGACCCAAAGATGGGGCAAGACTATTATGCGTTTGCCGGGCTTCCGCACCTCTATGGTGGCGAGGGTGGGCACGGATGGATTTCCACCCAGCAAGAGGCTGGGGATATGCTCCAGACCCTTGTTGCCGAGATGAACGAGAGGACGAGGATGTTGTCGAAATACCATTGCGAGAATCTGCCTCAGTACCAAGCTGTTGTTGGCAAGGATTCGCCGGACTGGATGCCAGCGCTCTGGGTGTTCCATGATGAGTTTGCAACGTGGATGCTCGACAGGGGCTACAAGCAGCTTGTTGACAATACAATTGCACAGTTGGCTGTCATGGCCAGAAGCGTGGGTATCCACCTTGTTTTCGCAACGCAGAGACCGTCAGCGGATGTAGTCACGCCGCAGACACGTAGTAATCTCGGCAACAGGCTTGTTCTGAAGGTTGCGGATGTCAACAACTCAACGATTGCGCTTGGCAGGCCGGGAGCGGAGAATCTGCTCGGCGGAGGGCACATTCTGCTTAAGCGTGAGGGAGAAGACGGTGACGAACCCGTGGAAGGCCAAGTTGCCTTCCACGACAAGAGGGACATAGAGGCTCAAGTTCGCGTCATGATTGACGGATCGGCGGGATTGACGCTGGCGGAACCGTTGGTGTCCAGGAGAGGTTAAAACGAATCCATGATAAACATTGCTACAGTATTCAGCGGCATAGGTGCGGCGGAACACGCTCTTGACCTTATGGGAGTCGACGCGAACATAGTGTTCGCCTGCGACAATGGAGAGCGTTATCTGAAGCCGTCCAACAAGGCTTTGCTGAAGCAGTTTGAAGAAGAGACAGACCCTGCAAAGAAAGAGGAACTTGCCCGTCAACTTTATGAGGATTCAAAAAAGGCCATAGAGGAGACCCTGCCACCTGTCGAAGACCCAGTCGCCAGAGAGCTGGCGGTTTGCAAACTGTATGATACGACGCGACGCGTCAATTATGTTGAGCAGTCATACAGGGCCAATTATCACATAGGCGAGGGACGCTGGTTTCAAGATGTCCGGTTCTTGGATGGAACACGGTTTGCAAACAAAGTGGATGTTTTTGTTGGCGGTAGCCCTTGCCAGAGTTTTTCCACATACGGTAAGAAAGGCGGACTTGGCGATGCTCGCGGAACGCTTTTCTACGAGTATGCCAGGCTTGTTCAGCAGATACAGCCTACGGTGTTCATTTATGAAAATGTCAAGGGGCTTCGTATTCACAAGAATGGAGATACGTGGAGGCGGATGCAGGAGATATTCAAAAGTCTCCAGTACGACATATACGAAGAAGTCTTGGATGCTGTAGATTACGGCCTCCCACAGATGCGGAAAAGAATGTTTGTCATTGGAATAAGAAAAGATGTCGAACATTTGGAGTTTAAGTTTCCAAGGAAGCGGAAGTTGAAGACCAAGGTCGCTGAGTATCTGGACAAGGAAGTCGCAGATGACTACTACCTTCCGGAAAAGGGGTTCAAGTGGGTCACTGAAACTGAGAGGAATGACAACAAGGCCCGGGTCAATCGGGATGTAATGGGATGCCAGACAGCAGTGCAGCAGGTCAACTGGTCGGGCGATTTCAGGATTGAGCCTGCCAAGGAATCCCACAAGGCAAATCCGCGAATTTATGTTACGAAGTGGGGCGACATCGATGAGGCGGTCGCAAGGAAACTTACTCCGGCAGAATGTTTCAGGCTGATGGGTTTTAAACGGTTTAACATTACGGTGCCGGACAATGTTGCTTATCGGCAGGCCGGCAATTCCATCGCAGTCCCCGTGATGCAGGCTGTACTTGAGTCAGTGTTCAAGGCTGTACCTTCATTGAAGGCAAAAGACGGAAGAAAAACCAAGAACAGGCGATTCTCCAAAGTGGTAAGAAATGGATAGCGATAACCCACAGCGAGGTTCTTCTGAAGCGGACTTTGTCCCCAAGGTCTTTGTTTCATACTCTTGGGCTGGCAAAGCGCGCGCAAAACGGATCGCCGACTTTCTGCGTACAGAATGCGGCGTAGATGTGGTGATAGACATCTACCATCTCAAGCCCGGTCAGAACAAGTATGCCTTCATGCAACGTATCGTTGACGATACATCCATAGACAGAGTGCTCGTCTTGTGCGATCAGGCATATCAGGAGAGGGCTAATAACTTTGAAGGCGGTGTGGGAGATGAGGCGACCATTATTTCTCCTAAGATATATAAGGATGCGAAACAGACTAAGTTTCTTCCCGTCGTGATGGAGAAGGACAGTGAAGGTAATCCGTATATTCCTACGTTCGCCGACGGGCGTATTTATTTTGATTTGAGTGATCCAAAGACATACGACCAGGAACTAAAACGTTTGGTCAGGGAGCTGTATAATTTACCAACGGATCGGGAGCCGCCATTGGGCGGTCGCCCGAGGTGGCTTGATTTCCCTACGGTCGATACCTCGATGGCCGAGGAACGTGCTAAGGCAATGGCTCAGCTCGTCAGGAAGAATCCGGATGCAGACACTTTGATGGTCAAGGCTGCTGACGATTTACTTCGGGTTCTGAACGGGCTTGCTGGGTTGTCTAATACCGATATTGATCTGCCAGCATTGATTGCGCAGACCGAGCCTATACGCAATACTTTGGTTGACATACTCGATTCTTATGTGCAGTTGCCGGAATGCAACGGCGAACAGATAGCCCAGTTGCTCGAATCGTTGAATAACGGGATTGCACCAAGGGACGATGTTAATTCTCCGTTCTTCCAAGAATTGAACGAGACTTTCCAATTCTTCTTCTGGGAGAGCTGGCTGTGTGCTGCGGCAATCATCATCCATTACGAGAAGTTCAAGTGCCTCCGGCAATTGCTGAACCGGACATACTTTGTGCGTAAGATGTTGGGTACTTGCAATGATCGGGAGCCAATCGGCTATTCGTTCTTTAGGCCTTATTTGTGCAGACTCGAAGAGTACTATCGAAATCAGATCAAGGAGCAGAGGCCCATTACTTTGGCGGGAAGAATTCTTGTAAATAGACTGTACCCGCCGCTGATTACGAAATCGTCTCTCGTGAATTCTGACCTCGTTTTGTCGCACCTGTCTATTGTGTTTGCACGGCAAGATGATCCGTGGTATCCAACTCTTGCCCCATATTGGCATGGTGCTGGGCGCGATGTGATATGGACAAAAGCGGTGTCAAAGGCATTTTGCGAGAAGCTCTATCCTTTGTTCGAGTGCCGTTCAATAGATGAAGTAATCCAGCAGTTGTCCATCGTTGACGAGCAGTGGAAGAACTCCCATGTGTCCCACGGCGGACTGGCTTATGGCGGCATACCTTCAATATCGTATTTTACTCCAATAGGTAGAATGGGGACTTTACCGTAGAAAGGTCATACGACATGACAGCAAGATACAGAGTCGCCTATTTGCTTTTTGCGGTTGCTGCTGTTGGAATGCAGACCATTGCACGGACGATTGTCGTGCCGCCGCAGCCGGTGTCGCCTTATGCCGACACGGAGGTGTCGACCAACATCCAGTTCAGCGCGAGCAGCGAGCACGCGCGGGAGATCGAGATGCGTTTCGCGCTCGACGGGTGCATGTCGAACTGCGTTCAGGTGGCATTCGGAAAGGATGCGGACGGCGACGGCGTCCTTGGCGTGGACGAGGCCGAAACCCTGTACGGCTGGCGGAACGGGCGGTACTTCGCGGAGAGCGTTACCGACGGGTTCCGTGTCGAGGAGGCGGATTCCGGCAATGTGGACTCTCGCGTGTTCGCCATAAACCTTCGCCTCAAGAAAGGAGAGGGTCTGCGCCACTTCACCGCCACGAACGACATGGGTGTGGCCATCTTCACGAATCTAAACGCCACCGCCCAGAATTGGCTCTACAAGCCAGACTGGAACATGATGCGCGTCACCCGTCGCGGACCCGGCGTCCCGGCGGAATGGTTCTCCTGCGACCTCAGTTCGCATTTCTTCTACATCAAACTGAGGTGATGCCATGATTTCGAGACTCTGGACAGCCTTTCTCCTCTCCCTCGCGTGTGCATCGACCATCGCATGGCTTGTCGCGCTCATGCACGAGAAGAACGTCCGCCCCGTGCAAGACCTCGTGGCGTTCTTCAAGAAGCAGTCTAAGGTCGGGCGCGTCATCCTCGGCACGTTCTTCATTGCCATGTGGGTAATAGCCAGCACCAAGCCGGGTGATGGCGGCGGAAACGGCGGTGGAGATGGCGGTGGTGACGGCGGTGGCACGAACAACGTCCAGATGGTGATCGGCCCCGGCGGCGGACTCCAGCCGCTTGATTCGCCAGGAGCGGTCACGAACAGCCAGCAGCAGGGTCTTCAGGGCGGGATTCAGCCGCCCCAGGGCGGGCTCGTCGGCGATCCTGCGCCTGTTTCGGACCAGTGGACCGATTTCACGCCCATCACCTCGACGAACACCACGCGAACTCTGGACGGCGACGATTTCCGCCGTGGTTTCGTCCTGACGCGCATCGGAACGGACGAGGCATTCACCTTCGCAGCCCCCGCCGGAGCGAACGTGTGCGCCGACTGGCGCGCGTTTGGCGCGGCCTCGGACTGGATCTACCTTGCCTTCGAGGATTGGGCGCTCCGGCTTGGCACGAACGAAGTGGACAGGCTGCGCGTGTTCTCCTTCGGCAAGGTCGATCCGCTCGTCCGGGACGCGGATGGACACATTGCGACGAACTGCTGGTTCGCGCCTTTTGTCGCCTCGCTCGGCATCGTCCCGCAGGCCAACTGGCCGCTCGTCGCCGGCAACGAGAATGCCGCTCCGGAAGACCTCTCGCCCAGCCAGTTCTGGCACTTCGTAACGCCCTCGAACACGCTCCAGCTCACATGGCAGAACGTGCTTCTCGACCGGCTCACGAACACCCCCGTCAGCGTCCAGATGGAAGTCTGGCCGTCCGGCCGCTTCACCTACCGCTACGATCTCTCCCTCCTCGATGTCGAAGAAGTGACAAACGCTTTCGTCGGTGCGTGTTTCGGTGGCCTTGAATGGGCGACAAACTCCATACCGACCAATCTCACCTCGCTTGCGTTCTATCCGCTCTTGCCGGAGGACGCCGCGAACGAGGACAGGGACGGCGACGGGCTTCCCCTCCTCGACGAGTTGTTCGCGTTCGGAACCGATCCCGATCTCTGGGACACGGACTTTGACGGCGTCTCCGATGGAGACGAGGTGGCGGCTGGCATGAATCCCTGTGTCAGGGACACCGACTCTGATGGCTTTGCCGACGGAACTGATGTCCGTCCGCTTGAAGTTGACGCATGGACGGATAGTGACGTCGATGGTTTTCCCGACATCTGGAAGAATGGATGGTTCGGCACCGATGCAACCGTAGCAGCGGACGCGGATGCGAACGCCGACGGGATCTCCAATCTTGCCGCTCTCCTTATGGGCGTCAATCCCCTCGTGCCCTGCACGGACGGGTTCTCTTTTGCCCACGGCGTAGGAGCCGATGGAATCAAAGCATGGGAGATCGTGCCTGTCGCATTCGAGTTCGCTGGTCGAGAAAGCCTTACAAATCTTGTGTCCCGCACATTTACCGTCAACCGTGAAAGCCCGTGGGAACAGTTCTTCGTCTCTTCCCGTCCCGATTGCGCGGAAGGATGGTCGATGGCTGACGCCGTTCTCCTCTACGGCCTTGACGGTGAGCCTGCAACCAACGCGCTGCCTTCCGCCGTTGGCGACAGTTGGCGCGTTCCGCTGGGTGAAGCGATGCCGCAGTCGATTTCGTTCCGGCTGGATGTGGACGGTGAAACGCCTTTCCTGTCCGCCCCTCTCTATCTTCTCCGCTGGACGCCGCGCATCGAGTTCCTGCCGTCTGAAAACGTGACCATCATCGCCGGTACTAACGGGCATGTCTATGCGGCGGCGAAGAGAAATCCGGAAACCGGTGCATACGGTATTCCCTTCCTCGCCGACGTTGCGGGGATTCCTTGCCGTGAAGGTGCTGGAGCCGATGTCGTGGCAGACCTCGCCTCGCCGCCGGTTGACGGCGTTGCGGTTTCAAACGGAATGTTCACGGCGGTCGATCCTCTTATGGCCGATCTGCCGCCGGAAGGCACCAACCTCTCGAAGCGGCTGTTGTTCTACAGCATTGACTTTGACCGCACAGGAGCCGTGTCATCCGGTCCCCGTGCATCGTCCTACGCGAGTCCCTATCCGCTGACCTCTTCGTCGCTGCGCAAGGCGTTTCATGCCGCAACCGGCGTGACCGCCGACGGAAGCGTCACTCTGACGCTGTCGCCGGACGTGCCGGAACTTGGATTCACGACAGGCGGTTCGCCTCTGCGCGGCGGTCTGCGGCTCCTGGGCGCGACATCCGGCGGATCGAAATCAGACACCGTGATGCCGCCGGCATCGGTCACGCCGACCGTCTGCGGCGATCCCTGCACCAACGACACGCACGAGGTCGAATGCGAGTATCCGGAAGACCATGACGGCACCTCCGACGAGGACGACAACGATGACGATGATGACGATGACTGCGAGTGCTGCGACGACGGCGGATCGTCTCTCGGCTCGTTCCGCATACGTATCCCGTTCGGCGAGTCCGCGAAGGACGAGCACCTCGGCTATCTCTGGACGGTCATGGATGGCCCGACCGCCGTCACGCCGTCTGCGTTCGGCGTCCTTGCCGCGCAGGGCGTGACCGTTGTGACCAACGCGAACGGGACCCTGTCCATCTCCTGCTCTGCAGCCGGCGGCAAGTCGCTCACGGTGACGAACATGGCGCATGGTTCGGCAGTTTCCGTATGGAACTCGAGCGGCAGGTTCGAGTCTCGGTGGGAGGTGTTCAACGAGTTCGGCGATACGTCCCGAATCCGTGTCCGCAGAATCACGGTTCTTGGAAACGCCACCGTGGACGAGACCTACGCCACGTGGACGGAAGACGAGCCGACCGTGTTCGAGGAGATGCGCAGCCCCGCGACGGCATGGGAGAAGTCTGACAACATACGCGGCGTGACCAAGACGCGCTACGAGTGGCGCGACGGCAACGACCATGATTTCATATCCGAGGAGTACGACGAGACGAGGCTTGGCGGGAGTCTCGTCCGCGCCGAGCAGAGGACTTACGAGAAGGTCGGTGAAGGATCGACGGCGAGACGGCGACTTTCCCGCACATACGGCTACGACGAGCGCGGCTGGTATGAGACGGTTCGGACGTACTGGTGCGACACCGACCATCCTGACCGCCACGCAAGACTCAAGTCGATACGGTCCGATCTGCATCCGTGGGCGTGGCACGACTATGACGCTTCGGGGCGTGAAATAGTCCGCATCGAGCAGATGGACGGCACACCGTTCCCGGAGCTTTCGGCTGTGTCTCCAGACGCCAGCCTGCCGCAGGGCTGCGCTGCAAGGATCACCGTGACTGGCTACGAAACGCAGGACGGAGACGATGTGCACCGCAACGATTCGTTTGAGCCGAGGGAGGTTTCGGTCTATGTGAGATATGGCGCGAGCGAGCCGATCCTCATTTCGCACGAGACACGCCTCTATACCCGCGAAACGGATGCGGCGGGCAATCCCCTCCGGCGCATCGTGAAGAACGTCGGCCTTGACGGGGCGGTGCGCACGGAGGCAACGGTGGAATATCCGCAGGACAGTGCAGTACCGAGCCACCTTCGTGGCTTGCCGGTGCTGGTGTCGAACGCGGACGGTTCGGTGACTTCGACATCGTATTCGCTCTCCAACAGCTGTCTTGTCGCCATCTCACACACGACCTTCAATGGAATCGAAAGCCAGACGTATGACGTGATGGTGACAGACGCCGCCTACAGGCTTCCGCTCCGTGGCGAGACGCGCCTCTCGTCCAACGGCGCGATTCTTGAATGGTCGGAGCGTGCTTACGACGACATCCGCCGACTTCGCTCGGTCGTTTATTCAGACGGCACATCAGAGACGAACGCCTACTCCTGCTGCCGCCTCCTCTGGCGGCGCGACCGCGAGGGACGCAAGGTTCTCCGCTCCGCGCAGACCGGCACAGACTCGCTCTACTACGCCGACGAGGACGTGTGGCTTGCTGATGTGTCCACGGATGGGACGCATCGCATCGTCCAGCACCATTTCGACGGATTTGGACGTCAGACGGAAACCCTGACGCACCTTGGTTCGACACCCGGCGAAGCCACATCCGCATACTCGCCGACGGCTGGACAGCAGCCTTCAGAACGTAGCGTAGAATACTATGAT
This sequence comes from bacterium, assembly GCA_030537465.1. Lineage (GTDB taxonomy): Bacteria > Verrucomicrobiota > Kiritimatiellia > RFP12 > UBA1067 > RUG572. The sequence continues at coordinate 19,885 of JAUNMP010000058.1, forward strand.
GGCGACACGAACGGCTCATCGGAAAGTACCGATGAACGCGGTAAGGTGACGTGGGGCAGTTCATGGCGGCAGGCTTCCAGCGAACAGACGGGAGAAAGTGTCTACGGGGACGATGGATGGCCGGACTATGTTTCAACATATACGACGCGGTATCGCAACGGAGGTACTGCGGTCGAGAGCTGGTGGGACAACAGGTGGAGGCGTGAAAACACATCCATAGACTACGATTCCGCCGGGCGCAGGGTCGAGTCCATCTTCGTCGTTGCATCCGACCATCCGACCGTCACGAACTCTGTGACGGCGACGGATGCGCTCGGACGCATGGCGTATGCGTGGACACCGAGCGGAGCGACGGAATTCGTCTATGACGGGACGTCCTCGCGGATGCTCCGCATGGAGTTCTCCGCCGGGCAAATAGAGCGGACGTCGTACATGATCCACAATCAGGCGGGCGAACAGGTCGGAACCGTACTTGACGGGGTGACGAACCGCACCGACGTGACATACGAGGAACTCTCCAATGCATGGTGGCGGGTGACCACGGAAGTGACCGTCGGGCCTAATACCAATTCCGTGTCCGTCCTCAAGGAGCAGATGACTGGACTTGGCGGAGGCCTTCGCGGTCGAAAGGCGTCCATCGCCGCCACCGGGCTTGAAACGTTTACGGAGCTGACATTCAACGCCGATACGCAGATCGAGACGGAATCGGAGGTGAGATCGGACGGTACGTGGAAGACAACCCGCCGGAAACACGGACTCGTCATCGAGACCGAGACGGCGGCAGGCCGCACGGTAAACACATACGATGGGTTCGGGCGTGTGGTTTCCGTCGAGAGGACGCAGGGGGCTGACGTTAATCTTCAGCCGGTGTCGCGGACGGAGTACACGCCGTGGGGCGATGTGACTGCCGTGGAGACATATACGAACGGCACGGACGTGGTACGCGAGTCTTACGGATACGACGAGTTCGGCAACCGCACAGCGGTGACAAATGCCCTGGGTGAAGTTGTCGAGTCCGATTTCGACGTGTTCGGAAATATCGTCGCCATGCGTGGAGCCACCTATCCGGTGGAGATGGACTATGACACGGAGAACCGCCGTGTCGCCCTGCGCACCACCCGCGACGGCGTGACATGGGACGAAACGCGCTGGACATACGATGCGGCCACGGGGCTTCTATCTTCCAAGACCTACGCAGACAATTCGACCGTCACGTACACCTACACGCCCGACAATCTCCCGCTCCGCACCACCTACGCCAGCGGCAAGTGGCTGGAGAATGTGTACGATTCGCGACGGGAGATCGTCGGCGTCATTTCAAGCGATGGAGTTCTGAATGCCGATTATGAACATGATGCCTACGGGCGCATAATCGTGGCATCCAACGCTGTCGCATGGACATCCTATTCCCTGAATCAATGCGGCACGGCTACGAACGAGACAAGGCTGCTCGACGGAGACTACTCTGTCTCCGTCGCTCGCGTCGTGAATGCGTTGGATCGCCCTGTTGCTCTTTCGATACCCTCCATTGGCTACGAAATGGCGTTGCAATATTCAACGAACGGGCTGCTCGCCGCGATATCAAACTCGGACGCCGTCATCACATATGGTTATACGCCAGATCGACTCGACTCCGGCTGTTCGATGTCGTTTGCAGGAGCCGGGACGTTTGTCCGTGAATCCATGCGAGACCCTTACAGGCGCGAATTGACGATAGCGGCAACCAACACTTCTGGTCTTTCCGTGCACGGCCTTGCCTATTCCTACGATGCGTTGGCACGCCCGATCTTGCGCAATGCTGATGTTTTCTCCTACAATATCCGTGGAGAAGTGACGTCGGCGACAATCAGCGGAAACCATGAGGGACATGCCTACGACCTCATTGGCAATTCGACGTTCGTAGCGTTCAATTCAGCCACCAACACGTATGTAGCCAATTGCGTCAACCAGTATGTTTCGGCGGCTGGGGACATTCGCCCGTGCGCCACCATTACATATTGCGCGGACGGCTCTCTGCTGTTCGACGGAGTGTTCTCCTATGCCTACGATTCTGCTTCTCGCCTCTCGTCTGTATCCTCAAACGGAGTGGTCATCGTGACGAACCAGTACGACCATAAGGGAAGGCGCGTCCGCAAGACGACTGCGGAAACCGAAACGACATTCCTTTACGATGGCTGGAATCTCATCTATGAGCGCGAGGTCTCAGGCGCGGTGACGAACGAGACTCTCTACTATTGGGGTAAGGATTTGTCCGGCAAGTTGCAGGGCGCAGGCGGTGTCGGAGGTCTATTGTACCTGAAACGCAACGGAACGATCTACGTGCCCAATTACGATGCTTACGGGAGTATCGTCCGTTACACAGATGTAGCCGGGGATGTTGTGGCTGAATATTCGTATGATGTGTTTGGCAATGCCATATCAGCTACGGGAGCACTTGCGGACATTTTCCGCTTCCGCTATTCCACGAAGTTCTACGATCCTGAGACGATGCTGTATTATTACGGGCAACGTTTCTATTCGCCTATTCTCTGCCGCTGGCTCACACGCGATCCTCTTGAAGAAGAGGGGGGAATCAATCTGTACGGCTTCTGCCGCAATTCCCCTGTGATGCTTGTAGATCCAAATGGTGAAGACATATACCTTTACACCGGGAATGATTCTGGCAACCCTTTGAATGATGCTATTCATCAAACTGTGGCAGTTGATACATGGTCTGATGATTGTCCGCCCAAAAAAACTGGTGTACGAGGCTTTTCATTTGGTTACAGTGGTGAATGGGGATGGAACTGGCCAAATGGGAAGTGGCTTGGCCACTCAAGTATATCATTGCCTGGATATTGGATGGTCGGTGAGATCTATGAAGCCTCTGTGGTCGGGAAAGTTGTCAAGACTAAGAAAACAACTCCGGAACAGGATAAAGCTTGGTTGAAAAACATGGAAAGTCGCGTTGGAACTAAAGATGTCTATTCAGTCGGGCGACATAATTGTCGTGCCTTTTCACAAGCAGAGTTTGACAAAGCACCATAAAAGGAGATTAACGATGAAACCTATTCTGATGACACTTCTTGTTGTTGTAGCATTCATAGGGGGATTTATCTTTGATGGCCTAATAACAAGAGTACCACCGGACGCATCCACCCGTGGCCGGTTGATGCGGTTGAAGCATGAGCTTTCAGATTTCTATGCCAGAAACAAGGCCTTACCGGAATCGCTTGATGCCTTGGGAAAGTCAGATTCGGTAGCCGTTAAATCCGTTCCGAATCAAAATGCTTGGGGCGGGCCAATTTTGTATTCAGTTTCAAATGGCACGTTAGTCATCCTAAAAACCTATGGCCCTGGCGGAGCCGAGTCTGAGGTGAAGCAAACATTCACCCTGACATTTGATGTAAACGAAAGGAGATCTTATGGACAACATTAAGAATATCGCCGATTACGAAATCGCCGACGAGAAGCGGTTGGAGAAAGCCTGCCAACGGGGCGGATGGATTTCTACCGCCCATGTTTCACTTGACGATTCGTACTTTTACTTGTGTATTAATAATCATACTGAGGTAATTGCAAAACCTCGGCGAAGTCGTGCCGGACGTCCGCCTGACGGCGT
>JAUNMP010000324.1 GCA_030537465.1 bacterium
CAAATCAACAACCGTTTCATCGCTATACCCTTTCCAAATCAGTGCACATCCATCACATATCAGCGGACAATCAACATCGTGCCGGAAGTCCGGACGAGTTTGATGCATTTGTTCGCCACATCGACACGCACATCGAAGCCACGGTCCGTCACAGTGAACGTCGGCTCGCCGACAAGCGTGCCGGTCCACGTCAGGAGCGTCCCGCCCGGTGGCGTCGATTCCGCCTCGGCAACGACCTCGACCTCAATGCCGCCCTGAACCAGGACGCTGCCAGTGACCGAAACGGGGCGAAGGTCCCCTGCGCCGTCGAACGCGGCCGTCAAGCGTGCGCCGTCCTGGAACGTGACGTTCTGCCCAATGGTCAGCGCGTGCTGCGTGGACACCTTCACGGCCGCGCCAGGCGCGAGGGTCATCCCGCCTTCGGTCCGACCATCGCCCCAGATCGTCTGACCTGGAAAGACCGTGAAATCATCCCACGCATAACCGCCGTAGGCCGCGCCGTCATGGACGTAGATCTCCTGCGAGCGCTGCTGTCCGGCCGCGGCGTAGCGTGCCTCGCCCTCGTTGTACACACCATATTCCGCGCAGAGGTCGCGGTTCAGCTGCGCGATCTGGTCCGCCGTCAGAACCGTGTTCTTCCAGAACGCGAACGCCGCGACGTCGATCGGCGCGTAACGCGCCTTGCCGTCGATTTCGCCCGCGCCAAGGAGAATGCGCGTGTTCTGCATCGTGCCCGTCACGGAAAACACGACGCTCGTGCACGCAACGCCGTCGACGGAGAGCGTCACCTTCTCGTCCGTCGTCCCCTTCTTCGGGTAGGTCATCACGAGGACGTGCGGCGCCCCGTCGTCCAGGAAGCGGCGGCGGCTGCGCGCCGTCCCCAGGGTATTGCCATTGCGTCCGCTCACGAGGGCGCGGCTCGCGCCGGTCAGGCCGAAGCCCCACTGGTAGGTGCCCGAACCCGGCGTGTAGCCCTGGCTCAGGAACGGCGCCGACTCGCGGATGCCGCAGCTTCCGCCGCCCGTACCGTAGCCGGTGAAGCGCACGACCGCGGCGACGGTCAGACCGTCCGCGGCACCGGCCGGCGTCGTCTTGTTGCCGGTCAGGCCGAGTCCCGCGTCGACGCCGTTGAAGGAGACGAACTTGTGTCCGTTGACCGAATCCGCCGCGATGACGGGAGATGTTGCACGGCCCGGATAGTCCTTCTGGGACTTGAGAATCGCCTCCGCAAGCGCCGATGTGAACGTCCACGTGCTCGAACTGTCCGCGCCCTTCCCATCTTTCTCGCGCCATTCGGCCACGGACTCGCCAGGCTGCTGCGCAAGCGTGTCGGCCGACCAGGCCGCGGTCGGCGCGGGGACCTCCGCCGCCGCGGGCGACGGAGCGTCCGCATAGGGCTTCGCGTCCGCATATGCTTCGACGCCGTACTTCATGCCGAGCTTCTGCGCGAGTTCGCCGAGGCGGACGGGGCCATACGCGACGCTGGACATGCGCACGTCGCCCACGAGGCCGCGGAAGCGCGCCGTCTTCGACTGCTGCCGTTCGCCCACGCCGAGCACGATGCGCGTCTTCTGGATCGTGCCCACGCCATTCGGATCAAAGGTCTGCTTGTAGTACCGTCCGTCGAGCTGGACCTGATGGACGCCATTGGAGTCCCAGGACCAGACGAAGACGTGCGGCTTGCCGTCGTTCACGGTCTGCTCCGTGAACCAGATGTTCTCCGGCTCCATCTTCTGGATCTTGCCATCCTTGTCCTTCCACGATCCCTCGTAGAGACCACAGCCCAGACAGCCCTCCGCGTTGATCGAGATGCCGAACTGCCGTCCATGCATCGTCGACCTGGAACTGTCGTCGATTGACGTGCCGAGGATCTGCGTCGCCTTGAGAATGCTCTCCGAGGAACAGCCCGTGAAGCCGGGCTCCGTCTGGAAGACGAGCGAGACCGTAAAGGCGGCCTTGTCGCTGAACGGCTGCTCGGCGTTGCCCGTGAGGAAGGCCGAATTGGAACCGTCGAACGCGAGCGCGGAGCGTCCGTTCAGCCCCGTCGGCGACACGGTCGGCGGCGTCGTGCCCTCCGTGCCGGGGATGGCCGTGCCATGCGTAAACGACCAGGGTCCGCCGCCAATGCCACCCCGAGTCGCCCACGGTAGCGCGGAGGTTCCCGCTGCAGCGGACAGGTAGTCGTCGGCGGTCCAGATCGCGCGGGCGCGATTGTCTCCGACCGAGAGCTTGCCTTCCACAACCTCGGTCCGGCCCGTGTAGTCGTTCGCGCCCGTCAGACAGAGTCCGCCCGCGCCGGTCTTGCGGAAGCCCCCGTCGCCGGAAATGCCGCCGGAGATCTTCACGGCCGTCGTGCCGGCGTCGACCTGGATGGACGCGCCGCCGTCGCGGCTCGAGAGGCGCATGTCGGCCGTGCTGTCCGTGTCGCTGGAGACGAACTTCAAGGTGCCGCCCGAGAGGACGAAGTCGTACCAGGAAGCGTCCTGCGTGCTGTCGGGCTTCCAGCAGACCGCCGTCCGCACACCCTTGGGTCCAATCTGCAGCTCGCCGCCGCGCAGCGCGGCACGGGCGGCCGCCTTCTTCTCGTGGTAGCCACTCCCCCAGGTGTCGTTGTCGTTGCCGAAGATGAGCGCCGGCGTCTTGACCGTGCCGCCCGTGATCTCGAGGCGGCCGGCCGGGAACTCCGACTCGCTGAAGGCGACCTGCTTCCCGTCCACCTCGCGGGATTCGCCGGAGGCGGACCGAAGCGCGAGCGAAAGCCCGAACGCCCAGGTCTGCGACTCCGTTGGACTCGTGCTCGTGTAGATACCTCCGGAGACATACGCCTCGGCCGGGCATTCGTCCGTGTTGCCGAGGCCGATGTTGAGGCGGCGGCTCGTGAACGTGCCGCCCTCGATGTTCAGGCGCTGGCGTTTCAGGCCGAAGTTCATCGGGCTTCCGCGCCCGATGAACGCGCCGTAGGCCATCGCCGTCTCGCCGGCCTTCTGCGTCCAGGATCCGTTGCGGAGGTTGAACCAGATGTTCTGCGTCACGTCGGCGCCGTCCGAGACGACGTCCGCGTCCTGAATCCAGATCGCGCCTTCGTTGCGGTCGGACGACGTACCGCCGTTCCGCTTCAGACTGTCTCCCGTGCCCAGCAGGAACGTGTTCGTGTACGCTTTGAAGGTGCCGTTGTTGTCCTGCGGACCAAAGGAGAGGCGGCCCTGGTTGGCGAATGCGCCATCCGGAAAGAGATCCGAGAAGTTCCAGCTACCAGATGTCGGCAGAAGCGCCAGCTGGGCGCCCTTCTGAATTGTCGGCGCCGGATTCCAGGTCGCGCCCTCGACGGAGAAGACGACGATCTGGCTGCCGACCGAGACGGACGCGGTCACGGGCGCGTAGAACATGACGTTGCCGACGCCTGTCAGCGAAACCGTTCCCGTGCCGCCGACCCTGCGGCCCAGGCACGGGGTCTTCTTCTTCTTCGTCGTCCATTCCTGGTCGGCGACCGCCTCGACGTCCACCTGGAGGTAGGTGCGGTTGTAGTTCTCGTTGTCGGAGGTGTTGACCCAGCCCTGCGCGCCAAGCCTCAGCACGCCGCTCTCCGGAGCCACAAGCGAGAGTTCGTTCACGACGTTCGTGCGGACAATCCCCGCCCATTCGGTCGTCTCGCCGAGGTTGAGCGTGGCCGGCGTCGCGCCGTCGAACACCGCGACGTCGCCCGCGCCCGGCACGACACCCCCGACCCAGGCGGAATCAATCGTCAGATCCGTCACGCCCGAAGATGCGTCGTAAGTGCACATTCGAGGGGATGTCTCCCCTTCCGCCTCGTCGGCTTCAGCGGACAGAACCCCTCCGCAGACCAGAAGCGCCAGCAGACCGCGGTTCACAACACGTCCTGGCATTGTCCCCGCGCCCATCATCTTTTCAAGTTGGCCAACCATCACCGCCACCATTCAGACCCAATTTTCGGTTCAAAATCACTTAATACACATTGGAATTACCCCATTTTTTCGATGGGCTCCTCCGACGCACATTCTAGCGGAT
>JAUNMP010000325.1 GCA_030537465.1 bacterium
GCGTCCGAACGGCAGATCGACTACGTCCATCGTTTCGTCGAGACGTTTGCCACCCCGGAGACGATTGTGCTGGTCGACCCCGTGATGGGCGACTACGGGAAGCTCTACAGTGGGTTCAAACGCGAGGTCGCGGAGGGACTGCGTTCGCTTCTGCTGATTGCCGACTACCTGACGCCGAACTTGACGGAGGCCTGCGTGCTGCTGGGGCGGGACTACGACCCGACGCCCGACGATGACGGACTGCATGCCATCGCGGAAGAGCTCTGCGCGCCGCACGCGAAGGGGGTCGTCATCAGCGGCGTTCCGCGCGAGGGGCGCCTCATCAACTATGTCTACACGCCGGCGAAGGGTGGCGTCAAGATCGATGTGGAGAAGATTGGCCCGGACCGCAGCGGGACGGGGGACGTCTTCGCCTCGGTGATCATCGGCGCGCTTGTCAACGGACTCTCGCTTGACGCGGCGGTCCGCAAGGCCGTGGCGTTCGTGGCGCAGGCGGTTCGCACGGCGGAGAAAATGGAGATTCCGACAACCGACGGGTTGCCGTTCGAGGAGGTTCTTTCCGAACTATGGTCATAGCCTATCCAATCAAAAGCGGACTCTACGTCAATCTGACGAATCGTTGCCCGTGCGCGTGCGAGTTCTGTCTGCGGAAGAACGGACCCGGTGTGCAGGGGTCAGACTCGCTTTGGCTCGAGCGGGAACCGACGCTCGAGGAGGCGATTGCAGCGGTGGACGCCGCGAATCCCGCGCAGTACGCCGAGCTTGTCTTCTGCGGATACGGAGAACCGACGGAGCGTCTGGAGGACGTCCTGGCGATTGCCCGCCATGTCCGCGAGACCGCTCCCGCGACGAAGATCCGCATCAACACGAACGGCCTCTCCGATCTGATTCATGGGCGGCCGACGGCGTCGGAGCTGAGAGGACTCGTCGACACGGTCTCGATCAGCCTGAACACACCGGATGCGGACGAATATTTCCGTGTCTGCCATCCGAAGTTCGGCCCCGGGAGCCATGCCGCCCTGCTCCAGTTCGCGAAGGACTGCGTGGGGATTGTCCCCACCGTGATCCTCACGGTTGTTGACGTGCCGGTGACGAGCCTGGAGAACCAGGCGAAATGTCGCGTCCTCGCGTCCTCGATCGGCGCAACGCTCCGCGTGCGGAAGTACGAAGGCTGATCGACTTATGGTGCCAGAGACCTCGACGCCGCCGCTTGAGTGGGGTGGCGTTTTGGGGTGAATTGTCGTCGGAGAGTTTCTGACGCGCGAATTCGACGAGGCCTACCGGAAGCGCCATCTGCGGGGTTCCTCCTCCTCGGTCAACTCCGTCAAGCGGAGACTGATCGAGGACGGGCACATTGAGCAGACTTGTCGTGAGAGAACTTCCTCTGCGCTTGTTGCTAAATGCCATCGGTGATCAGAAGGACTTCTGGGCATTCCCGCCATTTACCGGCTGGCACCGAATGGCGGTCTGCATGGTTGACCTCGGGTGTGATGGACACGATGTGTATTTTGATGGAAATTTTTAGATTTCGAAGGAAAGATTTCTCCGGTTTGGTCGTTTGTGGAGATGGGAAGGATGTGGACTGTTCCATGTCCCATGGCAAGATAAAGGAAAGAAGGCTGAAATGAAGAACATCTCTCAGAACGAGGCGGCAGTGAATCGGGCCACGGAATTCAATCGTTGGATGGTCGCGCAGGTCCGGTCCGACGGTAATCGTCACGCCGTCAGCTCTGCTCAGCAGTACGTCGCGCAGTTGCGCAACTGGGCGCACAAGCTCGCACCGCAGGCGCTTGACGGGACCAACATTCCCGAGGACCTGTTCGAACTCGACCGGCTGTTGGACTTCGACACGGCGGTCGCGATCGTTGCTGAACTGCCTGGTTACGACACCTTCATTGCCAACAACCACGGGAACTTCAAGGCGGCGGTGTCGTGGTATCGTCGTTTCCTGGAAGGTGGGAGGGCCGGATGAAGACGGAGTTTCTGGTCTTCTGGGGCCTGTCGGGTTCAGGACAGGAGGCGTTCCGCGAGGCGGTGACGCCAGAACACCGAGTGGTGACGTCCGTCGAGGAGGCCATACAGGTGTTGTCCGGCGGCGAGGCCTGCCTGCTGGAATCCGGGAACCTTACGCAGGCGGAACGGGCGCCGTTCCTCGAGGCCGCCCTTGCGACAGGAGCCGTCGTTCGGGCGATAATGTTCCAATTCGACGCCGCGAAGCATCCGGCGCGTTTCTCTGCTCGGCGCGGGCGCACGGTGGCGTCGCGCTATGCGATCCCTGACGAGCTTGCACGGAACGACATGCCCGGTCTCGAGGAGGGCTTCGACGAGATCCGCTACGCCTTTCGAGACGAATTCGGCTGGTCGAGCGCTCGGTTTGAGGCTCGCGAACCGATGTTCGAGTTCGTGCGGAATCCCGATGGCTCGATGACCCGGCGCGAACTAGGCCGTGCCTACTTTATGATCGACCGACCTGGGGCTTCGAGTTGTTGCCTCATGAGCCGTGCCGCATTCGAGCAGCTCGTGCGACATTGATGGTCTCATATTGCAATGGACGACGCGTTCGTTGCGGCACCCGAGTACCGCTACGTGGTGAACATGGACAGCTAGGGAGATCTCCCTGCCGATGATACGAATAGCTTGTTTTTCATAAAAAGTAAGAAAGGAGTCAGTCGAAATGTTTGTTCAGAATGAAGAATTCAAAAATGGTATCCATACGAGCTGCACGGGACGGTCTTTGGCATCGTCCTCGTTCCGGGGAAATGATGGGACATGGCTGTATTTCTCGTGTTGGGACACGGGCCTTTTCACGGTCGTGGAGGTGAACTCGGATGGGAGCGAATACGTATTTTCCCGCCGGGACGATTTCGACACAAAGGAGAAGACCTGTGTTAAGCTCGTGCTTCACGACAGTTATGGGAATCTTAGTGTCTGCATTGAAGCACTCGGAAGTGCGGAATTCAAGTTCAAGTACGAGAACCAGAGGCTTGAGTTTAGTCCTCTGAATCGAACGATCGATCACGTGAAGGCGATGGTCGAGGTTGCGTGCCAGGAACTTTCGCTGAAGACCTGAGGGAAGAACCCTATTGCCTTGGCGAAAAGTGAATTGCCAAAACGTCGGCCGTCCCCGGGTGGGGACGGCTTTTTCATTGGGGCAGTGTTGACGAAAAAACGCGTTACGAAAAATATCGTCAGTTCATACTTGATTCGTCGTTTAAGTGAATGATATAATCGACGACATGGAAAATCCGTTCAACTACCTTCAATTTGCAACCGGTGACCGGTTTTACGATCGAGAGGACATCCGAAAGGATCTTCGGTCGCGCTTCCTGAGCGGACAGACCAATGTTGTGCTCTATGGTCCGCGCCGCTATGGGAAGAGTTCGCTTGTCGCTGAATTGACGGCGGATCTTGAGGCGGCGGGGATTCCTTGCATCACGCTCGACATCGTGAAGGTTCCGTCGATTGACTTGTTCGTGTCCGCCTATGCACAGAAGGTCTATCGGCGATTGGCGCCGGTCAAGTTCGAGTTGCGCCGTCTGGGCGACTTTTTCAAGAGCCTGCGTCCCAAGCTGACCTTCGGTACGGATGGCGAGGCGGGATTTTCCTTCGAGGCCGTTGGCTCTGAGATTGGTTCGGAGGCGTTGACCGAGGTTCTCGATCTGCCTCAGCGTCTCCTGGGGAAGGGGAAACGCGCCGTGGTTGTCTTTGACGAATTCCAGGAAGTCGGTGATCTGCTGCCAGATGATCGATTCGAGCGCGTCATGCGTTCGGCCATCCAGCAGCACACGCAGGTCTCCTACATTTTCCTTGGAAGTCGCTATCATATGTTGAGGCGGATGTTCACGGACCATAATCGTCCGTTCTACAAATCGGCATTGACAATCTTGCTGGACAAACCACCGGTCGACGAAAGCGTCCGTTTCGTCCAAGCGCGTTTTCGATCCGGGAAACTGACCATCTCGCCGGAGCTGGCGGCGCGCCTCGTGGCCCGGGCCGACAACATCCCCTACTTCATCCAGCAGCTG
>JAUNMP010000326.1:0-1165 GCA_030537465.1 bacterium
CCGTCAGGCGGACGGACAAGCCGTCAACGCCGAGGTTTTGCAATTACCTCATAAGTGTGGGTCTATTCAGGTACTCGGAGCGCCCAATCTGGTACGCAGATGCTACGCATACGCAGATTTTTCGACCGAATCGACGTGGCTACGACGCCCGCGCCAATGACTTGAATTTGACAATTCTGTGGCTTGATTTTTGACGCGCGGGCGCGGGCCCTTGCGGGCGGCTTCGCCGTTGCTTCGCAACCTGCCCTTCGAGCTCCGCTCTTCGGCGCATTCCGCCACGGTCGATTCGGTCGAAGATGCGTATTGGGCAACAACCTTCTGGACGTATGATCTTGCCGAAAACCGTTTGTGGCGTAGCCCTCGCTGTAAATGGGGGTCACCGGTTTGTCAATGAATTGCGATTGGGCGAGGGCGTCGTTAGCCACAACGGTTTTCGGCAAAGACTGCGTATGCGCAGCATCTGCGTACTTCATAAAGCCGTGAAGGGCGAAAGGAGACCCACACTTATGCCTGAAGCCTCCTAAAAGCTAAAAGCTCCAAGCTCCAAGCTCACTCCCCCACCAGGTCGGAGACGACACTCTCTTCGGGCGGGAGCGCGAGCGTGAAATCAAGCGAGGTGACGCCGAGGAAGGCCGGCGCCTCGGCGGTGATGTCGACGTCTTCGAGCTCGCCCTCGCCACGGAAACCGACGCTGGCGACTGAATCATCGGCCGACTCGCCGCAAAGGCTCACGAAGACCGTGCCGCTGCGGAGGAAGGCAAGCAGATCGGCATCCTTCACCGGGTCGAGCCAGCCCTCCGATCCGGCGGCGTAGGTGGTGTAGATCTCGGAGAATGAGGGCTCCTCGGCGCTCAGCAGCGTGCCGTTGAGGTAGATCTGGAAACCGAGCAGCCCCTTCGAGGCGTCGCCGGTCTTCGCCGCACGGCGTGTGACATCCTTGATCGTGCGCACCGTAAGCCGATACCAACGCCCCGGCTCAATCGCCGACATCCCCTTGAGCCGATACACCCGCGGCTTCATCGTCGTGACCGCGCGACGCGCGCCGATCACAAGGCCCCCCTTCCGCTTCGCCGGCGCGGTCGCGAGATCGGCCCATGAGGCGTAGACGCAGAGGTTGGTGAAGGCAACAGGTTCCGGGTTCAAGGTTCCAGGTTCCGGGTTCAAG
>JAUNMP010000326.1:1175-3951 GCA_030537465.1 bacterium
AACCCGGAACCTTGAACCTGGAACTTGGAACCCTCCCCCGTCTCCACATTCAGCCACAGCGCAAGCTTGTCTTTGGTGACGTCGACGTTGGGGGTGACGTCGGCCGCGGGCGTGAACTGGAGCGTGGTGTCGATGTAGACTTCGGAAGCCGGCTGGAAGCGCTTCCAGCGGATTTCGTCGAGTGAGATTGGCGGCGATTCGAGCGCGGAAGAAGAGAGCGCGCCAAGGGCCAGCAGGCACAAAAAGGCCCCTCTCCGCAGCAGCGGAGAGGTCGAAAGGAGGCTGGTGATGATGGTTGCGCCGTTCACGGCGGGAATCATAGCATAATGGCCAGAGAGTGGCAAGGGGAGGGGGGGGAGAGGTCGAGGTCGAAGGTCTAGGTCTAGGGGGGAGGGAGGAGGGAGGCAAGCCCGTCACGGTCGTCTTGGAAGTCTCGGTGGTCTCGTGCCGCCACTCGACTTGAGCTTCCACTCAAATGAAGCGGCAAGTTGCCCACGACATGTGCTTGATTGCGGCTGGTTCGGTGACCTCTCTGGCACACCTCGCTTCGCCATCGGTGCCAGAACAAGACCACCAGGACTTCCGAGACCACCGAGACGGCGCAGGCGGGCCGCTCCAGAGACGAATCGACAGAAATCGACAGGAATCGAGTTGCTGGAGGGGCCGCCACGGAGCCGAGGCGGCCCCCGAAGCGACCCAGCTCTGACGTCAAGTCCTGAAGAGGTCATCCAGCGTGATCACTGACTGGAAGACGCTTTGATATTTCGTCGATCCAGGCCCATTGGTTGTCACGAGGGTCAGATGCGCCGATTTCCGACAGCCCGTCGCCTTGAGGAAGATCTCGCGCCGCGTACGAAGTCTGAGATCCTCCTCTTTATCCAACATGTAGTATCCTTCGCAGAATTTCATTTCGCAGATGTTGACGACGCGATCCGCACGGTCCAGGAGTAGATCGATCTGCGCACCTTCTCCCCGCCAGCAGCAGGCATTGCACTGCACTCCCGAGATGCCGAGCGCCCGCTTGATCTCATCCACGTGCAGAAGGCAAAGTCGCTCAAAGGCCAGACCCGCCCATGTGCGGTGGAGAGGCGTATTGAGGGAATTCGTCCAGAAATTCGGATCATGCCGCACATTCTCGCGAAGGTATCGGTCATGGAAGAGCGTAAAATTGTCGACGAGCTGCGTGAGGTAGCCCTTTCTGCGGACCCCCAAAGGTTGATAGCGCCGCACGAAACCGCACTGTTCGAGCTCTTCAAGGTAGGTCGACAGTTTGCCGGAATCGGGCAGATGGCAGGCCTGGGCGATTTCATCGCGGGAGAGTCCACTGACCTTTGCGCTAAGAGCGGAAACCACCTGAAGATAGGGTTCGGGTCTTTTGAAGAGCGACGCGTAGAGCTGGCCGAATTCCAGCCTCAGTTTCGCGTCTGGCGCGAACAGAAGGCTATCGATGTTCTGGGAGAGACTCAGACCAGGCTTGAGGAAACTCCAGTAATAGGGAACGCCACCAAGGACCATGTAGGCTTCCGCCAATTCGAATCGCGACATCCGAAGGTTCAGCTCCTCCGCATAGGCTTCACATTCGGCGAGCGTGAAGGGACGCAGCCAGATCTGTTCGGTCACACGATTGTGGAGTCCGCCGCGCGATCTGAGGATCTTGTTCAGAATCCACGAAGTCGCGCTTCCGCAGACAACCAGAAGGACGTCCGAACGGGCCGAACACCATCCATTCCAGAAAAACTCGAGCGCGGGAATGAACTCGCTCTTCGGAGTGTCCATCCACGGCAGTTCATCAAGAAAGAGAATCTTCTTCCCTGCGGAACTTTTCCGGACAAGGCCTTTGAGCGCGTCGAAGGCGTCGAACCAGCTGGTGAGGCGCGGAACTTCCGAGTTCCCCGCATCCCTGAGGGAACTCGCAAAGGCACGAAGCTGCCCATGGAGATTGACATTTTCCACGCCCGTGTGCGAGAATAGAAGCGAATCGCCATAGACCTGCCGCACCAGAAACGTCTTCCCAATACGACGACGACCGTAGATGGCGACAAATTCAGATTGAGGTGAGTCCTTCGCCCGCAATAAGGATCGCGCTTCGGCAATTCGACCAATCATTGGAGACCTCCTGTCATAGACGGGCGGAATTCTACCAAAGACGGCTCATTCCGTCAACCGATGCCGTATAATCAGGCGGAATGTATGTCTACGGATAGGATTCCGACATGTTTTACGCTCAACTCGACTCTCGGGTGGCTCCCCCACCTACTCGACTCCTGCCGATTCCCGTCGACTCCTGTCGATTCGGCTCTGGGCGACCCGTCGCCTTCTAGAATATCTAGAAGCTCTAGAGAGTCTAGAAAAGCGACGGCCTCCTAGACCTAGACCTCCAAGCTAAAAGCCCACTGCTACGTCTCCATAGCGCAGCACATTGGCATCATGGCTCAAGAGCTTCATTTCTGCCGTCTGCGCCTGGGCAATCAACATGCGATCAAAGGGATCGCGATGGATCCACGGCAGAGCCCCAACGGCAACGGCGGCCTGCGCGTCAAAGGGAAATTCCTTCAAACCCGATGCGAGCGCATCAGAAAGAACTTCGAACGGATCACATGGCATAACATCGGGCTTCAGCGCATGCTTGATCGCAATCTCTTCAATCGAGATCGGACTGAAGAAAATCTGGCTCTTCAGGCATAAGTGTGGGTCAACTTTCGCCGTACAAGGCCCTATGAAGTACGCAGATGCTGCGCATACGCGGTTTTGGCGAAATCCGATCCGGCTACAACGC
>JAUNMP010000327.1 GCA_030537465.1 bacterium
TAAAGTTCAATGTTCAAAGTTCCATGCCGTCCCCTCTTGAACTTTGAATCTGGAACCTGGAACTTTGAACCTTCACGGGTAATCAGCGGGGAGCGTGAGAACTTCGCATCCGTCGTCTGTGATGGCCACGGTATGCTCGAAGTGCGCGGCCATACAGTGGTCGCGCGTGATCACCGTCCACCCGTTGGACTTGTCCACATAGGTCTTCGCACCCTTCTCAGTAAGCGTGATCATCGGCTCGATGGCGATGGTCATACCGGGCTTGAGCACCATCTTCGTACCAGGTTTACCATAGTTCGGCACTTCGGGGTCCTCATGAACCGTCCGACCGACACCATGACCGATCCAATCGCGGACGATGCCGAAACCGGCGTCTTCCGCGACCCTCTGGATGGCATAGCCGACATCGCCAAGATGCACACCAGGACCAGCCGCGGCAATACCGGCGGCCAGGCATTTCTTCGTGGTCTCGACCAGGCGAATCACCTCCGGATCGGACACTCCGACCATTACCGTGCGACTCGTATCCCCGTTGAAGCCCAGTGTGTTCACGCCCACATCGCACTTCACGATGTCGCCCGGCATGATCATACGATCGCCGGGAATGCCGTGGATGACCTCGTCGTTGACACTCACGCAGAGCGCACCCGGGAAACCGGCATAGCCGAGAAAGCTCGCGGCAACCTTGTTTTTCAGGCAGTATTCGCGCACTACACGGTCGATGTCGCCGGTGGTCGCGCCGGGCACGGCGGCCGCGGCCGCAAGGTCGCGCACCTCCGCGCTCATGCGGCAGGCCACCCGCATCTTGTCGATCTCGGCCTTGGTCTTGATGTCGACCTTCATCGACTTACATCACCTTGAGGAAGTCCGCGGCAACGTTGTCGACGCCGGTCATGCCGTCGACCGTCTTGAGAAGTCCCTTCCCCTTGTAGTAGGCAATCAAGGGTTCGGTCTGCTGGTGGTAGACGACAAGGCGGTCCTTCACTGTGTCGGGATTGTCGTCCTTGCGGATGACGAGCTTCTCGCCGCAGACATCGCAGATTCCCTCGACCTTCGGAGGAAGATTCTTCACGTGGTAGCCGGCCTTGCATTTCGGGCACGTACGGCGACCTGCGATACGGTCCTGGATGATGTCGTCCGGCACATCAATGAGCACAGCACTCTTCACGGGCGCGCCCATCTCGGCAAGGATCTCGGCCTGTGCGAGATTGCGCGGGAAGCCATCCAACAGCATCGTGACGTCTCCCGTCGTCTCGGCGACGACATCCTTGATCATCGTTGCGATGAGCGAATCGGGGACGAGCTTGCCCGCCTCCATGAACTCCTTGGCCTGCTTGCCGGCCTCGGTGCCCTTCGCGACGGCGCCGCGCAGCAGGTCGCCGCTCGACACGTGCTTGAGATTCGCGTTCTCGGACGCGAGCTTGCCCGCGACCGTACCCTTCCCCGATCCCGGGGCTCCAAGAAGAATGACGATATTCATAGCGGGGATAGTATATCACAATCCCCCATTCGCGGCACAGTCCTCTCAGCTCCTCGCCGCGATGACATCACGCGCGATCTGCGCGCGCAGGTCCGCAAGAGATGCAAAGGTCCGTTCCGGGCGGAGAAAACGCTTCATTCCAACGAGAAAGGACCCAGAAGCCGGGAAGTCGACCGTCTCCGCGAAAAGATGAACCTCGAGGATCGGACGCTTCCAGGCCTGCTCTCCCATTGTCGGCGCAAAGCCGAGATTTGCCACCCCCGCACCCAGCGCGGTCTCGACGGCGTAGACGCCGCACGGTGGAAGAACCAGTCCCGCCGCAGGATGGACATTGAGCGTGGGATAACCAAGCCCACGACCAACGCCTTTGCCTGAGGCGAGCTCACCCTCAAGCCTCCAGTGACATCCCAGCATCGCCGACGCCGACGCCAGATTTCCGGCCGCCACGGCTGCTCGGACGCGCGTCGACGAAACCGGCGCTCCCGCATACTCGGCGAACGGGACAACCTCCACGCGGAACCCGCGTGCGCGGAGGAACTCAGCGTCGCCCCTGCCTCCTGCGCCAAATGTCCAGTTCGCACCACAGAAGAGCACCTCAAGACCGGGGTAGGACGTTCGCAGCCAATCCGCGAAGACCTCAGGCGGCTGCGCGGCCAGTTCGGCCGTGAAGTTCAAGGCGCGCACGGACTCGCCAACCCGCTCACCCGCACGAGCGGCAAGCGCAGAGCCAATGGCGGCAAGACGGGTCTCCGACGTCATCAGCAGAGAAGGGGCCCGAGACGGCGCATAGATTGTTGCGGGGTGGTTGCGGAACGTCAGCGCGGCGTCGGCGCGCGAGAGAATCCGGCGATGGCCCAGATGGACCCCGTCGAAGAACCCGACGGCGAGATTCATCCCGCCAGGGCCCCCGCCATGGGAATCACGCGGCTCTTGAAGCCGATCGCATCCAGCTTCAGGAGATCCATCAGCCCAATGGCGTCATCCACGGAGAACTTCGCGACCTTCGTGCGGCGGAGCGACTCGAGGGAGGCTCCGCAACCCAGCTGCTGGCCGAGATCATGCGCAAGTGCGCGCACGCAGACTCCCTTGGTGCAGAGCAGGTCAAATGAAACGAGCGGTGGCGCAAACTCCGTCACAGCCAACCGGTAGACATGCACAAGACGGGCCTTGGCATCCTCGGGATCCGTTGGGACGATTCCGTAGGTGGGCATGTCGGGGCGTTTGATCACGCTGAATGGAGGCGGCGTCTGGAAAATATCACCTCTGAACTCGGGAAGCGCGGCGTCCAACCGCTCCCTGGTGACCTCTTCAAACGGATTCTCCGCAAGCGCGCGGCCCTCGTGATCCTGCGTGTCGGTCACACGGCCGAGACGAATCGTCGCCGTGTAGGCCTTGTCCCGCCCCATGAGGTCGTTCGAGAACTTCGTCGCATCGCCTACCAGCAGCACGAACAATCCAGTGGCATTGGGTTCAAGCGTACCGCCATGGCCGATCTTGACGAGGTTGAAACGCTGCTTGACCACCTTCACCACATCGTGGGAGGAGATGTTCGAGGGCTTGTCGATCAGGAGAAGCCCGTCAAGCTCCGCGAGCATCGCAATGGAGTCGAGATTCGCCATGGGACCTTTACGTCATTCAGCGGCAGGAGGAGGCAACTGGTCCAGAAGAGCGAGGACCGCGTCACCCTTCTCAAGCGAGTGGTCGATCACGAAACGCAGCTGGGGCGTGAACTTCAGGCGGACCTCCGAGTTGACGATCCGCTCGAATTCGTGCGTGCGGCGGATGAGATGCCCCATCACGCGATTCTGCTCGGCGGGTTCGCCGAACACGCTCACCTTCACGGTCGCGTTGCGCAGATTCTTCGCGCACGCGACCTCCGTGACGGTGACCACGCCGGGATTCACGTCGTCTCCCTGCAGCACGCGGAACACGGCCTCGCCGATGACCCGCTTGAGCAGGGAATTGACTCTCTCGAGACGGTCGACGGCCATTACAGACTCCGGGGAAGCTCTTCGAGCACGTAGCACTCGACGACATCGCCCTCGGCGAAACCCTCGAAGTTCGCAAAGCAGATGCCGCACTCCTGCTGACCCGTGACCTCCTTGACCTCGTCCTTGAAGTGGCGGAGCGTCTGGACCTTGCCTTCCCACACATTGGCCTTGTTGCGGAGGATGCGGTACCGGGCGGTGGCGACGAGCATGCCGTCCAGCATCTGCGAACCGGCGATCTTGCCGAGCTTGCCGATGTCGTAGATGGCCTTGATCTCCGCGTGGCCCTTGACCTTCTCGGTGTATTCCGGCGGAAGGAGGTCGAGCATCGTCTTCTTGACGTGGTCGATGAGCTCGTAGATGATGCGGAACGAGTTGATGCGCACGCCGTCGTGGCGGGCCTGCTGCTGCACACCGGAATCGCAGCCGATGTCGAAGCCGACGATCACGGCCTTGCCGGCCGCGGCGCTCTTGACGTC
>JAUNMP010000059.1 GCA_030537465.1 bacterium
GTTGAGAAGGGTGAGAGGGTTGAGAGGGAGGGGGGAATGAAGAAGGGATATAAGTGGATTCTGCTGGTGATGCTGTCACTGGCGTTCTTCTTCCACCAGGCGGATCGCGTCCTTTTCGGACTCCTCACGATTCCGATCCAGGAGGATCTCCACCTCACCGATCTGCAGATCGGCTGGGTGAACACGGCGCTCTTCTGCACGCTGGCGGTGACGACGCCGTTCGCCGGCGTGCTGGGAGACCGCTTCTCGCGCAAGTGGATCATCACGTTGTCGCTGATCTTCTGGTCGCTGATGACGGCCTGCACGGGCTTCGTCGGTGGAATCTGCGGGCTCATCTTCTTCCGGTCGGTGGCGACGGGCGGCGGCGAGTCGTTCTATACGCCGAGCGCGTTTGCGCTTCTCGCGAGCCACCACAAGGAGACGCGCTCGATCGCGATGTCGGTGCATCAGTCGGCCCTGTACATGGGGTTGATGTTCTCCGGCGCGCTCGTGGCCTGGACGCTGAAGATGATCGGGGGGTGGCGTCCGGTCTTCATGATCTTCGGTGGAGCGGGTTTCCTGCTGGGAATCTTCTTCATTTTCGCGCTGCGAGACAAGCCGCCTGCGGCGAGGACGGAGACGTCGGCTCCCGTTCACGAGAAGCCCTCCCTGCGCGAGGGACTGGCGGCCTATTTCCGCAATCCCTCGGCGCTGCTGGCCACGGCGGGGTTCATCTCCGTGGTGATGGCGAACAACGCCTATCTGAGCTGGGCGCCGAAGTTCGCGGCGCGGAAGTTCGACTTGACGGTCGGTGCTGCGGGCAATGGCGCGATGCTCTACCACCACATCGCCGCGTTCGCGGCCATCATGCTCGGCGCGTTCGCGACGGACGCGCTCGTCAGGCGTTATCCCCGCATCCGTCTACTTCTTCAGGCTGCGGCGCTCCTGGTGGGCGCGCCGATGCTGGCGTGGATCGGCTTCGCGCCGAGTCTGACAAGTTGCTGGCTGGCCGTGGCCGCCTATGGCCTCTGCCGCGGTCTCTTCGAGGTCAACTCGCACCCGAGCCTGTTCGACGTCGTCGCGCCCGCGCATCGGGCGACGGCGGAGGGGATGATGACAATGATCGCCTTCTTTCTCGGGTCGCTGTCGCCGCTGATGATGGGCGCGCTCTCCGACCGCTACGGCATCCACGGCTTCGAAATCGGCTTCTCCGTGCTGGGCGGCATCTACGTTCTCGGCGCCATCGCCATCATCTCGTCCTGTCTTTTCACCTTCAAACACAATAGGATCACCGAATGAAAAAGATTCTGACTGCCAGTCTGCTGCTGTCGGGCCTCATGGCTCTGGGCGCCAGTGAAATCACGATCGAGAAGCCCTACTTCCGTTGGCTGTGGGGAGGTTTCGGCTTCCAGAACTCGGAGGCGAACCTGACCGCGCTGATGCCGGACGACTTCCTTAACGAACGCGTCCTCAAGACGTTCGCCGAGCTCTCGCCGACGTTCGCGCGCGTCTACACCGGCTTCGCCGACCAGAGCCGCGAACAGCTCGACCGCTTCGCCGACTACTACGACAAGACGTTCCGCAAGGCGGGCACCACGCTCTACGCCGTGCCGTGCGCCATGCCGGCCATTCGCGAAGGGGACGATCCCAAGGTCTACGCCGGGAAAGTGGCCAAGAATCTTTCCTACCTCATCAAGGTGCGTAACTGCCGCAAGATCCGCTTCTACTGCCTGAGCAACGAACTGATGGTCGGCGACGAGTGGGACTGGTTTGCCCGGAAGAACAAGATGGACGTCTACAAGGCCTACAACGAGGCGCTCTACGACGCCTTCCGCGCGGAAGGACTCGACATCAAGATCCTGGCGACCGACAAGGCTGTGACGACGAAGCCGGAACAGGCCTTCGAGAGCCTCGAATGGGCCCGCACCAATATGAACGGCGTGGTCGGCGCGTACTGCTCGCACTGGTACGTCTATGGTCGCCGCACGGACGACCTCGGACTCTGGAAGGAGTACAACACGTACTTCGACACGCTCGTGCAGAACGCGCTCAAGGCTCAGAAGCGCTTCATTCTCGGCGAATACGGCTTCCATCCCGCCTACGGCAAGCGCGGTGTCATGCAGGACGACGTGAGCTACCACATGCGCCAGCCGGAGACGGCGCACGAGAGCGTGCTCTGCAAGTGCGAACTCGGTCTCGCCGCGATGAACAACGGCGCGTTCGCGGCTGTGGACTGGAGTTTCGTCGACTATCCCGATCCGTTCATCATCGAGGACGGCGACACGCCGGAGGATCGCAAGATCTACGAGGCCGGTCTCTGCGGCTACAAGCTCGATCACAAGTACAACAAGTGCGGCGTTTTCCGCTGGAATTCGGTCGACCGCGACTATTCGTCCTACCACGAGCTCTACGCGATGGGCCACATGGTGCGCCTTTTCCGCAAGGGCGCCACGGTCCTCCCCTGCAGGACGGCGGACGACATGCTGCGTCCCGCGGCCGTCTTCAACCGCGACCGGTCCGTCTCGATCGCCGTCATCAACCGCGGCGAAGCCCGCGAGGTGACGATCGACTGCACCTCCTGGGCGCCGCGCACCGACGGCAAGCCGTCCCTGCACCAGCCGCTCCGCCGCTACGTCTACGATTCGGCCCACGTGCCGTTCAATCCATTCAACGACCTGCAGCCGATGAGCGGCACGGTGGAGGCGAAGGGCGACCGCTTCACGGTCACAGTGCCTGCGAAGTCGATGACGTTCTTCACGACGGACTACGCGGACGTCCAGCCCGTGGCCGTCACCGGCGTGAAGATCGTGGATGGTACGCTCGTCTGGGATGCGTCCCCGAGCGCAGACCACCGCTACTATCGTGTCTACCGCGACGGAAAGCAGATTGCCTCGACGGTGGCGACGTCCTATGCCGTCGGTACAGTCAAGGGCACCTACTCCGTGCGCAGCGTCGACAAGTGGTTGAACGAGGGGAAGTGAGGCGTCAGATGATGGACGATGCATTGGACCAGGTTGCCGCGCTCGGCATTCTCCCCGTCATTGCCGTGCCTTCGCTTGAGGCGGCCGTGCCGCTTGCACAGGCGCTGGTGGACGGGGGCATCCCGGCGATCGAGGTGACCTGCCGCAACGCCTTCGCGCTCGATGCCATTCGCGCGATCCGGGCGGCCTATCCGAAGATGGTGATCGCCGCCGGCACGATTCTCCGCGAGGAACAGATTGTGGCGGCCCAGGCGGCAGGCGTCGATTTCGTCGTCACACCCGGCCTCGACTCCGACATCGTCCGCGCCGCGCAGGCGATAGGTCTGCCGATCGTGCCGGGTGTCTGCAATCCGACGGAGATCACGGCCGCGGTCAAGTTGGGGCTCGAGACGCTCAAGTTCTTCCCGGCGGAGATCTCGGGCGGCGTCGCCGCGCTGACGCTCTACCATGGACCGTTCCCGAACGTCCGCTTCGTGCCGACAGGCGGGATGAACATGGAGAACATCGGCCGCTACCTTGCGAAGCCGTTCATCGCCGCGTGCGGGGGCAGCTATATGGCCAAGGGAGACGACATCAAGGCGGGACGCTTCGAGCAGATCGCGGAAAACTGCCGCCGCTGCCGGGAGATCGTGCGGGAGAATCGTCCGTGAACCGTCCGTTCCGCGTCGTCGGGTTCGGCGATTTTCTGCTGCGGCTGTCGCCGCCCGGATATCTGCGTTTCGCCCAGGCGACCGGCTTCAACTGCTATTATACGGGCGCGGAGGCGAACGTCTGCGCGTCGCTGGCCGTGATGGGTTGCGAGGCGGCCTTCGTGACGCGCGTGCCCGACAATCCGATCGGACGGGCCGCGCTGAACGAACTTCGCAAGCTCGGCGTGGACGTTTCCCGCGCGGTCTTCGGCGGCGAGCGTCTGGGCGTCCTCTACTTGGAGAAAGGGGCTTCGCAGCGGCCGTCCGTCTGTATCTACGACCGGATGAACTCGGGCGTCACGACGGCGCGTCCGCAGGACTTCGACTGGTCGGAGATTCTGCGTGGCGCCCAGTACTTTCACATCACCGGCATCACGCCCGGACTGGGCGGGAACTTGCCACGGATCGCCCAGGAGGCCTGCCAGGCTGCGCATGACGCGGGTGCGGAGGTGGTCTGCGATTTGAACTACCGCAGCAAGCTCTGGCCCGTCGCGGCGGCGGCGAAGGTGCTGCCGGCTCTTGTGGAGCATGCCGACCATCTGATCGCCAATGCCTGGGACGCGCGCAATCTGCTGGGTGTCGAGACGGGCGACGATCCCGACGAGGCGTGCCGGCGGCTGCGGACGCGCTTCCCTCGCCTTCGGACCGTCGCCATGACGTTCCGCACGGCGACGAGCGCGTCAGACAACACATTGACCGGCTTGGTGAACGTGGACGACGTTTCCTTTCGTTCGCGCGCCTACACGATGCATCTGGTCGACCGCGTGGGCGGCGGGGATGCGTTTGCGGCGGGATTGATCTATGGTTTGGGCAACCACATGAAGCATCAGGAGGTCGTTGACTTCGCAACGGCGGCATCCTGCCTCAAACACGCGATTGAATTGGACGTGAATCTGGCCACGGTGCCGGAGATCATGCAGCTTGTAAATGGAAACGGCTCAGGCCGTGTACAACGATAAAGGACAAAGATGAAACGTTTTGAAAACAAAGTCGTGCTCGTGACGGGTGGAAACCGCAATACAGGGCTGGAGATCGTCTCGCTGTTCCTGGAAGAGGGTGCAAAGGTGTTCTTCTGTGGGTCGACCGCCGAGTCGACCGAGAAGGGCTGTGCGGCGCTGCGGGAACGCGGATTGACGAATTTCACGGGCGTTCCCTGCAATGTCGCGAGCCGTGCCGAGGTCAATGCGATGATGGACGTCGTCGAGAAGGAGGCGGGGCGGCTCGACGTCCTCGTCTCCAATGCGGCCGACCTCGGCATCGGCCACGGCGATTCGCTCACGATGACGGAGGAGATGCTCTTCAAGACGCTCGGCACGAACATGGGCGGCTTCTTCCGCGTCGTGCAGGAGGCGACGAACCGCTTCTTCCTCAAGCAGGAGCGGGACGCCTACACCGACCAGCGCGGCGTGGTGGTCTGCATCGGCTCGAATTCCTCCGAGCGGGTCTCCCGCAAGCGTCTCGCCTATCTTGCGTCCAAGGGCGGTCTCGACGCGATGGTGCGCAGCTTCGCGACCGATCTGGGGCCGATGGGCATCCGCGTCAACATGCTGGCGCCGGGCTACATCTGGACCGACCGCTGGAACTGGCTCTCGGACGACGTCAAGGCGAAGCGTCGCTCCAATACGCTTACGGGCCACGAGTCCGACGGCCGGGACGTCGCCGAGGGCGTGGCGTTCCTCGCCTCCGCCGGCGCCCGCACCTTCCAGGGTGCGCGCCTGGTGATGGACTCCGGTTCCACCGTTCAGCTCTATCCCGACAGCTGCGAGGACGACACCTCGAACATGCGCCAGTCGTAGCATTGACATTTTGTCATGTGTTTTGCTAGAATCGACGCATGAGAAATTACAGTTGTGCCGTGTTGCTAGGTTCCTGTGTCTTCGCTGTGCTTCTTCAGGCCGCAGAGTCTCCCATAGGGGAAGGTGCAGGACTCACGGATGTCCAGCTGCGGAACCCTGCGTCCTGCGACGTGCTGACGGTTGAGCCGGGCTCGATACCTTGGACAACCGTGCACACGCGCGTCGTCTCGCTGCCGGTCGACTGGCCGGCGGGGGCGACTTCGGCGACGCTGACGACGGTCGATGTCCAGGGGAAGACGATTCGCACAGAGACCGTCGCCGACGGTGTCGAATCCGTAGACTGGCCGGCGTTCGAAGGCGAGGCACCCCGGGCGGATGCTCTCTACACGGTGACGCTCACGTTTCGGAACGGCTCGCGCGTGGTCTCGGAGGCGTCCTCCAAGCTGGCCGTGCTGCGCGGGGCCTTTGCCGGAATCGACGTTCAGGGCGATACGACGGCGCGGGAGTGGAAAACCGTGGATTTCAAAGGATTCTTTGTCGGCTGTGATTCGGCCTGGGTGAATGGAACGGGACCGTGCGTCGTCACGCCGACACAGAACGACGTTCCGCTACCCTCTCAGACAAGTGTGTCCGCGAGTGGCTGGATGGCCCTCGTTCCGCAGAAGCCGACGTGGTCGAATCAGGATCCGTTCTCGTTGACGGCTGTGTTCGGAGGTACGGACGAGACGCTTGATGCCGAGCTGAGATTCGTCGTTTCGGGCCTGGCGCTGATTCTGAAGTAAGGAGAATATGGAAATGAAGAAGCTGTTGTTCCTGCTGGCCGGGATCGCCGGGACGGCCCTCGTGTTCGCCGAAGCCACCATTTCCAACGTCACCCTGCGCCAGCGCTGGCCGTGGGGACGCGAAGTCGATGTGTACTTTACTGTTCGCGGCGCACAGGGACCGATTGCCGTGCGGCCGACCTTCACCGTCGGCGGTGAGCCGCTCGCCGTCGCGGATTCGGCGCTGGGCGGTGACCGTGTCGGTCTGGTGAGCGGGCTCCACCATCTCGTCTGGACGCCGTCCGACACGGACTTCGCCGACCGGGCAAAGCTCCTCGACGTACGCGTCGCGCTCACGCCTGCGCCGATGCCGCTCTACGCAATCTACGACCTGACGGACGCTGGAACGCCGAAAAATCCAACCTATGTCTTTGAAGACGATCTACGCGCCGGGAAGTGGGGCACATGGCAGGAGAACCCGTACGGCTACATCGACTCGGTCATCTGGACGGGGGTCAATGCGGATGTCGCCTACAAGACCGACAAGCTCGTGCTGCGCTACGTTCATCCGACGACGGACCCCATGTGGGTCGCTCATGCCGGCGTCGACACCTATCTCATGGGAACCCCCGCGGATACGCCGAGCGGAGACGGGGGCATGAAGGATGGAACCATGGTGTACAACGTGCCGGACTGTTCGCCCCAGCAGACGGTGAAGCTGACGAAGGGATTCTGGTTGGGCGTCTTCGAGCTGACGCAGCAGCAGTACGCCCATGTGACGGGCTTGTGGCCGTCGTGGTTCCGGAACGAGGCGTACCGTGCGACGCGGCCGGTCGAAAGCGTGCCGTTCTCAACCATGCGCGGGAGTGTGGCGGCCGGCTTCAACTGGCCGATCGACGGGCACAAGGTCGCGGCGGATTCGTGTCTGGGCAAGTTGCGGGCGCGGACGGGCGCGGCGTTCGACCTGCCGACCGAGGCGCAATGGGAGTATGCGTGCCGCGCGGGGTCGACGGGTGTGCGCTACGGGGAGATCAAGGAAGTCGGACGCAGCTGGTTCCAGAGTTGGGGTGGATACAACTCCCCTGACGCCGGCACGGGATCGGGAACGGCCGCCGTCGGCACCTACAAGCCGAATGCCTGGGGGTTCTACGACATGCTCGGAAACGTGTGCGAGTTCTGCCTCAACGCGAAGTCGACCTATGCCGTCGCGGCTGTCGCCGGCACGGATCCCGTCGGCGATCGGGTTACGGGTGATGAGAAGGCGAAACGCGTGATCCGGGGCGGCGAGTACTACAACTACATCGGCATGTCGACGGCGCCCTGCCGTCGCTTCAGCGAGGGATCGGCGGCCAAGGCGTATGAGAGCAGCTACTGCGGTTTCCGCGTCTGTCTGACGATCGAATGAGCCGGAAGAAAGGAGATTTTGCGATGAAGAGACTTGTCCTGATGGCGTTGGCGGCGGGGGCGTTCGGCGTGTCGGCCGAACCGACGGTTTCGAACGTGCGTCTCCGGCAGTGCTGGCCGTGGAGCCGCAATGTGATCGTGACCTTCACCTTGAGCGGCGCGGATGCGCCCCAGATGGTGAAGCTCGCCTTCACGAGCGAAGGGCGTTCCTTCGATGTGCCGGCGGGTGCGCTTTCAGGGACGCTGATCGGGCTCGGCAACGGTTCGCACCGGCTCGCGTGGGATCCGACACAGAACGGACTGACCGCGCGTGGACTTCTGCCCGATGTCGAGGTGATGGTGACGCCGTGCGAAATGCCGTTGTACAAGATCGTCGACCTGTCGGTCGAACATGGAGATGTTGAATATCTGACCGAATCGCAGATCCGTTCAGGGGCCTACGGCACTTGGGAGGAGACGACGGTCGGCTCATCCAGGACTGTGATCTGGACGGGCGTGACGAACGACGTCTACAAGACGTCGAAGATGGCTTTCCGCTACGTGCCGGCGACCACGTCGCCCGCGTGGCTGGAGGCGAAGGGGCGGGATGTGTTCTTCATGGGAGCCGACGCGTCGCTTTCCGGCGACAGCCCGGCCTACCATGTGGCGCGCGCGCAGCCGCGGGACGAGGTCAGGCTGACTTCCGGCTACTGGCTCGGCGTCTTCGAGGTGACGCAGCGGCAGTGGCAGCTCGTGAAGGGAGGCGCGCCCGCCTCCTACTTCACGGCGGACAATGCGATGCGCCCGTTGGAAAGTCAGGTCAGCCAGGGCCCGACGGGGATGATTCTGGTGCGCGGGCGCAGCTACGACGGCTACAACTGGCCGAGGGATGGTCACAAGGTCGACCCGAACTCGTTCATGGGTCGATTCATCGCAAAGACGGGCGTCGCCGGCGCCGACCTGCCGACGGAGTCGCAGTGGGACTACGCCCTGCGCGCCGGCATCGACGACGGGACGACTGTCCGCTATGGCACAACGGCCGAGATCGCGCGCTTCGGCTGCAGCTCGGATCTCGCGCGAGAGACGCCGGCAGCGGAGGGCGGCACGGCCATCGTCGGTTCGTATGCGCCGAATGCTTGGGGGCTCTACGACATGCTGGGCAACGTGACGGAACTCGTGCTGGCGGGCTGGGGCAGCAGCCTGGGCGAGACTTATTACAAGACGGCGGACTTCGGGACGGATCCAGTCGGCGCGGCTTACGGCGATCATTATTTCGTCTCGCGCGGCGGCTCCTGGCTGGATGACGAGTCAAAGGTCACGTTCTTCTTCCGCATGGGCGACAGTTTCTACGGTGATAAATTCACCGGTTTCCGTGTGTGCCTGCCGGGGAATGTGGAATGAGTGCCGCATGTGTGAATCGGCGTTCGTTTTTGGCCTCAGCCGGCGCGGCCGTGGTGTGCGGTACGGGACGCTTCGAGCTACGGGACCTGGTGATCGTGCCGTCATGGGCGAAACGCGAGATCGCGACGACGCTCGCACGCTACTGGGCGTGGAAGGGGGAGGACGAGACGGTTGTCTTCCCGATCATCACGGACGTTCATTCGAAGTCGACCGATCTGCCCAAGGACTTTTCGTTCGGCGACTCGAAGATGCATGTCCTCCTCGCGCAACATGCCGCGGATGAGGCGGATGCGGATTTCCTCGCCGACCTCGGCGACATCGACCTCGACCTCGGGGTCCCGGTCGACAAGAAGTGGCCGCCGACGTTCCGCTTCTGCACGCCCGAGGAGATGATGAAGCGTGTCGAGACGCAGCAGCGGCTCTACCGCGACTGGCCGCGTCCCACCCTGTTTGCCCTCGGCAACCACGACCACTCCAAAAGCCGCTTTTCGTCCGCCCAGTTCGGCGCCGCGTTCAACCGGGGCATCACCGCCGTCCACGGACACAAGGTCACGCTTGGCGAGGATGGCTCGTATGGGTTCTATGACATCCCGGGCAAGAAGACGCGTGCGATCTTTCTCAACTCGTCCGACGAAGGCTACTACGGCTATTCGCTGAAGCAGCTCGCCTTTTTCGTGCGGGCGCTCGAGTCGGTTCCGGAGGGGTACACGGCGCTGATGCTGCAGCACTTCTGCATTCGAACGGAAATCGGCTACTGGAAGACGTTTCGCACGACGAGCGCCAAACGACAGGATGTGGCGATCCGGATTCTTGAGGACTTCGTCGCGCATCGCGCGGGCGAGGCCGAGGGCGTCAAGTGGAATTTCGCCTCTCTGCGGGAGACGGCGTTTGCGGGATGCTTCTTCGGGGACAGTCATTTCGACAACTACGTGAAGACGAACGGCGTCGACTACTCGATTTCGCAGGGGTATGGCACGGTTTCGCCCAAGGAGATCGAGAACGGCGGTGTCTACACTCCGTTCTCCCGGGCGAAGCAGATGCTCGTCGATCTCGTCGCCGTGAAGCCCGCGAAGCACGAGGTGCGGATCTTTCGCATTGGTGCGGGTGGCGCGGTGCGCGACCGCGGTTATACCTATGGCGTTCAATCCGAAGGGAACGCATGAGGCGGTGGACGGCCATTCTCGTTCTGGTGGCGTGCGCCTCTCTGGGCGCGGTCGACGTCCTGACGGTTCCGCGTGACTCGTTTGCGTGGACGGTCGTGCACATATCGCCGGTGGAACTGCCCGTGACGCGTCCTGCGGCGACGGCGAGAACTGTCTTCACGGCGACGAACCTTGCCGGCGAGAAGACGGTGCAGATCGAGATCCCCGCCACGGAGGACGTGGTCGTCTGGACGCCGTTCGCAGGACGTGCACCGGAAGCGGACGAGGTCTACACGTTGTCGCTAGACTATTTCCAGCTCGGGGGAACGGTGCCGTTCTCCAACGAGACGGCGCGCGTGGCGGTTCTGCGTGGCGCGTTTGGCGAGGCGATCGACGTTGCGGCCACGGCCGAGGCGGCGGACTGGAACGCGATGGGTGCACAGGTGGTGACGACCGTGGATGTGGCTGGATGCGTGCCGCCGGGGACGCCGCTGACCGTGCGCGTGGAGCAGGAGGGGACGTCTTCAGAGATGTCGTTCTCGGGTGAGACGGGCGTCTTCGCGTCGCGTTTCCGCTTCCCGCCCTGGCGGGTCGACCGCGCCTGCACGTTCTCGTGGACGGCCGGCGGGACGAATGAGGTGTCGGGACCCTGCAGGTTTGGGAAAAAGGGATACAGCGTGTATGCATACTGAGGGACTTTCTCGTCGGAGGTTTCTGGCGGAGCTGGCGTCCGGCGCCGGTCTGGCGGCGTGCCCTGGCGCATTGCACGGCGGCGAGGCCTCCCGTCTCCCGTCCGTGTTGAATGACTATCTTGACGCCGTCGTACGCGATCTCAACGCCGTGGCCGCGGATTATCCCGAGGGCTTTTTCTTCGTCACCGACCTCCACAACCCCACGAACCACGCGTTGTCGGGCGAGATGATCGCGGCGCTGACGCCGCAGACGCGGATTTGGAAGACGTTCTGCGGGGGCGATCTCCCCGGAGCCTACAGGCAGTCCGGACGTACCGCCCGCGAGGAGGCCCTCTGGGCCTGGGAGAAGTATCGGACAGGGTGGATCGATCCGATCAACCGGGTGGGCGGCGTTGTCTACACGGCCCGCGGCAACCACGATCTTTCGGTGAGGGACTCGTCCGGCGGTGCGTCCGGAGCAACGCTCTCCGCAGTCGAGACCGCCGAGAGGTTGAGGTTCTCCCATCGCCGACCGTTCGCCGTGTCGAATCCTGCAGATCCGACGGCCTGCTACTTCTACCGGGATGTGCCGGCGGCGAAGATCCGCTACCTCGTCGCCGATTCGTCCGACCGGGTGTCGAGCACGTCGACGGGTTGGAGCGTCAACTACGGCATCCGCGAGACCCAGCTCGCCTGGATCGGCGACGTCGCGCTTGGCACGCTGCCGGCGGGTTGGGATGTGATCGTCATCCAACACATCCCGCCGGCGCCGATCGTCTCCGATGCCTCGGGCGAGGAACCGTCGCTGCACGATTTCCGCCTGCTCACCGAGGCGTTCCAGAATCGCGGCACCTTCGCCGTCGGGACGCGGCGCTGGGACTTCTCGTCCGCCACCGGGCGCATTCTTCTGAATCTGAGCGGACACGAGCATGCCGACCGCTTCAGTCATCTGAACGGCATTCCCTATGTGACCATTGCTTGTGACGCGTACTACAACGACTATAGGTACTGGTCCCCGTATTGCGGCGACCTGCCGAAGAAAGCCCTGGAGACGATCTATGCCCAGACGTTTGACGCCGTGCGCGTGTCGGGCGATCATGAGACGATTCTCCTGCAGCGGATCGGCGGTGGACAGGATCGCCTGCTCCATACACGTGTCCGCACGGTGAAATCCGGCGAAAGCCTCCGGTTGACGGCGCCATCCCTCGGCCCCGGGCCGACGTGGATCTCCTATGACGGCGACCGCGTCAAGCAGGATGGGGCGGCAACCGATCCGTCGAAGTTCTGCACATTCTACCATGAGCATGCATTTGTTTCCGCAGATGGATGCGTGACGGCGGGCACGTCTGGCTCGTCGCTGGTCATCGCCCACGATACCGACTATCGCAAGGAGCTTTATTGTGTGGAGACGATTTGAGCTTCTGCTGGTCGGTCTGATGATGGCCTGGGGGGCGTCCGGTGATGGTCTGGCGCTCTGGTCCGCGACGCCGGACGAGTCGTCGCCCTCGACGCGTGTCCGCGCCGTGGTACGCTTCGACCTTCCGGCGGCCTCGGTCGGTGACTTGCCCTTGCCTCCGTCGGGGGCGCGTGGCGGCCTCGCTCGTGTGCAGAAGGAGGACGGACGCTGCGCATACTGTGGGTGGACGGCGGGAGGATGGGTTGAGCTTGCCGGACGAGAGGCTGGGGCTGACCCTGTTGAGGCGGAGATGGTCTTCTGCGATGGAACGGTCGTCTACCGGGTGGACGGCGTGATGCTGACGGAGGTTTCGACCGGCGCGTCGCGGCTGGCGTGTACGGCGGGAGATGACGTCCGCAATCTCGGCGCAACGGGAGAGGGCCGGATCGTCTCCGGCGATTTCTCTGGTTCATGCCTGGATGCCGTGCAGGCGTTGACCGAGGCGAAAGGGCGGGTGGTCGTGACGGATGCGACACCGGATGGTGTCTATCCGCTGTTGTCTGAACAGGGCGCCGCGTGGCGGACGAAGGTGTCGGTCGAAGGATCGGCGGGTCGGTTCTATTCGCTTGTGCCCGCGGGCAATGACGGTCTGGACGTCCATGTGGGGCCTCTTCCGTATGACGATGGGCGGCATGTGCTGAATGTCACGTTGGCGCCGCAAGCCGTGGGCTTTATCCACAACTTGTCGGATGAACAGACGGGGAGCGATCATCAACTCTACCTGAATGGAGGCGGGCGACTTGTGCTGCAGGGAGCGAGCAGGATTTCAGGTGGGGTCGTCGTTGAAGACGGGATTGTTGAGGTCCGGGGACAATCAATCGATGCGACGTCTTCCGATGTGCTGTTGTGGGCGGGGACCGCTTTCGCCGTGGCGGCGACGGTGGATCGGCTTGAGCTGGTCGAACGGGAGACGACGGCGACGGATTCCGCGGGGCAGGTGGTTCGTCGAGTGGCCTTCGCGCCGATGTTGGCGACGTCGTCGGACGTGGGCGAAGGTCGGCCGTTTACTCTGGATCCGACCGTGACGGCGGATGGCTTCCGTACGGTGGTCTTCCGCATCGCGAACGCGACAAAGGGGTTCGCGTATGGTTGTGCGAGTTCGTCGACTCTGGGCGGAGACTTTGTTCCCTGCGCGGCGTCGATTGTCGCTGAACGGGATGGAGCTCTGGAATTTGCGGTGTGCGTGCCTGCCGCGGAGCCACAGCGATTCTTCCGGCTCCATGTCGGTCTGCCATTGAAGTCAATGGGCGAGTGACGAGGATTTTGGATTTCGTGCGAGAGGTTGAAATCGAGATTCCCGCGAACGGTGACCGCTTCGGAACCTTTGAAGGAGCTTCCGAAACGGGCATCGCGCTTTCGCCGCTGGGACTCGTCGTCTCGGAGCATGTGGACAAGATCGGCTTCTTCGAGCCAAGCGTAGAGGTCCTCGACAAGGAGATTCTGCCCGATCGCATCCGCTTCACGCTGCGGATGGGAAATGACGGGGGGAAGTCCGTCGAGGAGATCGTTCGAGGGTACAAGATCGGATGCTTCAAGATCGCGCGGGAATACAAGCTGATCACGCCCGCCGATCCCCGGCCGATCTTCGGCGAGGGATTCACGGCAACCGTGAAGTCGAATGGATGAAGTTGGGGGAGATTGACTCCTGCTTCCCCATTTCCCAGGGGACCCGTTCGCTCCGCGACGGGCCAGAGGAATGGGAGCGGTTCCGGAAAGCTGACTATAAAGGCACTGTCGTTCCCAATTTATTTAGTGCATATACGAAGTAAAAGAATATGCATAAGGTGTTGATTATATGCATAAAGTGTGATATTGTATTGTGCAGTTTTGGGTGATTGTATGCATATATTCGATTATTCCTACCTAAAGGACAGTCTGTTGCCGGCGCAGTTGGTGAATCTGACCAGCAATATTGCGGCACTTAAGGTGCTGTCGGCGGAGCGTCGGCGTCAGTTCGAGAAGGCGTATTCCGAACTTGAACGAATTGCCAGAATCGAATCCGTCAAGGCATCGAATGCAATTGAGGGAATCGTCACGACGGATGCGCGCCTTGCCGAGCTGATGCAGAACGGTACGGCACCGCTGAATCATTCGGAGGCGGAGATTTCCGGTTACAGGGATGCGCTCAACGAAATTCATGTGAATCCGCAGCTGCACGATTTCACCGAGCGTGAGATCCTGTCCTTCTACCGACAGCTTGTTCGCTATGCCGAGCCGGGGACGGATGTTCAATACAAGGTCGAGGACAATGTAATCGCCGAACGGATGCCGGATGGACGGCGGGTTGTGCGGTTTACTCCTGCGAGTGCGGTGGAGACGCCGGAGGCGATGAAACAGTTGGTGCTCGCGTATCAAGTGGCGCGGGACGATGTCGAGATCAACAAGCTGTTGTTGATACCCTGCGTGATCTTGGATTTTCTTTGTATTCATCCGTTTGCGGATGGTAATGGACGGATGAGCCGTCTCTTGACCTTGTTGCTTTTGTACCGCAACGGGTTTGATGCCGGCAAGTACATTTCTTTCGAGCAGCGGATAAACGACAGTAAGCTCGCCTATTATACGGCACTGCGTGAATCTTCGGTCGGTTGGGAGACGAACGAGAATCGCCCGTTCCCGTTCATCATCAATTTCCTGATGACACTTTACAGTTGCTATCAGGAGCTTGACAGGCGCTTTGCCGTGGTGAACAGCGGTCATGTGACCAAGACCGCCCGCATCGAGCATATCGTTCTGAATTCGCTGACGCCGATCGCGAAGTCGGATATCTGCCGCGCACTGCCCGACATCAGTCCAACGACGGTCGAGTCGGTGCTGGGGGCCATGGTGAGACGCGGTGCGATCCGTAAAATCGGAAATGGTCGAGGCGTGAAGTACATCCGCTGAAGAGAGAACGTATAGAGTCCGCGGAGGATGCCGGGTGGCAGGGCCGGCGACATGGTGTCGGAGGGTTTTGAAATTACTTCGAAAGGCAACTAGATGAAAGGATGGAGAGAATGAAAAATGGGGTTTTATTTGTGTTGTTGGGCCTATCGTCGTTTCTGCCGGCGGTGGCGGCGACGGTGACGGAAGTCCAGGTCCCCAGCGCCGGAATGAACAAATCCGTGCCGTGCAGCGTCGTGCTGCCGGACGCCTATGGCAAGGAGCCGGGACGCCGCTTCCCCGTCGTGTACATGCTGCATGGCGCGGGCGGCAACCACCGTTCGATGCCGAATGACGGTGTGATCGCCGGGTTGGCGGACCGCCACGGGTTCATCGCGGTATGTCCGGACGGTGCGATCACGAGCTGGTGGATCGATTCGCCGATCGATCCGACGATGAAGTACGAGACCTTCGTCTCCTTGGAACTGCCCGCCTACATGGACGCCAACTATCGGACGCGGGCCGAGAAGGGCGGGCGCGCCATTATGGGCGGTTCGATGGGCGGCCACGGCGCGTGCTGGAACGGCATCCGCCACCGCGACGTCTTCGGTGCCATCGGCAACATCTATGGCGGCGTCGATCTGCGTCCGTTCCCGCGCAACTGGGAGATCTGGAAGCGGCTCGGACGGATCGAGGAGCATCCCGAGAATTGGGAGAAGTTTTCTGTCGTCTCGCTGGCGCCGGGGCTCAAGAACGGCGACATCAACCTCATCACCGTCGTCGGAACCGGCGATTTCTTCCTGAACGTCAATCGCTACTTCCATGACATCCTCTCCGCCAACAAGGTTGAGCACTACTACCTCGAGGCACGCGGCGCGGATGACGCGCGCTCCATGCACACTGGCCCCTTCAGCGCCTATGCCCAGGGCGTGATCTCCCGTTTCTTCGCGAACTACTTCGCGACGGGCCGTGCGGGACTTGAATGAAAACCGGAGGGGGGATGAGGACGACGCTGCTGACGGCGGCACTCCTGCCGCTGGCCGTACTGGGAAACCCGTGGACTGAGTCGGCCTACAACGACCACCGCCTGACGGACGGGAGGATGGTTCCTTCCGCCAGCTACCGCTGGACGGGCGAACCCATTCCCGTGACCTTCGACTTCAAGGAGACGCGTCGCGTGGGCGGCGTGCGCATCCTCAGCGGACGCGGCTGGGTCAACTGCTGCGTGAAGCGGGCGAGCTTCTATGGCACGGGCGGACAGGTCCTGGCCGAACACGTCGAGTTCCGTCCGGCGAACACCTTCAAGGAGGTTTGGACAAGCTGGAAGCCGGTCGAGCTCGCGGGCGTGAAGATGGTGATTGAGGACACCTGGGACCACAAGCGCAACTACTACGACAACTATACCTGTCCCGCCCAGTCGGTGCTGCCGATCATGTTCGACGCGCCGCTCTGGGACGTCTTCTCCGACGACATCCGCTGCGACGCGGCGTGGGAGGGCCGCCATCATCGGGGCGCGACGGTGCAGATCGCCGAGGTCTCGTTCTTCGGCGACAGCCTGCCCGATGATCTTCCGGACCGTCCGAACGCCGCCTTGGTGGCGTTCCCCGAATCCCGGCTCGTCCGCGACTGGATGTACCAGGCCGCCGCCGCGAAGAACGTCTCCCTCGTCGCCAACACGACGACCGACACGCGAGTCCCCGACCGCCTGGGACGTGACATCTCGCAGGTGAAGACGAATGGCGACTGGCGCGCGAGGCATGTCGAGTCCCGAAAGGCGTTCCTCAGCCGATTCCGCGAGAAGTTCACGCAGTTCGTCTACGTCAAGCACCGGGTGATGGGCAATTCCATCATGTTCTCGACCGACGATCTCACCGACGTCACCTGGGAGGAGTGGCGGCACATTCCGGACTATCGGGGAATCTCCCAGCTCTGTCTCGGTACGATCAATGCAGATGGCACGGTCTCGCACGAGGTGCTGCTGGAGCGTCCGACCGGCGTTGTCCGCGACCCGGCCGTGAGTCCGGACGCGAAGACAATCGTCTTCTCGATGCGCAACGACCAGGAGAAGGACAACTATCATCTCTATTCGCTCGATCTTGCGACGCGCCAGCTGAAGCAGCTCACGTTCGACGGTTCGTACCAGGGGCGTCCGATGCCCGTCAGCGACACCGAGCCGACCTTCGCCGCCGACGGTTCGATCGTCTTCCAGTCGACGCGGTGCGGGCACATCACCGACTGCTGGCCGATTCCCGTCTCGAACGTCTTCCGCTGCGACCGCGACGGATGCCATATCCGCCGCCTCGGCTTCGACGAGGTTGGAACCTTCTTCCCGCAGGCCCTGGAGGACGGACGCATCCTCTACTCGCGCTGGGAGTACAACGACCGCACGAGCGGCTATGCGATGTCGCTCTTCACGATGAATCCGAACGGCACGCACCAGATCGGCTACGCGCTCAACAACACGCCCGTCCCGACGACGATGATCCACGCGCGCGGCATTCCGGGGGCGGACAAGGCGATGTTCATCGACGGCGGCCACCACTGCGGACAGAAGGGCAAGCTCGTCGAGGTCGATCCCGCGCAGACAGACGACCTGCGGGACTGGACGTACAACCCCGACGAGGCGTTCCACGGTCCCTACGCGACAACGCCGCAGACGGCCTTCCGCCACCGCTGGAACGGATCGAACGACGTGCAGATCGCGAGCTGGCAGCCGGGACGCTATCCCGCCGCGACGCGCGAATTCATGCCCGGCCTCGACAACATCGCGGGTAGCGCGAACGACGGCACGCCCGGCCGCGCGCCGTACCGCATGCCGAAGTTCTTCCAGTTTCCCGCCTGGGAGACGGGCTATTCCCAGATCGGCCCGCAGTGGGCCTATCCGCATCCGATTGGGGAGGGTCGCTTCCTTGTCTCCTTCATGCCCGAGGGCGACCGCTTCCAGCGCGGGCCGTTCTCGTCGCGCATGGGCGTCTACGCGATGGACGAGTCGGGACGGCGCGAGCTGCTCGCCTTCGACTGGGCGAACCACTGCATGAACGCGGTACCGGTCATCCCGCGCCGGATGAAGCGCCACGCTGGGCCGGACGTCGACTGGAAGAACCCCTGGAGCGTCTGCTACGTGCATGACGTCTATTCGGGCGAGGCGGCGAAGGGGATTCCGCGCGGCGCCGTCAAGAAGCTGCGCGTCGTCGCCATCGGCTACCGGTCGACGCACATTGGCTGGAACGGACAGTACTTCCAGGTGATGGTCACCACGAATGGCAAGATCGGCACGCCGGTCTCGGTGGGGAATGGCACGTATGACGTCAAGCACGTCCTCGGCGAAGTCGACGTGGAGGCGGACGGCAGCTGCTCGTTCTACGTGCCGGCCCGCACGCCCGTCTACTTCCAGCTGATCGACGCGCAGGGGCGCATGATCCAGACGATGCGCAGCTGGATGACGTCGATGCCGGGCGAGGCGAACAGCTGCCTGGGGTGCCACGAACGGCGCACCGAGGCGCTGCCGACCTCCGCGAAGACGCCGATCGTCCAGACGAAGGGCCCCCAGCGGCTTCGTCCTGCGGTGGAGGGGCTCGCGCATCCGCTCATGAAGGAGCTCGAGGCCGAAGGCGGCGCCCTGGCGTCCGTCGAGAACTTCATGAACGTCAACCGCGCCGAAGACATCGGCGGTTCGGTCGCGGACCGCGGTTTTTCCTTCTCGCGCATCATCCAGCCGATCCTCGACCGCAGCTGTGTGCGCTGCCACGGAGCGGACGAGGCGAAGATTCCGGTCGCGACGGACGATCGCCGGACGGTGCTCGACTTCCGGAACCGTCCGGGCAAGCTGCCGAGTTCGGACGACAATTCGCACCGGCGCTACTCGTGCAGCTACCTTGCGCTCTCCTGCCGCGGCGAGTGCAATGACCGCGTCAGCTTCTCGCATGGCCTCGACAATGTGCCGTTCGCGCCGCCCTACACCTACGGCGCCGTCAAGTCGTGGTACTGGGACATGCTGGCGAAGGGGCACCCGCGCGCGGACGGCACGAAGCGCGTCTCGCTCACGGCCGACGAGCTCAAGCTCTTCGCGATGTGGATCGATCTCGGCGTTCCGTTCGCCGGCTCCTACACGGAGCTTCACGACTGGAGCGACTGGCACCGCCAGCGCTACACCTATTTCCAGAACAAGCGCGTCTACTTCGCCTGGGAGGAGCTGAACGACATCCGCGCCGGGTTGGGCCTCCCGCCCGTCCCTCTGACGGGGTTCATCCCCAACGTCGACGTGCCGCGCAAGCAGAAGCGCTGGGACGAGTGAGCCTAATGATGCATTCTGAACGCAGATGCCTTCGGCATTCGCAGATTTGGACGAAATCCGATCCGGCTACGGGTATGTATTGCGTCAACGGGAAAAGTGATAAAACTTTGTCTTGGACATGGATCAAGTCAAAAGCCGTCTCGCACGGGCTCTGCCCGTGCTTCTGCCTACGGCACCATGTCCTGTCGGTGATTTCCAACGACGGGGAGTCCGTCCGGCAACAGGGGACTTCAGGGTGGCCCTGCCACATCGTGACGGCTCGCCGCGCCAGTCGGCTACGGATTCGGCTTCCGCGGCTCGGGAAGGTTCGCGTAGATCCGTTTCACGTGACGGTCGGCGAAATCGCTCCTTGCCCCGTATCCCATTTCGCGCAGCCGCCTCTTGCCGATGGACGTGCAGAATCTGATCATCTTCCGTCTGAACAGGGCCTCGCCCTCGCGGTTGGGCGTCGGGTCGCCGCGCATGATGTGCCAGGAGTAGACCGTGAGCTTCCTCCCGACCGCGCAGACGACCTTGTTCCGCGCCTTGCCGGCGAAGATCAGGCGCGTCCCCCATTTGCCGAGACTGCCTGCGCAGGTATGTATTGCGTCAACGGGAAAAGTGATAAAACTTTGTCTTGGACATGGATCAAGTCAAAAGCCGTCTCGCACGGGCTCTGCCCGTGCTTCTGCCTACGGCACCATGTCCTGTCGGTGATTTCCAACGACGGGGAGTCCGTCCGGCAACAGGGGACTTCAGGGTGGCCCTGCCACATCGTGACGGCTCGCCGCGCCAGTCGGCTACGGATTCGGCTTCCGCGGCTCGGGAAGGTTCGCGTAGATCCGTTTCACGTGACGGTCGGCGAAATCGCTCCTTGCCCCGTATCCCATTTCGCGCAGCCGCCTCTTGCCGATGGACGTGCAGAATCTGATCATCTTCCGTCTGAACAGGGCCTCGCCCTCGCGGTTGGGCGTCGGGTCGCCGCGCATGATGTGCCAGGAGTAGACCGTGAGCTTCCTCCCGACCGCGCAGACGACCTTGTTCCGCGCCTTGCCGGCGAAGATCAGGCGCGTCCCCCATTTGCCGAGACTGCCTGCGCAGCACTTGTTGAGAACCGTCTGCCCCGCCTCGCAGAAGTAGTATTTGAGGTCGCGTCTGCCTTCGGTGTCGAGGGGCTTCCCGGTTCCGCCCCTCCTCTTAGCCCTCTCCTCCTCCTCTCCGCTCGTGTCCACCTGGGCCGCGAGTCCGGAATAGGCCGCGAGCTTGGATCCCTTCGGGAACCTCTTCGCGTCCCCGACGATTGTCTTGACCGCGAAGGCGGACATGTAGAAGAAGCCGGGAAGCTGCATCAGGTCGATCATCTCGTCCTCCGAGGCGACGATCTCCATGATCATCCGGTCGAGCTTCTCGCACCGCCCGCAGTAGTACTCGTAGTCGGCGATCATCATCTCGAAACGTTCGACCGTGAACTCGTCGAGCTCGATCTCCTTCATCGCCGCCCGGACGAGCTTCACGAAATCCTCTCCGACCTCCTCCGGGAGCCTCGCGCCGTTTGCGCTGCACAGGCACCAGATCCGGTTCCAGTTCCGCTGGGCCTCCTTGCGGGCGTCGCGATAGGCGAAGAAGATGCCGCGGTACTTCGCGTACTTCGCCGTCGGCGTCCAGACGAACTCCTCGACGTCGCCCTTGATGTACGCCTTCGCGAGGTTCTCCGCGTCCCTGATGTCGCAGACCTTGCGTTTGCGCTCCCTGTCGGCGATCGTGTCCGCCTTCACGACCTCGGCCCTGAATCCGAGTTCGACGAGGGTTTCCTTGATCATCGCCGAGTTGAGGGACGCCTCGATGATCGTGATCGAGTCGAGGTCGACGTTCCTCTCGTAGACCTCCCTGATCTCGGAAATGGCGAAGCACTTCACGTTCCTCACCAGAACCGGGCTCCACGGATCGGACCACTCCCAGATGGAGATGGCCAGCTTCCTCGAATGGGCGTCCATGCCGACGACGTACTTCGTGCGCGGCCTGTCGCCATGTCCTTGCGTTTGCGCGTCCATTGTTGTATCCTGTCAATTGCTGCCGCACACCGGTGTAGGCGGATTTGCGTGGTTGCACACAGGTATTCGGGGTCTTGCGCCCCATGCAGGTGGTATCCGCCGGCGCTCAGACAACGCCTCGGGCGTGGGCCTTGCGGCCCTGCCCATCGTAGCCGTCGAGCGTCTCCCATGCGTACGGCAGGTGGTTACCGGTCACCTGCCGTTCCGTATCATACACCGATGTGCGGTAGTCTTTCAACCCCGAACACCGTTCCCTTTTGGGGAACACGCAATAGCATATCAGACAACGCCCGCGCCATGAACGATCCAATGGCAATTATTGACAAGTCACTTGCGCGCGGGCTACGCCGGAATCGGATTTCGCCAAGGTCACATTGAGACCACGCCGTGTGTCGATGCATCTTCGACCGAATCGACCGTGGCGTAGCCCGCGCGTCAAAATTGAACCATAGAATTGTCAAATTCGCGTCGTTAGCGCGGGCGTCGTAGCCACGTTGATTCGGTCGAAAATTCCGCGAATGCCGAAGGTATCTGCGTACATAATGGGCCGTTACTACTTCTCAGGCAGATTCACGCTTATGCCCGAAGAGCAAAATCGGGATAAGGGTGGAACGTTTGGGAGACTTGACGGAGAGTCCCTTGTTTTGAGAGAATAACGGCATGAAAAATTTAAATCGTGCCGTTATGGTGTCTCTTGCCATCTGTACGCAGATGGTGTCGGCGAATGAGACGTTGACGATTGATGTCGCAAACGGAGCGACGCAGACCTATACGGCTCAGTTGGGCGCGGGCGTCGACCTTGTCAAGACAGGCACCGGCAAGC
This sequence comes from bacterium, assembly GCA_030537465.1. Taxonomy (GTDB): domain Bacteria; phylum Verrucomicrobiota; class Kiritimatiellia; order RFP12; family UBA1067; genus RUG572. The sequence continues at coordinate 22,266 of JAUNMP010000059.1, forward strand.
TCATCGTCTCCAACGATCTCAATACGGCCTTCAATGGCACGGTGACCATCAAGGCCGGCATCCTCGAGGCACAGAGCGGCCTTCTTTCCAATCACCGCGTGTTCGGAAGCGCGGCGGTCAATACGATCACCGTCGAGAAGGGGGCGCAGCTCATCACGCGCGTCCCGGGGCCGAAGAGCCAGGGCGACAAGCAGTTTCCGAACAATCTCGTCCTCGCCGGCGACGGTCCCGACGGCACGGGGGCGTTGCGTGCGTACCGTTACACCGGGGTCTCGGGCAGTGGAAGCAACTGTGACGCGCTCTTCGGCAACGTGACGCTGACGGACGATGCAATGGTGCGCATCGAGTGCCGTACGGGCTTCGCAAACGGCACGATCAACTTCAACGGACACCATCTTTCCCTCTACAAAGGCGGCAACGGGACGTTCATGGTCTATGGTGGATCCGTCTGGAACGCGGGGGCCGCAGGCGCTGAACTCATTGTGACGAATGAGGTAATTGCAAAACCCCTCGGACACCCTGTCGCCGGCCCTGCCACCCGAC
>JAUNMP010000328.1 GCA_030537465.1 bacterium
TGTCGGGTGGCAGGGCCGGCGACAGGGTGTCCGAGGGGTTTTGCAATTACCTCAATACTTTATCCATGATCGTTTCGAAGGGGACGATGGAGGAATTTAACCGAGAAGGAGAGTCCGACGATGACAAATTCAGCACTTGATGGAAAGCCGTATGCGGGAAATCCGCACGTACGGATTGACGAGGGGGACGGCGCATCGGCGAAGCCGAGGCGTTCGTCTCTACTCTACAAGAAAGTTCTGATTGCGTTATTTGTCTTTGCCGTCGGTATGCGGGACGTACAGGCCTACAATCCAGCCCTGACGCTCTCGGACGGTGCTCTCTATGAACAGTCCGACGTGGCGCATGCCGTCGCCTCGGCATCTGGGAAGGCGGGCAACAACTTGATCGAGCTGGAGGGCGATGCGACCATTCGAATCACCGATGCGTCACAGGACACGCTGGGGTGGCCGTGTTACGTCAATACGGGATTCTACTCCAAGAACGGCTTGTCGACGCTGACGCTGGACTACACGGCGATTCCGCCGACGGAGGCGGCCATTCTCACGGGAACCTACAAGGTCCGCAAGCTCATCATCAAGGGACATGACGATATCACCCTGTGGGCGGCAATGTCCGCTCCGAGCGGAAACATGCCGACCTGGGAGGTCGACGAGGTCGAATTCCAGGATGCGGACGGCAATCCGCTGTCATCGCCGATCGGCTTCAAGATCCAGAGTCTGCTCTGCCTGGTCAAGCTTCCCACGGGCGTGCCCATTCGAGTCGAAAACAACGCGCTGCTCTGTCTGGGCGGCGAGAACGTGCTGGAGCGCGAGAACTTCATGGGAGGCGCATTCTGCAATACGGACGCCTATACCTTCGACACGTTCGACGTGTACGCAATTCGTCCTGAGGCGATTCCGGCGGGGAAGAAGATCAGGATCGGTGCCGGCCGGACGTTCGACGTGCGGCCCTATACCTTCAACTTCGATGGTGGCAACCTCTACAACTGGCACGGGTTCACCACGTCGTTTGTCTTCGACAATCCGGTCGAGCTGCTGGATGAGACGTCGGTCCTTACCATTTCGCAGCATTATTTCAGCAAGATCCAGTCTGCGGTCACGGGGCCGGGCACGATTCGCCTCAGTCCCAACAACGGCAAGGTCAACGACAACTACCTGATGCGTTTCGAACCTGTGCTGGACGGTTTTACCGGGACTCTTGAGGTGCGGAACACCAACGCGAAGTCGCCGATCCATCTGGCGGCACCTATGGGAGGGACTTCGACCATCACGGTGGACAGTCTCTCCTCCATCGGTTCGGATGTTGCGATGCTGGCGGTGACCTCTGGCGTCTCGTTGGCCGTGGGGACGCTCTCCGGTAGCATTCAGATCTCTCGGGTGGGCGGAAATGTCGATGTGTCCGTGGCCGTCGACGATATGGACGAGGGAACTGTGCTGGCTTGCGGATCCGGCGTCGCTCTCACATCGCCGGAAACGCTTTCCGGCAAACAGCTCGTGAAAATGCGGGCCTCGGGGAATGACGTCATCGCGTGCGTCCGGTCGGGAGAGACGCTTGACGTCTCGTCGATCCCTCTGGACTCTCGGCTGCGCTATACGCTTGAAGAAGCTTCGGGCGTTCCGCTTGCGAACGTGCCGGGGAATGTTACGCTGGCGCCTTCAGAGGGAACGACGCTTGAAGTGGCCGGCGGAATGGCGGACGGCAAGATCAAGATGAGGGAGGCGACACTTGTCGTTCGCCCGTCGGCGTTGTGGAAGAGCAAGGTGCTGGGCTGGTTCGACGCTTCCGTCGCCGATTCGATTGAGCCGTTTGAAGGCGATGTGACGTCCTATTTGAATAAAGGGGACTATCCGCTGGTCCACGTCTGGAGGGACCGCCGAGGGGAAGGCACGACGCTGCGCTTCATCCAGTCCCGCTATGACACGGGAACCGATACTCAGGCCGAGTATGTTTTTCCGTTTGCTGCGCCCTATTCCGAGACGCTCAAGTACATGGCCTGCGCCAATCTGCCCACGGACAGGGGAAACGACTCGCGCCGCATGATCATCCAGACCTTCAACGGCACCAAGTGGACGGGCGCGGAGATCGCACCGAAGTTCATCGTGCTCGTCTACGGTTCGCAGGCCGGTGGCGGCAAGGCGATCTTCGGCAGTTCCGCGGGATCGTGGGAGCGTTCGAGTTTGACCGATTTCTCGGCCCCCCTTACGGGCAACGCGAAAGTCGAGGCCTGGATGGATGGTCGGTCCGTTGTTCCGACGACGACCGGGTTCAATGGGGACTGGCAGATCGTCTCTCTCAGACCGAATGGACTTCTCGTGCAGGGCATCGGTTTCTCGAAAGTCCAGCATCAGGATGCGGGGCACTGCAATTACGCCGAGATTCTATTCTTCAATGAGGACCTGACCGACGAGGAGCGAATCGACGTCGAGCGTTATCTGGCGAAGAAGTGGAACTTGTCTGCATCCTATGCGGGACACGCCGCGGCGAGGCGCATCAATCCTTTCGGCACAGGCACGATTACGCTTGAGGATGACGCCGAACTGGGCGGTGCGTTCAAGGGGACTGTCGACCTCAATGGACAGATGCTCTCCTTCGCCGACGTGCCGCCGCCACCGGACGAGACGGCGCTATCGGCCGAAGGCCGTGTGGGCTGGTTCGATCCCGACTTCACGGGAACCGTGAAGGTCGATGGCAAAGATCGTGAAGGCACGCTCGGCTACACATTCGATGCGCGCTACCAGAATCCGCCACTCGTGGTCCGCATGTTCGACCGCGAGAAGGGTGCGACCACTGGCGAGGGCTCTCTGTCGTCCACAGGAGGAGGTCGTGCGCCGGCTGCGGTTCCGTACGCCTTTGAATTCGGCACGGAAAGAACTTGGATCGATTTTGGTAATTTCTATGCGAAGTTGTCTTCGGGGGCCATCTCGCAGGGTAACACGCTGCGCTTCCTCGCCTATCCGAAGTCGGCCTATAACGACCCATTGGTGCCTCTGACGGCGCGGACTGTCGTCCTGGTGCAGAACTCCGTCTATGGCGGTGGCACACCGTTTATGGATTCGGTGGTGGGCTCCAAGATCATGCCCCGTATCGTGAAGGGCGAGACGCCGTCCGCCGCGATGCCGATCTGGCGGGCGGGGTCTACGGCCGCGAATGCCTACTTCAAGCCATCCGCGGGTGGACACACCTATTTGGATGGTTGCGAGGTCGATGGTACGGTGTCTGGATTCAGCGGAGGCCCCGAGGTCTTCACCGCGGTTGGTTCGCAGGCGTTCAATATCGGGGTCTTCGGTTCCTATCAGCTGATCGACGGTGTCGCGGAGAACCTCAAGTCCGAGATTCTGGGCGAGATTCTCATCTACAACCGCGTTCTGGACGACGATGAGCGAGCGACCGCTGAGAACTACCTGATGAACAAGTGGTTGGGAATCTTTGGCAGCGGATATGCCTGCACGACGAACCTGACCGTGACGGGCTCGGGCACGCTTCGCCTGGCTTCGCTCGCGCAATTGCCGAAGTTCGCGGACGACTTTTCCGGTGACGTGGTGGTGCCTGAGGATGCCGGTCTTGTGTTCGACGTGGTGGATGGCGTTGTGCGGAATGCGCTGGACCTTGGTTCGGCGAATGTCACGCTCGGTACGGCGAACACCATGACCGTCAACGTGGCGGGGACGATTTCGAGTGGCGTCTACGTGCTGGCGAAACTGGGTGGGTTCACGGTGCCGGAGACATTCGCACCGGTGATCAACACAACCTCCGGAGCGGAGATGTCCGTTCATTATGATGCGCTTGCCAAGGCGGTTGTCCTCGAGGTGAAGGACGGTTCAACGCTGATTCTCTTTCGGTGACGCGTCGGGGAATCTGCAGTTAAAGGAGGTAATTGCAAAACCTCGGCGTTGACGGCTTGTCCGTCCGCCTGACGGC
>JAUNMP010000060.1:0-5316 GCA_030537465.1 bacterium
TCGTCTCACCTGATCACGCCTCGTCCCATTTCCCACGCCCCGCTCTAACTTTCACCACAACGGTTTTCGGCAAATACTGCGTATGCGCAGCATCTGCGTTCCATCTGCGTTCCAATCAGAACGTTGAAGCAGCCTACTTCTTCGTCTTCTCGGACTTGGCCTTGAGCACGCGGTCGAGCGTTTTCTTCGCCTCGGACAGGTCCGGATGCTTTTCGAGGACGCGACGGACGTTCCGCTCCGCCTCGTCCAGCTTGCCGAGCTTCATCTGCACGATCGCAAGGTTGTTGAGCACGGCAGGTTCGTCCGGGCGCCGCTTCAGGCACTTCGCGAGATACTGCTCTGAGCGAGAGTACTGCTCATCCTGATAGTACATCATGCCCAGCGCGAAATTCGCGCGCGGATCGTCCGGATCCGCCGCCAGAACCGGCGCCGCATAGCGTCCCGCCAGCGCGAAGTCCGCGCGGGCGAGGCCAATCACCAGTCCCTCGCGCGGCGAGAGCTGGCCGCCGTTCTGCTTCTTGAGCCAGTTCATGTCGCGCTTCATCTTCTGAACCTGTGCGTTCACCTCGTCGAGCTCGTCCGCCTTCGCCGCCTCGCGGAACGCCTCGCTCCGACTCCCCGCCTCGTCCGCCGCACGACTCCGCATCTGCGCGAGACGCGAAAGCCGCCAGAGCACAAACGGGAATCTCCGGCGAAGCTCCAGGTCCGTGATGCCCTCCGTGTCGCCCGACTGCGCGAGCGCATGGGCGGCATTGCCGAGCTCCTCGCAGGCCGACAGCGCCCGCATCCGCTCGGAAGGCGCAACGCCACCGGGAAGCGCCACCAGTCCGGAAAACGGCGGGAGCTCGCGTTTCGCCCGTTTCCACATCTCGAAACCGATCTGCACGGCGCTCTTCTTGAGCCGCTCGGGCTTCGTCGCCACCCAGGTCCGGAGCGCGGAGGCGGCATCGGTCTTCAGCAGCTCGCGGTCCTCGTCGTCGTGGGCGGCCCGCTCGCGGATGATCCGCTCGCGCGGCGTGTTCGCAGCCATCAGCGAGAGACAGACGAGCGAACGGCCCTGACGCAGCGCCTCGAGTTCGAGCAGTCCATCGAAGGATCCGTCCGTGAAGATCGCCTCGCAGCCCTCCGTCTCGCGCAGCGTCTCCTCCACACTCTCGCGGATCGCCTCCGCGATGCCACGTTCGGTCGACATCCAGCGCCCGGGGAGAACGAGAAGCGGCATCATGAAGACCAGGCTCCAGTAGATGATCTTCCGCAGACGACGCGCCTTCCCCAGGGACTCCGCCATCTGCGCCGGGACCTGCTCGAGCATGGACTCCGGATACTGCTGCTGCGCGATGCGCCGATAGTTGCGGCAAATCGCATCCACCCCGAAGACCGCCAGCGCAAAGGCGAGCGCCGCAACGTCGAAAAGCAGAATGAAGGAAAGGAACGTATCGGAGGGAACGAGCGGACGCGTCGCGCCCAGCCACGTCCAGAACCAGAGCACCTTCGCCCCCGCCAGCTGGGAGAGCGCCACCGCGCCGACGATCGCATAGACCACGCCGACGATCCACGGCAGGAACTTGTCGTCGTCCCAGGCCTTCGGCAGCAGCTTGAGCGCCAGAATGAACGGCCCCAGGGCCAACAGGGCGAAGAACAGCCATCCCGGTCCCGTCGCGGCCCCCTTCGTCGCCATCCAGGCCCCCCGGAAATACTCGAAGAGAAGCCCGAGCACGCCATCGCTCCCCGCCGCCTCCAGACCGCCCTGCACGACGAACCGCCAGACGTTCACCCCCACCGCCAACACGAAGAAGAACGCCCAGATGTAGGTGAGACGCTTGAAGACGATCTCGCGGACAAGGTCGTCGACGAGCGGATTCACGAGCGGCACGTCGGGATCATTCGCCCAGCGCACCGCCACCACCACGCCCGCCGCCACGAGAAAGGCCAGCAGGAACCCCAGTGTCGACTCCGCCGAGACGACGCCCAGCACCGCACAGCATCCATAGAGCGCGGGAATAGACCCCTTGCGCAGGAAACGGAAGAAGAGATAGACGGCGCCCGTGACGAGCAGAAGAAAAAGCGAGACCGGCGTGAAGCACTGCCCCGCACGCCAGATCGGGTCCGCGCAGGTGAAGAGCACGGCCGCGTACAACGCGCACATGCGCCCCACGTTCGCGCCGATGCGCGCCATGTGAACCTTCACGCGCAGCGTCGCCGGCAGCGCGTCGCGGAAGACGAGGTAGACGAACATCGCGGAGAGCGCGATCGCCCCCCGCCCCAGATGCGGCAGCGCATCCAGCACGAATCCGGCGGGGAGGAACGAGAACAGCCCCTCAAGCAGAAGGCGATAGAGCCCCGGGAACGGATTGGCCGGCGGACGCAGTCCCGCCGCCACGGCAACATCGTCCCAGACCGACGGATGCAGCCCCGGGATGCTCAGAAGCGAAAGCAGTCCGTACACCAGCGCCGCAACACCGATCACCGCCAGCGGGTCCCACCATTCACGGGGTTGTTCGTAAAGATCCTGTTCTGCCACTCGTCCTCTTCCTTTTACTCGTATTGGTCCTCTGGATCAACAATGAATCACATGGATGGTCTTTCCGTCCTGAACAACATCCTCCGCGCCAATCTTCTCATTCCACGACTTCGCAAGGTCGGGATCGAAGACGACGAGCCAGCCCTCGGAGACACCGAGTCGGTCCATGTAGCCCAGAATCTGCCGATATGCCTTTTCGGGAGACTTTCGGTAGAAGGCAAGCTTCTTCACCTCAACCGCATAAACCGCACCCCGGAAGTGAACGCCGAGATCGAGCCGCTCCGAACCGAGCGCCATCTCCCGGACGATCTGCCCCCCACCATTGATGACGCGCTGGAGAAACGCCTGCAGGACGAGGTGCGGGTACGCCTCGCGGTACTGGAATGGCACGGCGGCTTCGCTCGCGTTCTCGCGCCAGAAGTCCTGAAACGCCGCCAGGAGGCCCGGCATGTCGAGTCCGTCGTCCTTCACCCACGGCGTCTCGGGGACCGTGACGCCCATCGCCTGCTGCGTGCCCCATGAGAGATAGCGGCCGATGATCTCCGCGTACATCGGGTTCGCCGGCTTCAGGACCCTGCCGTCCATCTTGAGGATGCCCATGTCGAGCACCAGCCGAACATCATCCTGCAGCTCGTCGAAGTTGACCATGTCGCCCAGCATCACCGGTTCGACGACGCGCCGCACACGCGGCTCCTTCATCCGCTCCATGAGCGAATCGAGGTGCGTGCCGCGCTCGCGGATGATCTTCTCCTTCGCCTCGTCCATGTCGGCGAACGTGATGGGCTGCGAAAAGTCCTCGTGGTGAATCTTCTCGACGCACCAGCGCGCGAGGGCGTTGACGAGGTAGGGCTGTCCACCCGAGGAGACGCACGCGTGGCGAATGGCCTCCGGCTCGAAGACCTGCCCCGTCTCGGCGGTGTGCTGGGCGTAGAGCACGGCGACCTCCTCGTCGGAGAACGTGCGGATCGTCATCGCCTCCGTGACCACGTTGAACGGACTCGCGCTCCCCAGCGTCTCCGACTCAGGGCGGCTCTTCGCCTTGTAGTCGCGGATGTCGCGCATGCCGATGAGCGCGACAGACGCAGGAAACGGCTTGCCCTTGCCCATGTCAATCTTGCCGTTGCGCAGTTGGCGCAGGAACGTGATCAACGTCTCGCCGCCCAGGCAGTCGACCTCGTCGAAGAAAACATAGAGCGGCTTCCGCACGATCTCCGCATAGCGGGAAAGGATCAGCTGAATGCCGGAAGAGACGACCTCGTCTCTCGGCATGTCGGTTATCGGCCAACGCTCTTCGGCAAACCTGTCCACGCCGGGAATTCCCCACGCATCCTTGCGCAGGCACGCGCAGATCATGGGAATCCCGTCCTCTGCCCTGGGAAAACCCTGCACGGTCTCAAGCGAACAGTAGATCGCCACCGCCTCGCCCTTCGCGTTCGTCTCGTTTGCGAGCGAGAGAAAGGCCGTCGTCTTGCCACACTGCCGCTGCGCGTGGACGACGAAGTACTGCCCCTTGCGCAGAAGCGGCGCCACATCCGGCAGCCGCCCCATCGCCGGAAGCATGTAGTTCTGCGCCGGATTGCACGGCCCGCCTATGTTGAACCATCTCGCCATGGCTCACAGTATACCAAAAATCACGAATCAGGAAATTGACACAAAAAAACGGAGGCGTCCGCCCCCGTTCATCACGCCGCACGCCGACGGCGCCGCAGAGCCAGCAACGCCCCGCCGATCAGAATTAGCAATCCACTCGACGGCTCGGGGACGGAGTAGGAGCCGCCAGTCCACTCCAACGTGGTATGCATGTCAAAGTCGGCGACATCAAGAAAATCCTTAAGGCTCTCCATTGTTCCAGGATCCGAATGCGCAAGGATCTGCCACTCATTTCCAGCCCCGAGAGATGCATCCCAATTACCGAGCTCAATCATGAAGGAGACTTCAGGCATCGTCGCATAAGAACCCAGATTCGCATAGGTCGGTCCAGCGTTCCAGCTCTCACCACCTGTGTCGAAATCCTCGGTTGGCATACTGTAATAGGGAAGATTGTTACCCCCACCGGGACCACCGTCGTTGATTGTAAGATACCCCAACAACGTATCACCATCATACGCACCAATACGAATGGCGTTGACCGTCTTCCCCGCAGCGTCGCCACGACCCACCAGCGTGTCGATGGTAAATGTAGCACCACTCCCGTTGATGTCGTTGATCTCAGTGGTCTCGTCAAACATCCACCAAAGGACACTCTCATCCCCGGCACGCACAGCGCATGTCGAAGCCAGCAAAAGGCTGATAGCCAGAAAGAGTGTTCTCATCTCTGATTGTTCTAAAGACCTGAAAGTCAACGGCGGATAGTATAGCACCTTTATGGCACAAAAGTCGGCTTGTTCATATGATTAGACAAAACAACGAAAAACAATCTTCAGGATAACCCCTGGAAAGAATGGGACAGATGGGAAGTTATGGTCAATTGGACAGATGGGACTGATTGGACCGATAGGACCGATGGAAGTCTAGGACTGATGGGATGAATAGGTCAGATGATTCATAGGCAAGATGGGGCCGATTGGACCGATAGGACCGATGGAAGCCTAGGACTGATGGGATGAATAGGTCAGATGATTCATAGGCCAGATGGGGCTGATTGGACCGATATTCCGCAGACAACTGCGAATGACTCATTGACATTCATCGACCGCGAGTTTGGCGAATGAAACACCATCAATCCCCTCCCTCCATCTGTCCTATCAATCCCATCCCTCCCATTCCCTCCATCGGTCCTATCGGTCCAATCACTC
>JAUNMP010000060.1:5416-22636 GCA_030537465.1 bacterium
CCTATCAATCCCATCCCTCCCATTCCCTCCATCGGTCCTATCCGTCCAATCACTCCCATCTGTCCAATTGACCACCAGCAATCATAGCCCCTATCAATCCCATCCCACTCTCCCCTCCAAGCTGCTGTTCCAGCGCGGAGGCGGCCCAACCGCAAATTCGGGCCGGCCCGACCGACGATTCGGGCGGGCCCGAAGACTCGTCCGGGCCGGCTCAACGCGCCGATCGGGCCGGCCCAAATGAGCGGGCGGGCCGGCCCGAACACGTGGTCAGGCCTGCCCGGAGACTCCACAACCAGGGGAAGGTCGAATCAGCCATCGGGACGAATGGGTCGAGAGGGACGATGGTCAGAAGGAATCGGGTTTGTGGCGCTTCCAATCAGGCTTGTGGAGAACCGCTTCCAGACTTGTGAAGAATCAGGCACAGGCTTGTGGAGATTCCGATTCGGCTTGTGGCTCCAATGCGGGTTGACGTTGAACCCGAGGACGACGCCACAGGTCGGCAGGCCCCCCGAATGGCGGCTCGTCCTCGCGTACGCATACGCATGTACGCACATGCACGTACACACATACGCGTGCGACGCCCGCGCACATGCACGAAAGATAATTATCTTCGTGTAGTCTACCGAAGAAGACTACTTACCTTCGGTATCTAAACAGGAGATCCCTCCCCGCGCACGTGCGCGCGTATGCACGTAGGCGGGCGCGTCTGCAGGCGGGCAGGCGCGCGCATACGCACACGCGGGAGGGACGGCCTCCGTGCCGTCCGCGGCGGACAGAGACCTGCCCTACCACACAAGGTGATTAATCCGTCGGTCGGAACGATTCCTGGACAGACCCTCGTGACGGCGCGAAAAAATAATTTTCGGAGATGTCCTTGATACAGAATGGCGTTCCTCGCCCATATTCATTGGCGTTTGACGCGGTCACGGGAAACCGGCCCTCGTCCGCGCCCCAGACTTCCACTACCCATTTCCGGGAAAACACCGCTAGTGATAGTGCGGGGCAGTGGGGAAATCAGTGGAAACCAATAGGAAAGTCTTTTATGCAAACGAAGAAATCTTGTGGGATGACGAAAATGTCTTCTGGTGAAATACAGAAAGGGCGAGGTCCCAAGACCCCGCCCTTCCCCTGGACGGAATGCCGTCCGCTGTGGGAGCGCCTACCTGGCTCACTCCTGGGGCTTCGGCCACGTGATCGTCAGCGGTGTCGTCCCGCGGCGGTCGTACCAGAACGCCATACCGGCGGGGATGACCGTCTGGTAAGTGTAACCACTCTTCTTAACTCCATTGACATACCAAGTGGTGTATTCACGCCATCCCTTGCCCTTCACGTAGACAAGATCGTGGTTGGCCCCTTCGAGCGTGTGGATCTTGATGCGGTCACCCGAGTCGATCGTACCCTCGAACTTGATCTCGTTGAGCACGAGGTCACGCGCATACGGGTTGCCGATCATGGTCGAGCAGACCGTCTCAGACCCCGTCGGCGCGGAAATGACCGTCGTCACCTCCGTGGTCACGCTCTGACCATAGACCCAGAACGGACGGATGTTGCCCGCGTCATCGAGCGGCTTCTGGCGGTGGAGCCACAGTCCGTTGCCGCGCGCGATGCGCGTCGAGTTCGTGTAGGTCTCGTCATCGTCGTCGTCGTCGTCGCTCCGGAACTGCATGCGACCGAAGCCATCCTTGTCCACACGCACGACCTGGACCGCGGACCACTTGGAGTTGGTGTAGACGTTGCCCCTGGCATCCGCCACCGGCTCGTACTCGACCGTCCACGCGGCGTAGGTGTCGTTGTCCAGCGGAGCGTAGAGATAGTCGCCCTCCTCGAGGTTCGTGGTCTTCACGAGCTTCTTGACGGGGATGTTCTCCGCATCGTTCTGGAGCTTCGAGTACCAGGTCCACGGCACGGCGATCATTGAGTTGGTCGTCGCACGCTCGATCTTGAGAATACCGAACGTATTGATGGAGACGGCGCCCTCGCCGATGATCGGCGGCGTCACGTCCTGCAGGCCTGGGGCGGTAGCGGCCTGCATCTTCGCGGCGGGCTGCTCGACCGTGCGGTCCTCATTGCCCTCCGTCCCGCTCAGGCGGATCGCCGGGCCGTCGATGAAGATGCGCCAGTAGCCGACCGGCTTGACCACAGCCACCTGCCTCAGATCGTTCAGCGAGACCTTGATCCAGACCTTGACGGGCCTAATCTCGTGACCCGGCTTGTCGGAGAGGTGGGCAATGACCGGCGTGCAGGCGTCAGCCTCCGCGCGCGTCTCGCCGTACTTGACGCGGATCATGTTGTTCTCGTCCGAACGCTTCACCCAGGAAACAAGCTCCTCTTCGACCTTGAGCTCGGGCTCGAACGCGAGGTAGACCCAGCCGTCGCCCGGATCCTCGTGGTCGATGATCCAGAGGGCCTTGCCCTGCAGCCAGGACGAACCGCCCTTGCCGTTCTCGCCGTAGGTCTTCCACTCGATGCCGGTGATGACCGAGGCCGTGTTGCCCGTCGGATCGTCCGCGTCGCGGGTGTACTCGAAGACGACCACGTGGTTCTGGTCAGGCTCGCCCGTCACCTTGATGACGAGGTTCTCGATGATGACCGTGTCGCCCTCGGTGCGGATCGTGTAGGAGATCGTCTCGTCGGATTCCGGCGGAATCTTGAACGTCTTGCCGTCGACCGTGATCGTCAGCTGGCCGTTGTCCGTGTTGGAATTCGGGTTCGACGGATCGGACGAGGGCTTGACTGGCGTCGTGATCTTGTCGACCTTGATCTCGCCCGTGCCCGTCACCTGGACCGTGAACGTGCTGTCGAGGTCGTTCGTCGTGGAGTTGCCCTCATTGCCGTCCGGCGAACGGACCGCAATGACCTTGCCCGTCTCGTCCTTCACCGGCATCCAGCCGCTCTCGGGATTGTTGTCGATGCGGATCTGCGTCTGCGTCTCCTCGGCGTCCGTCGGAGGATCGGTGCGGACGATCTGCTGCATCTCCGGCTTCGTCGCGCTCGGCTTCCAGGTCAGGTTGTCGAGGTAGCCCACGGACGACGAATCGTCGCCATCCTGCGTGTAGATGATCTCGATGAGGTGCTCGGCACCATCCTTGCCCGGTTCATCCGTGACGTGGATCGTGTGCTTCGTCCAGTCCTCCTCGGCGCCATAGACCTGGTTGGTCTGGCCGTCCACGATCACCGTGATGCTCGCGGGATGCTTGCCCTCACCTGCGGTGGTCTGAAGCAGCGAATCCCAGGAGAACTCGCCATCGCCGGTGACCGTGACGGTCAGCGTGACGACTTCGTTCGTCTCGAGCGTCGGGGCGGTCATCGCGACCGTGTTGTCGCCGCCACGCGGATCCGGCACCACGTACCAGTAGTCCTCCGTGCCCTTGGTGGTCGCGTCCGCCGTCGTGTTGACGACGTCGTTCGTCTGCACGCCGTTCTCGTCCAGCAGACCGACCGTCACGAGCGGTTCGCCGTTGTAGATCGTCGTGCCCTTGTTGAACTGCTCGGGATCGGTGCCGAGGTTCGTGATCACGAAGTCGGCCGCGGACGGATCGTCCTTGAGCGCCGGCGCGATGTTCGTGTCGTACGGCACCCACACCTCTTCCGAAACCATGCACTTGGCCTGCGGACCGTAGTCGTTCGTGTAGACAAAGGAGACCACGTGTTCGATGTTCGTCTCGCCGCCGAAGATCAGCTTCTCCAGCTTCGGATCGTTCATGTTGCCCTTCGCAACCTGGATCGGATCGCCGCCGTCGATCGTGATCGTGAGGAACACGTCATCTTCGCCCGCATCTTCCGGCACGGTGATCTGCTCCGTCCACGTCAGTACGCCCGGACCGGTCACCTTGATTTCCTTGACCCAGTTGACCTTCAGCGTGCCGTCCTCGACGACGAACGTGTAGTTCTGCGCCTTCGTGTCACCGAGGAACGTCCACTGGTCGATCGCCGCGAGGTCAATCTTGTTCGCGGTCTTGCCCGGATCGGTGATCGTGGAGTCCTTCGTCATCACGACCGCCGTCACGCCCTCGCCCGGGACGAAGCCGTAGTCGTCGCCCGTCCCCGGCTTCACCGTGAAGTCCGTGCAGGTGAGCGGCGCGCCCGTGTAGTTCTGCTCCGCGCTGCCCGCGACGAGCGTCACCGTGCGCGAATTGATCGTGAGCACGTTCACACCCTCGACGACTCCGCGGCCCGCACCACCGTCGACCTTCCAGAAGATCGGGTATTCGCCCGCATCCGTCGGCAGTTCCGGCGGCGTGGTCGTCCACGGACCGTTCGGCTCGGTCTTATAGTAGATCGTATAGGCGTCGGACGGAAGCGTCTCACCGTCCTTGCCCGTCACATTCACGCCCGTCCAGGTGATCGGCTGACCGTCATAGATCTTCTCGTTGTCCGTCGAGGAGGCCTTGAGCGGGTTCTGCGTCACCGTCAGCGAACCGTCGACATACGTGATGTTGTAGTTCTTGAGGTCCGTCTTGTCGGTGAACGTCGCGTTCGCGGCATCCGCCACGTTCGCGACCGTGCCCGGATTCGTGATCGTCGAGCCCGCCGTCATGTTGAGGGACGTGAAGCCCTCGCCCGCGGCAAAGCCCTTACCGTTCAGGTCATCGCTCGGCGTGACCGTGTAGCTCGGCTGCGTCAGCGCCGTACCATCATAGATCTTCTCGGCACTGCCCGCCGTCACCACGACCTCACGCGGCTTGATGATGACCTTAGCCGAGCTCTCGAACTCCTCGTATTCGACAGAGTCGGGCTGCCAGTTTGCATAAGAAGACGACGTGTATCGACTATGCTCGAAGTCATAGCGGTAGGTCACCTTGTAGTACACCATATACTCACCGACATCCGTGAAAGTCGGCTCCGTCTCAGACCACGAACCATCTTCACCTGTCAGGCTATAGAGAATCTTCTTCGTCTCCTGGCCACCACGGATGTTGTTGTACTGGTTGTTGTTGCCCTTCATCGCCTTGATTTCTGCCTGCGTCGGGGCCTTTGTCGGATTCGTGATCGTCACGTCGATGTCCGTCGCCTGACCATCGTAGTACTTGACCACGTCAGGCGCGTTCGCCATCACCTGGTCTGTCTTCGGATAGTAGTAGGTACCCGGATTGACCTTGATGTCGTAGTTGTTCGTCACATCCGTCTTGGTTCCGTCGGGGTTGGTGCGGATAATCTTCGCCGTACCGTTGATCGGCGCATTGCCGCCCTGCTCCGTCGGATAGGTGCAGGAGTAGTCGACCACGATCTCGTCACCTTCCAAGAGCTGACCGTTCAACTGCTCAAAGGTGAAGGAGCTGGTCGGGATCTTCGTCGAGCTCGTCTGGAACTGGTCGTCGATCGAGATTTCGATCGGGCGCGGCAGGATCGTCACCTTGTTGACGCCCGTCCAGTTGTCGATCACCACAGGCTCCTCATAGCCAGGCTGCTTGATGGCGATGCGCACGTAGACATCGTTCGGAATCACGTTGCCCTCCGCGTCGCGCAGGACCTCGATCTGACCGCCGTCCGTCGTATAGACGCCGTTGGACTCGAGCGAATAGACCGGCCACCACGGGAACGTCAGGTCGTCCGTGAAGTTAGGCTCGCTCGTGATCAGGCAGCCATAGGCGTCGCCGTCATAGAGGTGCACATACGGCGCCGTCTCCGGATAAGGATTCTCCACCAGGATGTTCTTGAAGCCGACCTTGACGTCGTGGTTCTCGCCGATGTTCACGAAGATCTTGTTGTACGTCTCCATCGTGAACGGCTCCTGGACACCATCGATCTCAAGGTAGTCGAGAATCCAGCCCGGCTTGCCGCGGAAGACGACCTCCGGCGAATAGCCCTTCGAGAGCGCGATGCCGTCGTTCTTGAAGTCGATGCCCGACGCCTCATCCACGATGAAGCCGTTGATGATGAACTCGCCCTCGCCATGGACGACCTCGCCCGTGATCTTGTAGGCCTCGTACGACCACGCAACCTCGGTACGGGCCTGGTCCTCGGCGACGATCTTGGTGCCGCCCTTCGGCATGAGCACGACCGTCACAGGGCCGTCGTTCGGATCCTTCTCCCAGAGGCCGGTCCGCTCGTTGTACGTCGCGTTGATGCTCGACTTGAATACGCCTGTATCCTGAACATCGATGTCGAGGTGAATCCACGCCTCGTCCTGGATGCCGGGCAGCTCAATCGTCACGCCCGTGTCGGTATTCTTCAACTCCGACGAGGTCAGATCCTTCCAACCCATCGCCACTTCATTCGTCGTCCATTTGCCATGGGAACTCTTCACATCGAGGCCCATGCTCACGCAGACATTGTCGTTCAGCCCGATCGTGTGGATGACCGGCTTGATGACGTCGGCGATAATCGTCGCCACCTTGTCGGCGTTGTCATAGAGCTCCTGATTTTCAATCGCGACACCAGTCGTATTGTTGATCTTGGTGATCGTATCGCTGTTGTTCTGAACCCCGTTGTTGTTCAGCGTCGGTTCCTGATAGTTTGTCAGCGGATACTTCGACGGGCAGAAGAGGCCCATCAACGCCTGCATCGCCGCCTCCGCAGTGGCCGAGGCGCTTACCTTACTCTTATAGCCGGCCAGAGTCGTCCACTTACTGCTGGTGGAGGAATCGCCATAATCGATGTAGACAAGCTGGCTCGGCTTCCACGGTGTCTGCGTATACGGAGCCTGCGAGCTATTGAATACCGTGCACTGGTCCGGATCGTGGTCGACAAGCCAGATCACCGCGTTCTTCTCATAGAATGGCTTGAGGTATTCCACCACCTTGGCTTCCTGCGCATGAGCGGCGGGGAAGGATGTCGCGACCTTGGTACGGTCGAACGCGAAGACAATGTAGTCGTATTCCTTCCCCGACGTCCGAATCTGGTTGAGCGTCTCGTAGAAGCCATACAACGGGGCATGGTTGTTGGAGGCCATCGTGATGCTGCTCGCGTCGAACGTCTGCCCAACCGTGAGCGACCCCTTGTATTTCGGCGCAGCCGACCCCGTCGAGCTTACAGTGTTGAAGAAGTAGTAGTCGACGTTCGCAACCTTGGCAATCGTATCAAGAGCGGTCTTGGCGATCGTCGTGGAATACCCGTGGGCGTTGCAGAGGCCGGAGAGATAGAGCACGTTCGGCGTGGCCTTCTTCGCCTCGGGCGTCGAATGGACGTCGATGGAGATCGTGGCGTCGGGACCATCCGTCCAGGACACCGTCTTCTTCACGTCGATCGACGCCTTGCCGATGGTGTCGGGGTCCTTGATGCGCCAGGTGGCGCCGAACGGATCCAGCGAGCCGTCCTCCCACATATAGCCGTCGTTCAGGTAGAGCACGAAGTTGTAGCGGCCAAGGCCCTCCATATCGTCATCCGTGCCCGTGCAGGTGACGGCATTCGTCCCCTTCATCTCCGCGATCGCAGCCTTGAATTCAGCGCTCTGCGCGTTGAGATCGAAGGCCGTCCGCGTCTTCCCCGACTCCCAGGTGAAGTCATCCACATATTCGGGATAGGGCACCATGACATAGTCGAAGAGCTTGTGGATGCGCACGATCACGAGACCGTCCGCGCCCGCGCCGCCGAAGCCCTTGACCGCGCCGTCGCCGCCGAAGCCCGCGCCCGCGCCGGCCTTCGCCTCGTAATCGGCATCCGCCCTGTCGCCGCCACGGCCACCCTGCGCATAGGTCACCACGTCGCCTGTGATGTCGCTCATCTTGCCCGTACCGGCCGTGCCGTTCACGCCACCGGCCATGGCCGCGCCACCGCCGCCGCCGCCGTGGTCCTGATCCTGCGGCGTACCGCCGGCACGTCCCTGGCCTTCCGTGCCGAGACCGCCCGCGAGGGCCTTGCCGTACCAGGCGCCACCGCCGCCGGAACCGCCTTCCGTTCCGTTGCCGCCGATCTTGACGGTACCGCCGCCGCCGCCGCCCTTCGCGAGCGCGACGATCTCATCGCCCAGCTTGATGCAGGAGTAGTCGCCGTCATCGCCGACCCAGGACTGCACCACCGTCTGCACGCGCTTGCCGCCCGCGCCGATCTGCACCGTGTACGTTCCCGGATCCAACGTCTGCAGACGGTCGATGAAACCACCCGCGCCGCCGCCGCCGCCCGCGCCTTCCTTGATGTCCACGCCAACCGAACCACCCGCGCCGCCACCGCCGACGAGCAGGATGCGCGCCTTGGCGTTCTTCGGCAGCGTGAAGGTGTTCGCCTTGGACGGATCGTCGAAGACGAGCACCAGATCGCCGTCCGGCAGCACCTTGGCAGAGGACGCCCCCTCAAACACGACGGTGTCATCGCCCATCGGGACTTCCTCTTCCTTGATTTCCGGCCAGGCGAGGCGGCCGTCCTCGGAGAGCGCACCCGCAAGGCTCGTCTTGCCATCGAAGAAGAACTTATCCGCGCCCGCGAACGTCGTCGCCGCGCCGAAGGGACGATTCGAAAGCTCCTTGCCCGCCACGTCGCGCGGCCACAGGACGCCGATCGAGCCCGTGAAGTCGCCGACGAGGTTCAGAACGCTGGCCGATGTCGGCGCGAGGTCGCTGGCCTTGCCCGCCGCCGTGTTGCCCGTGACAACCGGATTGCCCGAGACGTTGACCGTACCGGCGGCCGCGATGCCGCCCGCCGTCGCACGCGTCACGCGCGCGCCCGTCGTCAGATTGAGTGTCGCGCCCGCGGCCACGTTCACGAGCGGCTTCGTCGCCGCCATCTGCGCACCGTCGACCGTGAGGTTCGTCAGCGTGAGCGCGCCCGTCGTGACGTTGAGCTGGGCATCCGCCGTCCGCGTGAGCATGTAGCTCTTGCCCGCGGCCGAGGTGAGCGTGACGTTCTTGTCGATCATCACGTCCGCATCGAGATCGAGATTCTTCAGGAGCTCGATCGTGTCGCCGTCCTTCGCGGCGGCCACGGCGTCCGCGAGCGTGCGGTACGTCGTGGACCCGATCTGCGCAACCGCGCGCTTCGGCCACACAAGAGCCTTGTTCTCGGAGGCACCCGCGAGTGTCGTGTCGCCGTCGTAGAAGAACTTGTCCGCGCCCGTGTAGGAACCCGCGGAGCCGAAGACCGTGCCCTCGGGATCCTCAGTCGGATAGGAGACGCCGACGGACCCCGTGAAGTTCCCGCCCTGCGCGAGCTGATCGGCGGACGAAATCTGGATGTTGTTGAGCGAACCGCCCGTCGCCGTATTGTCCGCGACCGTCGCCGCGCCGCTCACCACGACCTTGCCGCCCGCGACGTCCACCGTCTTGGACGTCGTGTAGGAACCATTGATCTTCCACGCCGATGTGGCGAGATCGGTCTTGTTCGCGGTACTGCCGGAGAAGGACGCCTTCTCGTCCAGGAGCATCCAGTTCGTGCCATCCGCACTGCCGTAGAGCGCCCAGTCCGTGGGATTGCGATCTTTGAAATTCGCCGTATCACCACCCGTGGTGAACATATACCCCGCCGCAGGCGCCGTACCATCGGGCACACGGAACGCAACCGTCAGCCAATTGTCGGAATTCGACGCATTCGTCAGCTTGAACGGACCCGCCATCTTCGTGCCCGTGTCGCCGTCGAAGAGGTTCGCGACGCCCTCGGTCGCCTGCCAGCAGTCGGCAACGGAGGAGGCGAACGTGCACTGCTTCGCGGCCAGCGTGGACGGATCCGCGTTCTTGGCCGCGGCCGTGTAGCCGTCCCCGTTGATGCGGTTGCCCTGCGCGTCAAGCAACTTGAGCTCGGAGAGCTGGAAGTCGCCGCCGGACTTCTTGAAGACGACCTTGTAGAACGTGTAGGCGTTGGTCGTCACGGTCGTCGTCGACGATGCCGGCGCCACATACACCGCGCCGCCCTCCTTGGCGGAGCAGTTCGTGATCGTGCCGCCCTTGAGGTCGACGGGGCCGTTCGCGCAAATCGCGCCACCGTTACCCGACGCGTTCTTGCAGTTCTTGATCGTCGTGCCGTTCTGGACCGTCAGCGCGCCCGTCGGCGCGACGACGAACATCGCGTCCTGTGCGGCGAGGTTCGCGCCGTCAACCGTGATGTTCTTGAGGGTCACGTTGGCCGCAATCGTGATTTCGGCATTGGCAGCCGTGCGCGTCAGCGTGTGGCCGTTGCCATCGAGCGTGATGCTCTTCGTGATCGGAACGTCCATGGGAATTGGGAAGTCGGCCAGCAGCGTGAGCGTCTGACCATCCTGGATGTCGTTCATCGCCTGGAGGACATCCGTGTACGGCTTAGAATCGACCTTGCAGAGGGCCTTCGCGAAGTTGGCGTAGAGCGTCTTGGTGTTCGTTCCGCCATTGGAGGAGGCCGTGTTGACCGTCAACGTGTAGGTGGCGTTCTGCGATTCGTAGGAAGTCCCGTTATTAGCCGTGGACCACCCCAGGAACACATACCCGTCATTGGCCTGCGCGCGCGCATAGAAGGTCTTTGCCTGACTGCCCTGGCTATTGTTGTTCTGCTGCGTGGCGCTCGACGTAGATGAATCCAGAGTCCCGCCCGTGGCCGAAGTGGCCGCGGCAACTTTACCGAGTCCCGCACTGGCAGCTGACACGTTGACCGTCAACTTCGCATAGCGCGCCGCCTGTGCGTTGAACACGAAGCCGCAGCACGCGAGTGCCGCGAACACAACCGACATGAATGACTTTCTCATGTTTCTGCTCCTCATAAAATGCTCAGTTTCTCACAACCTGGAAGAAGTTCTGGCCGGCGACCTTCGGCGCGACGATCGTGATCTCGCGGCCGCGGTTCGCGTGGCCCGGCACCGCGCACGCCGCCGCGTGGCGCGTCGCGTGGTGGCCCGGCTTCGCGCCGGCGGCGATGTTGTAGAGGAGGCGCGGGCTCGTGCCCGTCACCGTCAGCACCACGTAGTCGCCCTGCAGGCTGATGCCCGTGATCTTCGGCTGCGGGATGTCCTCGCCCGCCGGCACCGCGCTCGTCGCCGTCGTCTGCGTGCGGCCGTTCGCGTCGCCCGCGTTCGTCGCCGCGACGAGCGAGCCGCCCATCGCCTTCACGCGGCTCTTCTCGACGAAGCCCCAGCCGTTCACCTGGCCGAGCTTGCCGGTCGCGACGAGCTCACCATTTGCGTTGGCGACGCGCGTATCCAGCAGCACCAGCGCGAACGTGCCGTCGGCGTGGGACGCCGCGAACGCCTCGTCGATCTGGAACATCGTCAGCGGGCAGTGCACGTCGCCGTTGCGCTTCGCCTTCGCGAGGGGCAGCGCCACCACCACCGCGTTGTTGGCCGGGTCGACCGCCTGGCCGTTCATGTCCACGCCGGCGAACTCGCAGCCGCTGCGGGACCACACGAGCGCATAGGCCTCGCCAACCTGCACGGGCGTGCCGTCCGCATAGCGGTCGGGGCCCTTCGTGGAGAACGCGAGCAAAGCATCGTTCTGCCCGGCCAGAACGGCCGTTGCGATCAGCAGAAGCATCAGTGCGAAAATCTTTTTGATCATGTCCATTTCGAAATGTCCTCTCGTGAGCGACGCGCGTATTATACTACACGCGTGAGGCGCAAAAGTGATTGTTCAAACGGTTGAACAAAATACTGTTTTTTTGACCAACCCTCGAAGCCCTCGAATCCGTAACCGGAAACCACGGACAACGACACCCAGAATACGCGCCTCGCGCGCAAAGGTTACATCGCCACGCGTGTGCGGGATTCCTCCACTCCCGCACCAAACACGAACGGACGAAGATCATCGGCGGCATACGGCTTCAGGCAGCAGCCATCGAAGCCCATCTGCGCATAGCTCGTGTGGATTTCACGGTCCGTCGTCACCGCGTAGATCGGCAACTGGGCGAAGCGCTCATCCCCCCGCAGACAGCCAACCAGTTCAT
This sequence comes from bacterium, assembly GCA_030537465.1. GTDB lineage: Bacteria > Verrucomicrobiota > Kiritimatiellia > RFP12 > UBA1067 > RUG572. Next base: position 17,189 of record JAUNMP010000060.1, read on the forward strand.
CTCCCGACATCTCGGGCATCCAGACATCCGTGAACACGGCGTCGACGGGAGCTCCCTCCCTCTCGTGTTCATTCAGACAGTCAAGCGCCTCGCGGCCATTGGTGGCCGTCAAGAGGTCGAATTTGCCCATTTTCGTCAAAATCGACTTCAACATGAGCAGATTCATGGGAGAATCATCAACTAACAACACCCGCGGCGTATGCCCGTCACCTGAAACGAAAAACGACGCATTTCCACGCGCCCGACTTCATCGTCCTTTGTCGTGAGAGCTTTCATGCCACTAGTTGCGAATGATCTGGAAGAAGTTCTGCCCGGGAACGACCGGAGTCACAATCTGGATCTCGCGGTCCGCACGGGGATGCCCCTGCACCGCGCCCATCGCCGCGTGGCGGTTGTCATGCCGCCCAGGCTTCGCACCCGAGGCGACGTTGTACAGAAGACGGGGGCTCGTGCCCTTCACCGTCAGCACCACGTAGTCGTCCAGCACCTGGATGCCCGTGATCTTCGGCTGCGGGATGTTCTCGCCCGCCGGCACCGCGCTCGTCGCCGTCGTCTGCGTGCGGCCGTCCTTGTCGCCCGCGTTCGTCGCCGCGACGAGCGAACCGCCCATCGCCTTCACGCGGCTCTTCTCAACGAAGCCCCAGCCGTTCACCTGGCGGAGATCGCCCGTCGCGACGAGTTCGCCCTTGGCATTGGCGACGCGGGTATCCAGGAGCACCAGCGCGAACGTGCCGTCGGCGTGGGCCGCCGCGAACGTCGCGTCGATCTGGAACATCGTCAGCGGGCAGTGCACGTCGCCGTTGCGCTTCGCCTTCGCGAGGGGCAGCGCCACCACCACCGCGTTGTTGGCCGGGTCGACCGCCTGGCCGTTCATGTCCACGCCGGCGAACTCGCAGCCGCTGCGGGACCACACGAGCGCATAGGCCTCGCCAACCTGCACGGGCGTGCCGTCCGCATAGCAGTCGGGCCCCTTCGTCGAGAACGCGAGCAGCGCATCGTTCTGCCCGGCCACGACGGCCGTCGTGACCAGCAGGAGCGCAAGCGCGAAGATTTTCTTGATCGTGTTCTTCATGACTTTTTCGGTTGACGGCACTAGTATAATACACGCAGGAGCGCAAGAGTGCGTTGTTCAAATTGTTGAACAAAGTCGTTGTTTTGGAAGTAGGTTGAAAAGAGGGGAATCGGGCGGGGAAAGAGACACCCCAAATGAAAAAGAGGCTTCAGGCATAAGTGTGGGTCGGTTCATATGATAGGAGCGCTCATTTTTGTACGCAGATGCTTTCGCATACGCGGTTTTTGGCGAAATCCGATCCGTCTACGACGTCCGCGCCATGAGCAATCCTATGGCATTTATTGGCAGTCCATTTGCGCGCGGACTACGACGGAATCGGATTTCGCCAAGAGGTCTGCGTTGTCAGCGACACGATGTCCGAAAGGAATTGGCTCACTATAGAAGCGGCAACAAAATAGATTGATTCGCGGTTGTGCGGTAGGGCGAACACTCCGGGTTCGCCGCCTTCCGCAGGAAAAGGGTTTTCATCGCCCGGAGAGGGCGGATCGCCCGGAGTGCGATCCCTACCTTCGAATCAATCTATTTGTTTGCCGGAGCAATAATGTGTGAACTTGCCGAAAGCCGCTTGTGGCGTAGCTTCGGCCTTGAATGGGAGAGACCAATTCCGCCTATGAGAAGTCAATGGCCGAAGCGCCGCAGCCACAGCGGGTTTCGGCAAAATCCGCGTATGCCGAGGCATCTGCGTTCTGTATATGCAATTCGCCACTAAAAACTTCGATGAACCCCCAAAAGCGATAGGGGAATACTAGACGAGAAGGTCGGCGACAACGGCCTTCCAACCCTCGACACGCACCATATTCGATGCAAGACGAAGGGACTTGTTCCAGGGACGCGAGAAGACGAGCAGACGGGTGTTCGGCCAGGCTTTCGCGAGGGGGCCCAAAACCTTCGGCGAGTCATCGATGGCGGCATCGTACCGCCGCTCAAGCAACTCGGCGAGCGTGATGGACGGCGGATCGCCCGGATTCTGCACATAGCAGCCCGCCCGCCCATACTTGTCGACGTAGGTGACGGACAGCCCCTTGAAACCATTCTCCGCCAGCCACCGCTCCGTGGCGACATGTGACGAGGCGGGGCGCCCCGTGACGATCTCCACCGCGTGCCCCGCGGCCCGCAACGCAGCAACTCCCTCCGCCGCACCACCCGTCACGGGAAACGCCTTCAAATTGTCGGGATCGTGCGACAGCACCATGAAACGCCGCATCTCCTCGTCCGTCAGACGGAAGACATCCTGTAGATCGAATTGAAACACGTCCTCATAAGCGACATGCCGTCCGAACTCGCGCGCGACAATCTCGCAGAGCGAAGCCGCCGTCTCGCATAGGACATCGTCAATATCCACGTAGATCCGCATTGTCCGGTCGGTCAGACCAACCCCTCCTTCTGAGCCTTCTCGAGGAACTTCCTGAACGTGTTCTCCGCGACGTCGGCGGCCTTCGCCGCGGCGCTCAGCTTCCGCCCATACTTGAGGAAGACCTTCGCGGCGTGACGGGTGAGCAGCTCATCGCGATTCTCGGGCCACTCCTCCGACTTAGCCCCGAAGCCCTTCTCCGCTGCGTGGCGCGCACGGAGTCCCGTCAAGAGCTTGTCGTTGAACGCACGGTAGTCGGCGAGGATCGCCTTGAAGTCCGCCTTTCTCGGATCGTCTCCATAGAGCGTCATCCCCAGTTTGAGGATGGACCTCAGCTCGCGCACGTTGCCGGGATAGTCGAACTCCATCAGGTCCTTGATCTGGCGGGGCGTCGGCTGCACGCCACCGGTCATCTGGTACCAGTAATGGCGGGCCAGGGGCCGCACGTCCTCAAGGTGATCACGGAGCGGATCCAGCCGCACGGGGAAATCGCAGAGCCGCTCATAGAGGTCGAGTCGGAAGCGACGCCCCTTCGTGGAACCCTCCTGCGGGCGTTCCTCATCGCCGAAGTTCAGCACCATCTGCTGCAGATCACGGTTCGTCGCGCAGACGAGGCGCACATCGACCTGGACGTCCTTCGTGCCGCCCACACGCGTGAACTTCTTCGTCTCGATCACCGTGAGCAGCATGGACTGCACCATCTCGTTCGCCTCGCCAATCTCGTCGAGGAAGAGCGTCCCCCCGTTCGCTGCGTCGAAAAGCCCTTTCTGCTCGTCGACCGCCCCCGTGAAGGCACCCTTCACATGCCCGAACAGCCGATCCATCAGCATGTCCGCGTTCCCGCAGTAGGCACAGTTGTAGTGCACGAAGGGGCCATTGCGACGATTTGAGTGGGAGTGGATGTACTCCGCCACCACCTGCTTGCCAGACCCCGTCTCGCCGAGGATCAGCACGTTCGCACCCTCATAGCGCGCCGCAAGCGCGAGACGGGCGCGCAACGCAACAAGGGACTTGCTCTTGCCGATCAGCTCGTTGCAGGCTTCAGTGCGGTAGTCCTCCATCAGCTGATGGAAGCGCGGCGGAAGAACGGGCTGTACGGAGATGCCCTCCCACAGGGCTTTCACCACCTCTCCACAGGCCTGCTCGTCGCGATGGTCACGGTGCGCAAAACCTGCCGCGAGGAAGAGCCCCGCCCAGATTTCCGGAAGGCTCAGCTTCCCAAGGTCAGCATATTCCCTGGGCTCGTAGACGCCGGCATCGACAAGGGGGCACAACCTCGTGCAGGCCTTGCCGTCGATGCCGTCCAGGCAGTCGGCGACGACGTCCAGCAGATTCTCCCGGTCTTTCACATGGACCTCCGAGAAGGCAGCCCCCTCGCGCTGAAGAATCTCGTGGAACTCGGACGGAATTGCGTTTCTGGAGAACCACCTCGTGCGCACACCCTTCGCGGCAAGCTCCTTCAGGACCTTGGCGAGATGATCGAGGTTCTCGGTCAGGCCCACGCCCAGAATATCCACGTTCTGGTACTTGCCGGCCACCACGTCCAGCATGGCGGCGAGGTCTGACTTGCTTACGCCAAGGACATCCGCATTCCCCTTGTAGTGTCCGCCGTAGGCCGCGGCCGCCGCCGCAAGATATTCCGGATAGTACCACCCAGTGAGAATCAGATTGCCCTTCGACCCCTTCATGCCGCACCTCCCCGTCCGCCTCGTGGCTCCATTCGCATCACCGCAGATCCGCGGCGTCGAACACGCGCGTCGAGACGACGAGGCCGTCGTCGGTCACGACGTTGGCGAAGAACATGACCGCATGTGCGGGCACGGCCACCTCGAAGGTGGTCGCCGAAGCGTCGAATCCCCCAACCGGCGTCGCCGTCCAGGGACGGTTCTCGAGCACCGCCTCGGTGCTGGTCGTCGCCAGCAATTCGGCCTTCACAACCTTACGGCCATGCGCGTCGAATTCGACGCACAGCTTGCCGTCCCGGACCTGCGCCGCCTTCATCTCGACTAATGGCGCCCCACCCCGCAGATAATGGTCGGCCATCGCCGTGATTTCCTTCGGATCGCCGGCGGGCGGGTGACCGTGCGGCATCCGCAGCTTGAGCGAGAGCGCGAGCGGGACCTGCGGGGCGACACGGCCATACGACAGGCGCACGGCGTCCAGCGGATACCAGCGGTCGTTCGTGCCGCAGCACCAGAGCACGGGACACTTCACGCCGCCGATGTAGTTCTTCGGGTCCCACTGCGCCAGCCACTTCCGGTACTGCTCGGGCTTGCCCATGTGCGACCAACGCGGATTGAGATCGTACCAGCCGCAGCCGTAGACCGGCGCCGCGAAGACGAAGCGGTCGTCCACGCCCATCACAATGCTCGTCAGGTAACCACCCCAGCTGATGCCCGTGAGGCCAATGCGCGCGGCATCGACCTCGGGGCGCGCCCGCAGGAACGAATGGCAACGCATCACCGCCGCCACGGCGTGGTACGTCCACTGGTCCTTCAGCGGCTCCTCGATCTGGCCAACCGAGCTTCCCCAGCCGCTCGGACCCGACCATGCGTGCGTGTTGTGGGGCTTGCCGTCCCGCTCGCCCTGCGGGATCTTTCCGCAGGTGTCCATCGCGATCGCCGCATAACCACGGTCGTTCCAGATCTTCACCCACTTCGCGAAGGCCGTGCCACCGCCACCGTGCACGAGCACCATCGCCGGGACCTTCTGCTGGACGGAAGCTCCCTTTGGAAGGCCCCACCAGGCGAAGACGCGCGTCGGCTTGCCGCGATAGGCCTCGCCTTCGACCCAGATTGGCTCCACGCCCTCCACGCAACCGTAGTCGTTGGAGCACGGAATCTCCACCGCGAATGTCTTCGGCGCCTGATCGAGCGCCTTGAGATCCCAAAGCGCGGAGGCCGATTGGGCAAAGAGCGCGCACAACGGCACAGTCAAGGCCACAATCAATATGTAGGCAAGATTCGTATGGATGCTTGTCTTCATTTCTCTCCTTCTCACCCTTCTCAACCCTCTCAACCTTCTC
>JAUNMP010000329.1 GCA_030537465.1 bacterium
ATGCCGAAGACGATGACCACCGACGAGCTCGTCACGCGCACCTACTCCGTGGTCGAATCCTTCGTCGACCGCATGAACGACGCCTCCAACTCGCTGAAGGACCAGAAGGCCGGCGACTTCAGCGGCGGCGGCGATGGCGGCGAAGGCGGTGGCAGCGATGAGGATCAGTGGAAGGCCTACTTCGCCGACCTCGGCGTGAACTGGCCCCAGAACTCCAAGATCAAGTACATCAAGGCCGTCGGCAAGCTCCGCGTGACGAACACGGAAGACCAGCTCGCGATTCTCGAGGATGCGTTGAACGAACTCAACGTCACGCCGTCGATGATCGAGATCGAGACGCGCTTCGTGGAAGTCGCCCAGGAGGACCTCAACTCCCTCGGTTTCGAATGGCTGCTGAACAGCGACTACTCCTTCAATGTCGGCGGAAAGCTCGCTAAGGCGCTGAATCTCAAGGATGGTGCTTATGACGTAGTTGAGAATTCCTCGACCACATATCAGAACCAGTTTGTAAACGGTGTGCTCAATACGGTTCCGACGACAACGACGACGACAGGGTCGAAGTGGAATCGTCAGACGCATACAGCTGGTGAAGCCGTTCTGGACAGCATGAGGAACAAGACGCAGATTGGAACGGACAATGAGGGTAAGCCGGTCTACCAGACGTGGGCAAAGAACGGGTATACCAAGACTGGTAAGAACGTTGGTGTCAACGCGATTGACGGTTCCGCCTATCAGACTGGTATGCGCTACCTGAGCACGGAGGGCAACCACATCTCCGGCGAGGGCGCGAGCCAGAACGACAAGTTCATGCGCGTGAACGCCTTCCTCGGAAATGCGGACCTCTCCATGATTCTGCACATGCTCTCGCAGCGCAGCGACACGGATCTTCTCTCCGCCCCGAAGGTGGTCACGAAGAGCGGCAACGAGGCGGTTATCAAGGTTGTCACGATCTACCGCTTCCCGCAGGATTACGATGTGACGATCCAGTCCACTTCGTCCTCTTCCTCGAGTTCGATCTCCGGGGGCACGGGTTCGGGGTCCGACGGTAAGATCCTCCCGATGGTCGAGCCGCAGAACTTCGAGCAGCAGGAAGTCGGCGTGATCCTCACGGTGACGCCGGAGCTCTCGCCGGAAGGTCTGATCAACCTCGCCCTCGAGCCCAAGGTCATCTCCGAGCCGACGTGGAAGGACTACGGCATGAAGGTGCCGATGTCCGCGGTGATGAGCTCCTCCGCCCAGACGCTCGCCATGATGAGCGGCGAAGAGGACATGAACTGGTTCACGGTGCCGATGGAACAGCCCTTCTTCAAGGAGCGTTCGATCAACACGCACGTGACCCTCTACAATGGTTCGACCATCGTGATGGGCGGCCTGATCACGGAAGAGCGCAAGTCGATGGAGGACAAGATTCCGTTCCTCGGCGACATCCCGTTCGTCGGTCGTCTCTTCCGCAGCCGCAGCGAGTGGTCCAACAAGCGCAACCTGCTGATCTTCGTCTCGGGTCGCCTGGTTGATCCGAATGGTCGTCAGATCATCCAGAACCAGGATTCCGACACGACGGCGGCCGATAAGGAAGCCAAGGCCACTCCGGCCCCTGCCGACAAGTAAGGTTGTGGTATGAAGATAGCCCTAACAGGCGGAATCGCCTGCGGGAAGTCGACGCTTGCCAAGTTCCTGCGGGAACTTGGCATTCGTCTTCTCGACGCAGATGATGTTGTCCATGAACTCGAAGCGCCTGGAGGTGAAGCGGTCCAGGCGATTGCCGAACGCTTTGGTAGGTCGGTGATTGCTGAAGACGGCTCGGTTGACCGCCGCGCACTTGCCAGGATTGTGTTTAGTGATGCAACTGCGCGAAACGATCTTGAGGCTATCTTGTATCCATTGGTTCGCAGCAGAATGCGGGCGTTTACCCAGGTGGTTGAGGACCAGCCTAGGATTTCTGTCATCCCGCTCCTTTTTGAATCGCATTGGGAATCCGATTATGATACAATAATCGCAATTGCTTCGCCGGAATGTCAGCAGATTGACAGAATGATAGCTACGCGTGGGTATACGCGTGACGAAGCGGCGGCAAGACTCGCGGCGCAGATGCCCGTCTTGGAAAAGGCGGAGAAATCTGATTTCGTCGTGACCAATGATTCCACGCCAGAACATCTCAAGGAAGAAGCCATGCGTCTTTACGCCTGGCTGAAGGAAAGAACCAAGAATGAGCACTGAACAACCTGTTGATCCTCAAGTGTCATGGTCGCCTGATGATCTTCCCGCTTCAGCGGCCAAGGCATTGCAGGACAAAGAGGAGGCGCGTGCCAAGCGCGCGGCTCGCAAGGCCGCGACGGCGCTTGTCGAACCTGTCGCGACAGAGGCCGGAGAAGCCGCGCCCGTAAAGAAACGCCGTGGTCGTCCGCCGAAGAAGGCTGCGGTGTCCGAGGCGTCGACGGAGGCCGCGGCACCCGTCTCGCCGGAGAAGCCCGTGTCATCGGAAACTCCCGCACAGTCCGTTACTGCGTCTGCCCCTGCAGCGGACGTGGTACCGAACGCTACGGCGCTTCAGTCGGCTCCAGCCGTTCCGGCACCTTCTGCGCCGGCGGCTGTACAGCCCCAGCAGACTCAACCTCAGATTCAGCAGCAGGCGACTCTGCCGCCGGAAGGGCCTCAGCAGCCGCTTTCGAAGCGGCAGCTCCGTCGTCAGCAGTGGCTGGCCAATCGTGCGGCCCGGAATGGCAATCGCCTCGGCAACTTCAACGGAAACGGAAATCAGAATGGTGGAAACGGTTCGTTCCAGCAGGGGAACCGCCGACCGTTCGAGCAGCGCCACCAGCAGGATCAAAGGCATCAGCAGCAGCGCTATGAACCGCCACCACCCAGTGTGCCGCGTAATCCCGATCTGCCCGAGTTCCGCCTTCAGGACATCCATACCTGGGACAACGGAACCATCGTCGAGCGGATGATGCCGGACGCGAACGCGGAGGATCTGGGCGCGATGAAGCGCCACGAGATCATCTTCGCGGCCATTCGTAATTACCTCAATCGCGGTGGCGCCGTCACGGCGACCGGCTGTCTCAAGGTTGAGAAGGAAGGTTACGGTTTTCTGCGCAGTGCGAAGACCAACTTCCTCGCCTGCCCCGAGGACGTCTTCATTCCGCAGCAGCAGATTCGTCGTCATGCGCTCCGCACGGGCGACATTGTGGAGGGGCCGATTCGTGATCCGCGTGACAAGGACCGCTACTTTGTGCTCGGCAATGTCGTGAGCGTTAACGGTAAGACGCCGAGCGAAGCGGCCCGCATCGTCCACTTCGAGAATCTGACGCCCACTTTCCCCACGAAGCGGATTGTGCTTGAGACGACACCAGGCGAGTTTTCAACACGTGTCGTCGATCTGTTCACACCGATCGGTTTTGGCCAGCGTGGTCTGATTGTCGCTCCGCCGCGTGTTGGTAAGACGGTTCTCCTCCAGAAGATGGCCAACGCCATTACGAAGAACCATCCCGATGCGATCCTCATCGTGTTGCTCGTCGATGAGCGCCCGGAGGAAGTCACCGATATGCAGCGCAACACGCGCGCGATGGTTCTTTCGTCGACATTCGACGAGGAACCGCAGCATCATGTGGACGTGGCGGAGATGGTGATCGAGATGAGCCGTCGTCAGGCCGAGAACGGGAAGGACGTGATCATTCTTCTCGACTCGATCACGCGTCTCGCACGGGCCTACAACACGGTGCAGCCGCATTCCGGCAAGATCCTCACCGGTGGCGTCGACGCGCTCGCGCTTCATCGCCCCAAGCGCTTCTTTGGCGCGGCACGCAACATCGAGGGCGGTGGTTCGCTCACGATTCTCGCGACCGCTCTCATCGACACCGGGTCCCGCATGGACGAGGTGATCTTCGAGGAGTTCAAGGGCACGGG
>JAUNMP010000061.1 GCA_030537465.1 bacterium
GCCTCGGCACGGATCCCGCGCAGCCGGACACCGACGGCGACGGGCTGCCCGACGGCTGGGAGCTCGACCACGGCCTCGATCCGCTTTCGGCGGAGGGCGACGACGGTCCCGACGGCGACCCCGACCGGGACGGGCTCCCCAATCTCGCCGAGTGCTTGCATGGCGCGGATCCAAAGGACCCCGACACCGACGGGGACACCCTCCCCGACGGCGAGGAGGTCGGGGGGATCACCGTGACGAACGTCCCGCCGTGGCTCGCCTTCGACGCGGGGGCGGCGACCGACCTCACGGACGCCTTCCCCGAGCCGTCGTATTCCCTCGCGTACTGGGCGCTCCCCGCGCCCCTCGTCGTGCAGGGCGTGATGGTCACGAATGCCGTCCTCGACGTGAGCGGGGCCGTCTATTTCATCCGCGCGGGATGCGAGGGGCCCGAGTGGTCGCAGGGATCGTCCGACCTGTCGCGGCAGGTGGCGTATGACGACGCGCTTCTCGTCGCTCCGTACTGGGGCTACCTGTCCATCGAGCAAGAACTTTCCACGCGCGTCCGCGCGGGCACGGCGACCCATGACGGCGTTGGATATCTGCTCGTCGAGTACGCGAACGTCTGCCAGGATCTTTGGGGAGACGAGACGAACGCGGTCTCGTTCCAGGTCGCGATCCCCACGAACGGCGCGGACCGCGCCTACGTCCGCTACCGGGACGTGCGGGGGTCGGAGACCGACGGACGGTATGCCGCCGTCGGCTTCCAGACCTTCGACGGACGCACCCGTGCGTCGTGGTGCCACCGGGAGCCGGGGCGTGTCCAGGACGACCTCGCGCTCCAGTTCCTCCTCGGCGTCGGCTCGGATCCGCTCGAAGGCGACACGGACGGCGACGGCCTCGGCGACGCGGAGGAGGCGCGCCTCGGCACGAACCCCGCGCGCGTCGACACGGACTCGGACGGCATGCCCGACGACTGGGAGCTCTCGAACGGACTCGATCCCCGCGATCCGGGGGACGCGGCGCTCGATCCCGACGGGGACTCGCTCTCCAACCTCGAGGAGTATCTGAACCAGACGAATCCGGGCGCGGACGGCGGACGCGACTCGGACGGCGACGGCGTCGACGACGGGACGGAGGTGCGGCGGGGTTCCGACCCGAACGATCCCTCCGACGGCGGCGTCGCGCCCCCGGCCGAGGCCCTGCGCGAGCTTGTCTTCAACATCGACGGGGACTATGCGGCGTGGGAGATGACGATCCAGGGGCTGGGGCCGGACGACACGCGCGCGCAGATCATCACGATGGGCGCGCCCGGCGCGCAGCAGGATGTGCCGAAGAAGCTGCGGAAGGGCAATTCCTACCGTCTTTCGATGCACTGGCTGAACTGCGACGGGCATCACGACGATCTGTCCCCCTGGTACTGCTGGCAGGCGAAGATCGACGGACTGCCAGGGCGGAAGTCGTTCGACGACGACTACGATGAAGGTCTCTGCGAGAGGATTCCCCAGCGCAACGACGTCGTCGTCGGCAACGGATGGATTGCCGAAAACGAAGGCGGGCTGCTGACGGGCCACGTCCATGCGAGTCGGAGAAACTCCGATGGCGGTCCCGGCGCCGGCAACGTCGCGGGGAGTCTTTCCGCGACGCTCCACGTGCTGGACGTCGACGTGGAGGTTGGCGGCGTCGGCGAAAGCGCGGAGGAGACGCGGGGCGCATACGCGCCGTGGGCGCCCGCGCACGTGAAGCAGGGCGAGGCGGACTGGACAGACTCGCTTGTCCCCGTCAAGGTGACGTGCCGGCCGGAGGGCCTGCCGACGAACGTGACGGTCCGGATCGTCGCGGACGACCTGCTCCGCCGGACCGCCGACGGCTACGCCGCCGTCCGAAGCGGCGCCGAGTTCCCGGCCGGAAGCGTCAAGGACGAGAGCTTCTACCTCTGCGCGCGGACGGCATCCGCGGCTCCCCGCGACAAGTCCGTCACGGCCACCTGTTGTGGTGTGTCCGACGAGGCGAAGTACACGGCGTACGCCTGCTACTTCATCGCCTACGTCGACCAGCCGAGCTACGGGGAGGTTGACAGGGCATTCGCGTGGGGTTGGGGCAGCGTTGACGTTGGCCATGCGTTCTGGGAGATGCGCTGTAGACCTGTCCCGGAGTCGGTCGAAGGGATCTCCGGCAGTGCATTCCTCAACAGGCGGGCAGGATTCTACGGCGACGGCCTGCATCTGCCGGATCTGGATCATCAGCCGGAGGTCACGAAGATGGTTCCGATTTCCAAGTCCAAGCTCCTCTCGGGTCTGGCGTTTTGCGAGAACTTCAGAAGAGCGACACCCCGGTACAGCCTGTCCAACTACAACTGCTGCAACGCGACGATCGACGCGGCGGCCGCGTGCGGGGTGTGGATCAAAAGAACAGTTAAGGGGTGGGGTATTGGGAAAGGTCTCAATCCGAAGTCTCTTGGAGAAGACTTGATGAACAACAACTGGCACTACATGAAATAAGGGGGTAAACTCATGAAGCAGATTCTGATCGTAATGTTGTTTCTTTCCTGTGTGGGGAAGGCTGATGAGGTGCACAGCGGGTTTCTTGACCTGAAAAGGAGGAGTGTCGTGGAGTGGAATTCCTTCCATCACAGCCTTTCCAACAATATGTCCGACAAAAGCGGAGTGTGGAGTGAAAATGGCAGTGGAAGAATATTCACTGTTGTCGACAACAACGGCAGTGTGACTAATTTAAAGTATTACGTCGATCTCTTCAATGTGAGCACCAATGTTGTGCGGACCAATTTGGTCTGCGTCAGTCAGTGTTTTCGCAATGATGGGGTTTACAGTTACACGTATCAAACGAATGGTGTCGTTTCAATGATTGAAGTTGAAAGCCGGACATTGGGCGACTTCAACGTCTATCAAGTAGATCCCAGCGGCGACTTGGAATATTACTTTGCTGCTACCAATTTCGTTGGTGTTCACGGCGTTCGTCAGTATCAGAATGGGGCGGTTGTCAGGGAATTCCCTCCTCCGAATGAGTTCCTGAGACTGCTTAGGGATCACCCCTGATTTCTGCGGAGATTATCGTATGGACCTGTTTCCGCCAAATGTCGGCCATGCGTTCTAGGAGATGCGCTGTCGGCCTGTCCCCGAGTCGGTCGACCACACGAACCTTGCCGGGCTTCTAACCGATTTCGCGAAGACGAACGACTTCACCGACGCGGAGCTCGTCGCCAGCCCGATCTTCCGCAGGTTCGACAACGGCCTTCTGCATCAGACCAGCCTGATCTCCATCTCCCAGACGGAGTTGAACAAGGTACTGGGCGACGGCATCCCCGCGACGAGCTTCGCGGCGGGCCGGAACGAGACGAGCGGAGTGTCGGGAAACTACAACTACCAGAACGAGGACGGGACGCCGAACGGGTGGCCGAGGACAACCGGAGCCTGGCTGCATTCGGACTTGAAAGATGTCGCCTATTTCTATGTGTGGAAACTTTTCGAGAAAATCAGAAAGGGAGAGTAAAATGAGGTACGTCATATTTGCACTTGCGATATTCTCTTTTGTTCGTTGCATGGCTGACAATGCACGGTTCAGGATCTGTGCCGTCGATGAGCGAACGGTGATTCCCTTGCCGGAGATGAAGGTCAAGGCCGTTTTCGTCGACCGTTTCCTGAGATGGGGAAACGCGACGGTTGATCATGAGATTGGCGGGAGGACGGATATGAATGGGAGATATGACGCCGCTGGAAATACAAATTGTGGCAAGGCGGGTTTCTGTTTTCGTGACAACGATGGCTTTTATGACACGCGTTTCGTCTGGGTTCCCTTTGAGGCGAATGGCAAGCCCCTGCCCTTGTTCCAACGGTGGCAACCCGACAATCAGGTTGTCACCGTTCGCCTCCAGCGAGTGGAGCACCCGATACCGCTCTGCGTGAAGAACGTGCGCCCCAAGGTCGCCCCCGGGACGTTCGACGGCACGAACGCAGTCCTGCGCTACGACCTCGTGCTGGGCGACTGGCTGCCGCCGGAGGGCAAGGGCGAGCGCGCCGACCTGGAGATCCAGACGAAGCTGACGATTGATGAGGTGCTGCAGGTCGGCAAGTACAAGGATTGGAAGAAGACGTTCTTCACGTTCTCGAACACGGTGCGTTTCCCCGGCGAAGGAAACGGATGCTGTGCGGAAATGACATCACCGACGGCGGGGATCAAGCTTCGCGTCGCGCCCGAGGACGGGTACGGTAACATGACCGGGATACGGCAGGGAACTCGGAAAACCATGAATGGCCCGAATGCGTATGCGAAGAAGTTCACGGATTCCGATCCCAGCCGTTGCTACTACTTCCGCATCCGATCGCGCTTCGACGACAAGGGCAATCTCGTCGAGGCGTACTATGGAAAGATCTACGGCGACTTCAATTTCCACGGGCATTGGAGCTATGGGTACCAGGGCGTCGACTTCCTCTACTACCTCAACCCGAAGTCGCTTGACCGCAACCTCGAGTGGGACATAAAGACGAACCTCTGCCCGACTGCAGGGAAGCACGAAAGCCAGCAACCGTGACGACAAACGGCTCGCTGTTCCTCGACTGGCATACGGACGATGGCGCGACATCCTACCTCCCGGTCCTTCCGTTTGACTACGACGGCGCACCGGTCTCGGGAATCTACCGTGGCGGCCTCGACGGGATTGCAGGAGGAACGTGCTCAGTAGTCGACGGGCTTGCGCATCTCCTTCTTCTCGGACTGGGCGTGCTTGTCGGCCAGCATGCGCTGCTTCTGCCGGCGGGAGCGGCGTCGTTTCTGCCGCCGCTTCTTCTCGCGGGCCTGCTGTTCGGCGCTCTTGCGGCCCTGCTCCTTCTCGAGAATGCGTTCGGCCAGCATGCGACGGGCCAGCCAGCGATTGATTTCGCGTGAGCGGTTCTCGCCGCACCGGACCTGAAGCCCGGAAGGAGGGTGGAGAAGGCGGACGACGGATGAGGTCTTGTTGGTCTTCTGTCCGCCGGGTCCACCCCCCAGAATGAAGGATTCCTCGAGGTCTTCTTCATAGATGAAGGCCTCGGACATGAGGGCCTTGATTTTGGCGATTGTCTCGGGGGTCATCATTCTGCTATACTCTTTCCGAAGATTTGAACCTTGATCTTGAACCTTAAACCTGGAACTGACTATGTCGAAAGCGCTTGTCCCCCTTGCAGCTGGCTTCGAGGACATCGAGGCTGTATCCATCATTGACGTTCTCCGCCGTGGTGGAGTCGAAGTCGTCACGGCATCGCTTGGCGAGGATCTCGCCGTGCGTTCCGCACACGGCATCGTGATGCAGGCCGAGACGCGTCTTGCAGACGTTCTGGAGAACGAATACGACGCCATTATACTCCCTGGCGGCGGAGAAGGCACGCAGAATCTGCTGGCGTGTGAACCGCTCCACGAGCGTTTGCGTCGTCAGAAGGCCGATGAACGACTGGTTTGCGCGATCTGTGCGGCGCCTACGGTTCTGGAGGCTGCGGGCGTGCTGGAGAATGAGGATGTGACGTGCTACCCCTCCTGCATGCCGCAGATGGGGCGTCCCGTCCAGCATGTTCCTGTCGTCGCGGACGGGTTGGTCATCACGGGGCAGGGACCGGGCGCCGCGACGCTCTTCGCGCTGGTCGTGCTGGCGCATCTCGAGGGTGAACGTGCCGCGCATGGCGTCGCCAATGGTATGATTGTGGAGTTTGCATGAAGAAGGGTGCGCTCTTCGCGCTACTGCTGTCAGGCTTGACGGCCGTCATCGCAGGAGGAGCCTTTCTCTGGCCTCGTCGTCCCTGGCGAGCGGCGATTGTGGTGAATGAACGGACGCTTACGGCAGGAGAGCTCGATCTTCGGGCGCGAATGCTCTATGAAGATGCCAGGCGAGCGGGGTGGCAATCAGTGCCCGACGCTCAGGAGGAAGAACTGTCCTATTTTCGTCGCAGGGCGGCGAAGATGTGGATCGTCAAGGAGGTTCTGCTCGCCGAGGCGCTGACGCGGGGATTCACTGTGTCGTCGGCGGACGAGAAGGAATCCCGAAATCAGATTGCAGCCCGACTCAAGGGACGCAACCTCACGCCCGAGCAGTTCTTCCGGGAGGGTCCGCTTCCTGAGGAGCTCAAACTCCGTGATTTCCGCGAAGGCGTGCTCGTGGACAAGTTCACAGCGGCTGAAGTTCGCGACAGGATCAGCATCACGACGAAGGAAATTACCGAACGGCAGGATGAGCTGCAGCGACAGGTGTCGAAGAAGTCCGCACCGGGAGCGCCTGAGGCCATGGTCTCCCGCAAGAGGGCCATTGACTCCCTTCGCGTGGAGCGCTTCCGCCAGGGGTTCCGTCGCCTCTTTCGTGAACTCTATGCGAAGTCGGACGTGAAGTGTCCGGCCTTCCGCGACCTTGAGACGCTGGATGGCGTCATGCCGAAGCGATCGGGAGATGCCGCGCCGCCGCGTACGCTTGCCGAACGACCCTGATCGAATACCTGATTTGACATATGAAGAAATCACTTCTCTCACTCATGGGGACGCTGCTGGTCGCGGCGTCCGCTTTTGCCCAGAATCTGCTGCCGGATTCGGTTTTTGTCGTTCGCGGACCTCAGACGCGCCTGCCCTTTGGCTGGAGTGCGCAGTGCGCGGCCGGCGCGCAGGCGACGGTGGATCCCGTCGTTGCAAAGGACGGGGCGGTATCGCTGAAAATTGAGACTTCACCAGATTCCCCGAAGATCTGGAACATGCTGTCTCATTCTGTGCCGGATCTGAAGGCGAAGACCCCCTATACGGTGAGTGCCTGGGTGAAGACGGCGGAGCTTGAGAAGGGGGCTATGGCCTACATCTCGCTCAATTGCTTCTCGGGGACGAAGCGCCTCGCCGCGAATGATTCGGGTACGAAGCTCTCGAGCAGCAGAGATTGGACTCGGATTGTCTTCACGCTGCCTGAATTGCCGAAGGGAACGTCTGAGGCACGGATTGTCTTCTGTCTGTATGGACACGGCACGGCGTGGTTCACGCAGCCGCAGGTCGAGTCCGGGAAGACCGTGACGGACTATGCGCCGACCCCTGCGGATTCGGCACGTGCCGCACGGCGGGCCCGCCAGTCGGTCGAGGCGAAGGCGTGGATGGCGGCTCGACGGCTTGACGGTGAGGGACTTCCCCGCGCGGCCGTATTGGATCTTGGTCTGGGCGTTGGACCAAACGCCTATGGCTATATGAGCGATCCCAGGGTGTTTGAACGGGCCTTGGCGGGGCGTTGCCGCATCGCCCGGGTGACGGGAGACGACCTCTGCAACGCGTTCATCTTCTGTCGGGACGTGTTCGACCTGCTTATCGTGCCGACAGGGTCCGCGTTCCCGGCGGCGGCGGCGGATGCGCTTGTCGATTACCTGTCGGATGGCGGCCAGTTGCTGACCTGTGGCGGGTACGCGTTCAACACGCCACTTGTGAAGGTGGATGGGACGTGGTTGTCCCCCACGGCGTTTGCAGGACTGGTTCCCGCCGGAACCACGCCGATCTCCCTTGCGGCAGCGGGCAAGTGGTCCCTCGGAGCAGGTGGCGGCGGCAGGACCGTCGCCGAGGATGTTCGCGGCCCGCACGGCGAGGCCGGCATTCGGATCTCGACGCCGTCCATGGCGTCGTGGAACACGGCATCGACGACCTTTGCGCTGAAGGAGCATTCGGTCGTGAGCTTTCTCGCGAAGGGGGACGCGGAAACTGAGGCGGGCTGGTTCGAGGTTGTTGAGAAGGATGGCTCGCGCTGGCATGCGAAGCTGGAGCTCACGGAGGATTGGAAGGAGTTCCGTCTCACACCGGCCCAGTTCACGTATTGGCAGGACAATGCGAGCGTGGGACGCGGCCGCCCGGGTGACCATGTGAACTTCGATTCCGTTGCGCGACTGAGTCTGGGGCTGGCGGTCGACGTGGTCAAGCCGAATATGCCTCATTCGTTTTCTGTCTGCGGCGTGATGGGTGGAGTTGACCCGCATGCCGCCGAGAGATGCCTGAGTCTACCGCAGATCAATACGCGGACGGGTCGCATCCGCGACGCGATTCATCCAGAGGCGCAGCAGATCCAGTTGTTTGACTGCTGTGAGGAGCTTCTGCAGGTTGTGCGTACGGCGACGAGCGAAGAACTCGGGGACGTGCTGCCGAAGATTGACTGGCAGGGCGGCATGAAGGGTCTGTCCACCCGTGCGCAGCTCGGTGTCAATGGACATGGCTTCGGACCCAATCGGTGTGCGTGGCGCCCTCTGCTCGACTGTTTTGCCGCGGATGGTTCGCTTCGTGGCTACGCGGGCGGTTTGGTGCATAACTTCGCCGAGACCTTTGCCGGTTCAAGCTGGGCATTCTTCGGCGTGACGGACCGCGACCTCTTTGCTGAAGGTGGAGATGGTGCCGCGAAATTGCTCCCGGCCGTGGTCGACAGGCTCCTCGATCGTGTCAATCTGTGTGAAACGACGCCTGGATATTCGTGCTATCGGGTAGGCGAAAGGGCGAAGTTGGGCACGCGTGTCGCGAATTGGGGACGTACGCCACGGGAAGTCGAGGTGCGGTTCCGCCTGATGGGGGAAGGTGGACGGGAGGTTGCGGCAGTAACGAAGAAGATCCAGGCACGGCCATGCGACCTCACACCCGTCGAGATAGAGTGGCCTGTGACGAAAGGTGTGTCGGACTATCTGGACTTCACCGCGGAACTGATGACGGAGCGGGGACAAATCTGTGACCGTGAAGCGGGGGCGTTTGTTGTCTGGACGCCGACTGTGATCGCGAAGGGCCCGAAGGTGCGGCGGGAGGGACTGCGCCTGACGCTCAACGGGGAGTCTCGGTTCTTCGCGGGGGCTCAGACTTTCTGGGGTCAGCATCAAAGCGTGACCGCGCGGTCTCCACGTCGTTTCCGGGACGATTTCCGTCAGATGCGTGCTTTTGGTCTGCGGTGGACGCGTTGTTTCCTGCCGTGCCGTACCGAAGCGGAGTTCCGTGACAGCGATGCGATTGTCCAGCTTGCCCAGAAGTTTGGCCTTGCAATCTACCACACGCCAAATCTTGCAATCACGGCCTCCGCTCAAGAGTTGGAGGAGGAAGTCGCACGTATGCGGAAGATCTGCGAGCGGTATCGCGAAGTGCCGGGTTTTGCGGTCGACATCTGCAATGAGCCGTCCCTCAAGATGGCGTCTCCGGCGTTTAGAAAGGCGTTGGGGAGTGAACCGAAGACGGTTGGCCCTGGTGACGATCCGCTGGTCAACAGGACCTTCATGAAGTCGTTGGAGGTCCAGCGGGCATGGGCGAAAGCCCTCGTCGACGCGGCGCATGCGGTGCGTCCGGAGCTGTCCCTTGCGATTGGATGGAGCCAGGGATGGGCTGGCGGCGCCGCTGTGAAGGATCCCCAGGTCACCTCGCTCGACCTCGACTTCACGGATCGCCACTACTACGGACCATACGAGAAGTTCATGGAGCATGTGAAGGACATTGATCTGCGAGTTCTAGGCAAACCATTCCTCGTGGGGGAATGTGGCTCGAAGAACCATCCCACTTTCCAGAAGGAGGATCCCTGGGGAATGACAGATGATGATGCGAAGTATACCGAGCGCTTCCGCTATCTGTATTCGCATGTGTTCGGTTGTGGCGGCACGGCGATTCTGTCATGGCATTGGCGGGATCCAATCGAGGGACAGTTCCCCTGTGGACTCGTGATGCCTTCCGGGATTCCGCGCCCCACGGCGTACGTCGTGAAGAAGCTCGCGAACACATTCGGAAAGCTTGAACTCGTGGACAATCCACCGGATGTCGTGGTGCTGATGGATGAGGGGGTGCGGCAGACGGGCGACCGCGCGCGGGCGACGGCGGCAGCCTGGAGAGTGGACGAGGAACTGCAGTGGTGGGGGGCGAACTGGTGCAAGGTGACGTCGTCCATGGAGAAGGCGATTCCGTCCACGGTGAAACTCGTGATTCGCCCCGAGGGACTGTCACCCGAGACGCTGCGAAACGAGATTGGAAACCGTCTGAAGACGAGTGGGGCCTCTTTCACGCGGCGGGCATCGGATCCAAATGCGCTCGAGACATTCCGGGTTCCTGGACGGGGAGCGTCCGGTTGGGTATTCTGGAATGGTGGTACGGAGACCGTGGAGGTCGAGCGGAGTGGCCAGCGTCTAACGGTGGGTCCGAAGAGGGTTGGCTACCTGCAGATCGCAGATGATGGCCGTTGCCAGGTGAAGGAGGAACTATGACCAGGCAGTCGATGGGCTTTTGGGCTGGGGCCGTATTCGTGGCCGGGCTTGTGGTGGGGGGAATACTCGGCCTGCAGGCGTGGCGGGAACACCAACTGACGGAGGAGAAGGTTGCGGCCCGGAAGGCGTTTTTGGCGCGGTTCGGCATTGATTCGGATGGACGGCAGGAATTCATCGCGTTGCCGCCACTGCTGCCGCACGCGATGGGCCCGGCGAAGTTGGGGGAGGATCTCTTCTGCGACAGGAGGCTGGCGCAGTCGCAGCGGCGGACCTGCGCGGCCTGCCATCAGCTGAACGAGGGTGGCGTGGATGGCGAACTCCATGGCGGTGTCCTGACGCGCACGGTGATGAATGCGTCCTTCTCCCCGGTGTTCCTCCATGATGGCTCCGTGACGAATCTTTCCGATGTGGTTGCGCAGATGATGACGCGCCGCGATCGGGCGGGCGGTGGAGACTTGGAGAAGATCGTGCGGAAGCTGGGTGCCGACGAGAAGATGCTGGCTCGGTTCAAATCCTGCTATGAGACGGGATTGACGACGACGAATCTCGTGGATGCACTCGTGCAGTACAACCGCACGCTGCTCTCGCCGCGTTCTCAGTTTGATCGCTACTGGGCTGGGAAGAGCGATGCCCTCGATGCCGCGCAGAAAGAGGGTATGGAGCTTTTCCGTCGACGGAACTGCCTGTCATGTCATGATGGTCCCGCCCTTGGAGGATTGCGTGTCAGCGACGGGCGTAAAGTGCCTGTTTTGCGGGGACTCGGCAGTCGTCGTGTCTATCTGACGGACGGCTCTCGGACAGATCTTGGAGCCGTTCTTACACTGATGCCGCAGGGGAATCTGGAAGGGACTGAACGCGCTGCGCTCGTTTCTTTCCTTAAATCGCTCTAAAATGTGAATTTTCCCCCTTGCGCTCCCACAACATCTTTGGTATATTATCCGCTCGTTTTGGAAAAACAAGGAAACAAAAATTCATGCCGACCATCAATCAGCTGATTCGCAAGGGGCGTCATCCCCTCGCCACGCATTCCAAGTCGCCCGCGCTCAAGGCTTGCCCGCAGCGCCGTGGCGTGTGTCTCGTCGTTAAGACGATGACCCCCAAGAAGCCGAACTCGGCTCTTCGTAAGGTTGCCCGTGTGCGCCTCACGACTGGCGTCGAAGTGACGGCCTACATCCCCGGTGAAGGCCACAATCTGCAGGAGCACAGCGTTGTGCTCGTTCGCGGTGGCCGTGTGAAGGACCTTCCTGGTGTCCGCTACCACATCGTTCGTGGCGTGCTCGACTCGCTCGGCGTGAACGGCCGCAACCGCAGCCGCTCCAAGTACGGCGTCAAGCATCAGAAGGAAGAGAAGAAGTAAGGGGTAGGTCATGTCCAGACGTTCCAAGAAGATCGAAAAGCGGGTCTCCGTTGACCCCAAGTTCAATTCCGAGCTGATCGCCCACGTCATCCGCGTGATCATGAAGGATGGCAAGAAGACGACGGCTGAGAAGATCGTCTACGGCGCCGTCGAAAAGATCGCCGAAGAAGTCAAGAAGAACCCGGCCAAGTTCGAGAAGGGCGAGGGAGACCAGAAGGTCGCCGTCACCGAGCCGATCGAGATCATCTCTCAGGCGATTGAGAACATGAAGCCGAAAGTGGAGGTCAAGACCCGTCGCGTTGGTGGTACGACCTATCCGGTTCCGGTTGAGATCAATCCCGTCCGTCAGCTCTCGCTGGCGCTCCGCTGGATGACCACGTATGCCTCCGCCCGTCATGGTATGGGTATGCCTGCCGCTGTCGCCGCTGAAATCGTCGACGCGTTCCAGAGCCAGGGCAACGTCATCAAGAAGCGCGACGATGTGCACAAGATGGCCGCCGCCAACAAGGCGTTCGCGCACTACGCGTGGTAAAGCTTCAATTGTTTTTCCAAAGCGAAGGGACCGGTTGTAGCGCCGGTCCTTTTCTTTTTGAGGCTTCAGGTATAAAAGTGTGGGTCTACTTTCCCCTTTCAAGACTCCATGATGCACGCAGATGCTTCAGCATTCGCAGAATTTTCGACCGAATCGACGTGGCTACGACGCCCGCGCCTGAGGCTTGAAGTTGACAATTCTATGGACTGTTTTAACGCGCGGGCTACGCCACGGTCGATTCGGTCGAAGATACGATCAAAGCACGGCACGGCCTTGGCGAAATCCGATTCCGGCGTAGCCCGCGCATAAAAGAACCGTCAATCATTGCCATTGAATTGCCCATGGCGCGGGTGTCGTAGCCGGATCGGATTTCGCCAAAACCGCGTATGCGCAGCATCTGCGTGCCAAATTGGGCGCTCCGAGGACTTGAGCAGACCCACACTTATACCCGCAGAGCCTTTCTTTTTCCCGGTCACGGAGTGACTGGTCCCCGTACATGCCCTTGAACTTTGAACTTTGAACCCATTGACATACCTACCTGAAGGTATGTATAATATGCGCCATGCCCCGTAGAGTCAAAGAGGAGGCCGAGAAGACGCGCACGCGGATACTTGCGAGCGCGTTGGCGCTTTTTGTCAAGAAGGGATATGCGCATACGACGTTCACGGACATCGCCGCGCGTCTGAAGATGACCAAGGGTGCGGTTTATTGGCATTTCGAGTCGAAGGAGGCGCTTCTGGTGGCGCTGGTCGACGAGATGCTGATGAAGTTCGGGCGGCAGATTGCCGCGGTGATGCCGAAGGACGAACTGACGTTCCCGGCCGTCGCCGAGATGATGGTCAAGAACGCGGCGCAGATCACCGGGAACGCGAAGGGCATGGCGTTCTTCCTGTTGATGCACGAGCAGATCCAGTGGTCCAGCGCGTCGATGGGGGCGGTTCGGCAGGAATTGCTGAAGGACGAGCGATTCGGCCCCTGGCGCGCGTTTCGGACGGCAGTCATGAACGACGTGGTGGCGGGACGGATTCGCGAGGGTGTGAACGCGGACCATGTCGCGCATGCCTGCGTAGCGTTGTGGGATGGGTTGGTGTATGCGCGGATTGCGAAGTTCATGGAGTCGGACGACGACATGTGTGAGACGCTGAAAAGGTCCTACGAGGGGGTCTGGGCGTCCATTCGAGTGGTTTAATCATTTTGAAAAATATCTGAGGAGTAGGGAAATGGCAGAAAATCAGGCGAAGAAGAGTGTTGGAGCCGTCATTGGCTCTGTATTGGGTACGGCTGTTCTGGCGGTTGCATGTGCCGTCGGTGGCTGGATTGCCTGCGAGATGTGGCCGAAGGGTGGTCCGCAGGGCCCGGGAGGCTTTCAGCTCCCGCCTGCGACGGTAGCGGTGCGTCCCGTGGAGATGCGTGCGTACAATCTGCCCGAGCGTTTCGTCGCGCACGCCGAAGCGGTGCAGGAGGTCGACCTGCTCCCGCAGGTGGACGGCTACATCAAGGAGATCAAGTTCAAGGAGGGCGACACCGTCAAGGAAGGTCAGCTCCTCTACGTGCTGGACGACGAACGCTATCAGGCCGTGGTGAACCAGCGTAAGGCCGACCTCGCGGCCGCGGAGGCCGAGGCACGCCGCACGGAGCGGTACTGGGAGCGCATGCAGAAGGCGGATAGCCGCGGCATCACGCAGCTCGAGCGCGACAACGCGGAGGCCGGCGCCGAGAAGAGCAAGGCGGCCGTTCTGCAGGCGCGGGCGAATCTCGTCGTCGCGGAATACGACCTCAAGAAGGCGAAGGTCGTGGCGCCGATCTCCGGACAGATCGGCAAGACGACGGCCCACGTCGGCGACTACGTGGCGCCGTCGAAGGGCGGTCTCGCCCGCATCGTGCAGATCGACCCGATCCGCGTGACCTTCCCGCTCACGGACCGCGCCTACGTCGGCTGGCGCGAGGAGCAGAAATCCGGAAAGACGCAGGACCGCCGCATGCGCCTGCTGCTGCCGGACGGCAGCGTCTACGACCAGACGGGCGCCTGGGACTTCGACGACAACCAGATGTCCCTCGAGACGGCAACGATCATCATGCGTCTGTCGTTCCCGAATCCGGACCGTCTGTTGGTTCCGAACAGCTATGTGACGCTGCTGATGGACCGCAACACGCCGCCGAAGCTGGCATGCGTGCCGCAGCAGGCGATCGTCGACCTGCCGGGCGGCAAGCAGGGCGTCTACGTCCTGAAGGACGATATGACGGTGGAGCAGCGCCCGGTGGAGACGAAGGAGACGCATGAGGGCTGGGTCGCCGTCGATTCGGGAGTGAAGGAAGGTGAGAAGGTCGTCGTCTCGGGTGTGAACAAGATCGCCAACGGCTCGCAGGTCGTGTTGATGGAGGCGACGGAGAACGACGACCTCAATCCGAACTACAAGCCGAAGATCACCGAATAACGGCATGGCTTCACTCGTTCAACATCCATTCAGACGCATTCGCCGCTTCATGCGCACGCGGAGCCGCGTCGAGGTGTTGTTCGTGGTGATCTGGGTCCTGGCGTGGGTTCCGATGGGGAGCACGAAGTGGATCTCCCCGGCGGGCCGGGCGTCCGCCCGCGCGGCGTCCCCGGTGCAGCGGGTGCGGATGTCCCCCGCAGACGCTTCCTCCGCCGGTCTCCGCTTCACGTCCATCGGCTGTTCGACGAATGGGGTGGAGCTCTCCGTTTCCTGGGACGGCGGGGCGTTCGCCCTGCCGCCGTTCCTCGAGTTCTTCGCGCGGACGAATCTCGTCGCGGGCGGATGGGAGCTCGTCGGCTGGACCCAGGCGGAGATGGGCGAGACGAACCTCGACGTCGTCGTGGGGGCCGACCGTCTGCCAGGTGGCGCGGACACGGTTCCGTCGGCCGCGTTCTTCTCCGTGGCCGCTTCCGACGGACTCGGCGGCGACGACGCGGACGACGACCGAGACGGGCTCTCCAACGCCGAGGAGCGGGCGCGGGGCACGAACCCCCGCCGCGCCGACACCGACGGCGACGGCTATCCCGACGGCGAGGAGCTGGCGTATGTGGCGACGGGCCGCGAACTGCCGGATTTCGACCTCTCGGATCTTCCCGACGCCTTTGCCGGAACGCTGCCCTACGCCACGTATCCGGCGGCGATCGCGGTGGACCTGCCGTTCTCCGTCGAGCTGGTCGGGCGTCGCTCGACGCGCGCCATCGTGCACTTCTGCGGTGTCGCGACGTTCCCCGAGGCCGGTTCGACGGTCGACGCCCGGAACTATGCCCTCGGCACGAGGCCGTCCAGACTGTACGCCGCCTCCCACGCCGTCGTGGCGCCCTGCGGACTCATGTTCATGTCGATGGGCTATTCCGGCTCGCAGCTGCGCGCGGGGATCGTCCACGCCTCCAACGGACGGTGGTTCGTCGCCGAGTGGCGGGACATGCAGGATCCCAAGGGATTCGCCTCCCTGACTTTCGGCGCCGCGACGTTCCGGCTGGCCGTCGCGGAGGCCGAGCCCGGCACGGTCCACGTGCGCTACCTGTCGCTCACCGGCGGACTCGATGGCACAGATGCCCTCGTCGGAGCCCACGGCTTTAACGGCGCGCCCGATCTGCTCGTCGCCGACGGCGTTCCCGGAAGCGTGTCGTCCGGCGACGTGATCTCCTATCGCTTCGGAACGGGGACGGACCCCCTCGACCCCGACACCGACGGCGATGGCCTGCGCGACGGCTGGGAGGCGGAGCACGGCATGGATCCGCGCGTCCCCAACGACGCCTCCGATCCCCGTCTCGCCCCCGACGCCGATCCGGACCACGACGGACTCGCGAACCGCCGCGAGTCGGAACTGGGGACCGATCCGTTCCAGCCCGATTCGGACAACGACGGTCTGGACGACGGCTGGGAGGCGGCGCACGGCTTCGATCCGACCGCGCACAACGCCGAGACGGCCCGCGCGGACGACGACCCCGACGCCGATCCCGACGGCGACGGGCTCACGAACCGCCAGGAATGCGAATGGCGGACGGATCCCGGCGAGCCCGACACGGACCGCGACGGGGTCCCCGACGGGACCGAGGTCGCGCAGAGCGGCGATCCAGCGGACGCGGAGGACGGCGGGCGTCCGAACAGCCGCGTTCTCGCGACGCTCACCCTGGGCGACCACAGCAGGAGCCAGTCGGAGAAATACAGTCTCACATTCACGCCCGTACCCAACTCGGGCCCCGGCGGCGTGCCCGCCGCGATTTCCCGCATCAGCGCGCGCTACGACGGCTGCGCGCCGCTGACGGTGCCGCTCAAGCCCGGCTGGCGGTACGAGGTGCGGCTCGATCACGCGGGAAGCGACCCCGCGTACACGGGCACGCCGAAACCCGACTACGACTATACGCTCGAGTTCAACCCGAAGCCCGAAAGCGTGCTCCTCGACGATCCGCAGGGGCTCTTCGGTGTGCACGGCTGGGACGACGGTCCGTTCCTGGCGCGGGACAAGGCCGCGACGGCGACGGTGTACAGGCTGGAGTTCGTCACCCCCGTCGGCGATCCCGTCGCCGCGCCGAAGTCGTCTTCGGGGGATGGCCAGAACGAGTTCACCTACGACGACGCCACGTCGTCGCTGGACCTTTCGCTCAAGGTCCGCGTGCTGCCGTCCCTGCCGTCCGAGTGGGCGACGCGGACGGGGACGTTCTCCCTTCCCACCATCGCGGGGGCGACCCTCGAATGGGAGGGCGGCTCGAACGGCGGCGTGTCGGCGACGGGGAACGAGTTCACGGCGCGCGCGACCTACCGGGGCTATCCCACGCACAACAGTGGATTCGGGAAGAAGACCGCGGCCTTCACGCTGGGCGGTCTGACGGTCGCGCAGGACTTCGAGGTGTTCTTCCCGAAGTTCGGGAAGAACCATCCGGCGTGTCCGACTTGTCCGAACTGTTCCAATTGGTTCTATTATTGGCGGGAGGGGGATGTGTGTTCGATCCCTGAGAATGCCAGATGGAGTACTGTGATTGATGGGATAACCACCATTCTAGGGAAATATGATCCTGAAGGTGGCGTCATAATTCTCGCCGATGTAGCATCTAACATGGAGGGAGGAGAGTTTGTTCTTCCCAATATATCGTTTGTTGTTACCAATGTGGTTTACTTGGTAGACCATGAACCAACAAGTGACAACATTTCCGTCATGTCGGGATCGCAGGGCATTCCCGGACACCGTTATTTTGTGCGGACAATGCAGTCACAGAATGAGGTTCGCGATAGGATCTTGTCTCTTGGAGGAACAAGGAAGGGTATTGCATGTGTTGCCGCTGTGATTGCGCACGAGCAGTGCCATGCCGACATCCAAGGAGAGGCGTCTAGGCAATTGGCACTTCTGGATGAGTGCTGGAACCGACGCGATACGGCCGAACAGACATATGGGAAGGACAGCCTTGAGTATGCCATGGCAGATCGGGCTTTTCGACAGACGAATTACGCATGCCCTGATGACGACGGAGACCATGTTTACGATGGAGGTGAGAAAAGCGCCTACAAGGGGCTTTATTCTCGGGAGGACAATCCAGATACGTATGGAATCGCCCAACTGCCGGATTGGACGTCCTATCGCGCATATGGGGATGACGAGGTTCGGGCGCGTCTTTTGGAAACCAACACGTCCGAGGATAGGTACCATGTGGACTGTGATTGGAGCAATCCTGGATGCCAGCATGAGACGCCCTTTGGCCCATGACTCGACTAGGAGAATTTTAATGATCAACATGTTTGCTCAATGCAGGTGGATGGTTGTTGTTGCTGCGTGCGCTCTGATTGCGGATGCCGCGGGCGGCTCAGTTGACAGGATCTCGTTTCACTATCTTCTGTCGCACTATTTTTCCAGCGTGACACAACAGGATGGATTGTCAATCGAGGTTAAGTTGATGGACACGCCTGTCAGTCCAACAGTGTCTCGTAGTGGCCATGTGGAGCGCTGCCAAGTGGTGGAGCCGTTCTCTTCGTTTAGGATTGCAATGGGGGATTCGCTGGAATTTGGCGTCGTTTCAGGCGATGGCGGCCTGACGGTGACCGTCACGAACGGTATCCACGGGTTGGAGGGGATTGAACTCCCGGATCCGTTCAGCAGGTCTTCGATGTTGGTTGTGTTCGATGAAGTTTCGGCCCGCCATGAGAACTTGCGCCAAGATCGGTCTCTCATACATCGGACTTTTGTGGCAGATGTTCCTGGCGGCGGCCTCTACGATGTCGAGAAGAAGGCGAGATCGGCGTTCCGTCTTCCATTTCGCGCGCTCTGGAAGGACTGGGATGACTTCATGGAGAATTTCTCCGAAGTCCCCAGGGTGGACTTCGTCAAGTCTAGTCATGAGAGCGCGAAGATCTTTCGCGCGAAGGCTGAGAAGAGTGAGACGCTCCGGACATTCTGTCGTGGACTGACTAACGATGCGTTCCATGTGGTACGTTATTGTGCGGAGGGTGACTGCAACTACTTCGCGCTCGTCGGAAAACGGGGAGAGGCAATCGACGTAAAGGGTGTCGGCGAGGTGCTGCCGGATGGAGGGTTCAGGGCCTACATGCTGGACGAAAGAGGTTGTTTACGGTGGATTCGCGAATATGTTCCCTGGGGAGGTGGACGAGAATTCACCTATGAGTTCGACAACAGCGGCGCAGTGCGACGGTTTACGGAAATAGACGGACATGGAACCGAACTACGCCGACGATTCCGAAGGCTCAAAGAGGAGAGGATGGTCGTTCCGGAGGCACGTGCGGCATTTCTTGCTGAAGCCGAGGAAGTTGTACGCCCTTTTACGATGGCCTGGAAGGACAACAACTACGCAATCGTCCCCAACATCCCGCCTCCTTCCGCCGAGGACGCTCGAAGAATCGCGACGGTAGAGGTGGAACGCATGAAGCGGGAACAGAGGCAACGGGATCGGTATGCGCGTGTCAACGTGGAACGTCGAGCGGCTGGACTGCCGGAGTTGACGGAACTGGAAAAACGGCGGATTGCGCGTGATGAGATGCTGCAGTTGCGGCAGAAACGGTTTGAAAGGTTACGGCATGAGAGGACGGGACGCTGCGAGACGACCGAAATGGATGCCGCCGTCGACAAGGAGAGGGCCCGTTTGGATTTTCTGTCTCGAATCGTGTCCGAGAAATATTCCGTGGCAATCCGTGCCGTTGATGTCCGGCCGAAGTCCCTGCGCGAGCTGCTCGGCGTCAAATTCCCGCCGAGGGGTCAGTTTCCACTTCTTTTGGAGGGAGAAAAGGATATCCGAGATCTATGGGGGCGTGAGTATCGTTACTGCTCCGGGGAAGGCACAGATACGCCGTACGGAGAGAAACACCCGATCATCACGTCCGCTGGTCCCGATGGAATGTTTGACACCTCTGACGACATCTCGAGCGTTGACATAATCAATCTCGAGAACTGGAAAACAACGAGGAACCGGGAGATTGGTGAGTGACGTGTAGTGTTGCGTTCGGCGAATGAATGTTTTGGTATAATGTGTACAGTGGTTTGAAAAGTAAACGATGGCGAAATACTCCATGGGACTGTTCGAGGAGGAGCTGAAGAACAAGATCGCGGCGGACTGATTTAAGGAAAAAACGAATGAAAATAAGCATACGAAAGTCGATTGACGAGATCAAGACGTTCTCGCGCATCTTCGTGGAGCGTCCGCGCTTCGCGATGGTGATCGCGATCGTCCTGTCCATCGCGGGCGTGATGGCGATCACGCGCCTGCCGATCTCGCAGTATCCGCGCCTGACGCCGCCGTCCATCAGTGTGATGTACAACTACCCCGGCGCCAACGCCAAGGAGGTGATGAACACCATCGCGCGTCCGATTGAGGACGAGGTGAACGGCGTGGACGACATGCTGTACATGGTGGGCAGCTGCTCGGACGACGGCAACTACCAGCTTCAGGTGTCCTTCGAGGTCGAGAGCGACCGCGATATGGACATGGTGAAGGTGCAGAACCGCGTGGCACAGGCCGAGGCGAAGCTGCCCCAGGAGGCGAAGCAGCTCGGCGGCCGCATCCGTGCGCAGAGTGAGGACCTGCTGGGCTTCATGGCGGTCCGTTCCCCGAAGGGCACTCTCTCCCGCAAAGCGATCTCCGACTACATCTACGGCAACATCCAGCCTGTTCTGCTGCGCGTGGCGGGCGTAGGCGAGGCGACGGTGTACGGCCCGAAGCTCGCGATGCGCGTGTGGCTCGACCCCGCGCGTCTCGCCGCGCAGGGGATGAACTCCGAGGAGGTCATCAACGCGGTGACGAAGCAGAACGTGCAGGCTTCGCTGGGCGTGGTCGGCGCGTCGCCGATTCCCGCGCACGGCGCCTACACCTACACGCTTACGGGCAAGGGCCGCCTGATGACGCCGCGTGAGTTCAACGAGATCGTCGTGCGGCGCGACGCGAATGGCGGTATTGTGAAGCTGAAGGACATTGCGCGCACGGAGATCGGCGAGGAGAACTACATGTTCACCGGCCAGTTCAACGGCGGCAACACGGTCTGCATCGCCCTTGCGCAGAAGCCGGGCGCGAACGCCATCGCGACGATGGACGAGATCTACAAGCAGATGAAGGAGCTGCAGAAGAGCTTTCCGAATGATCTTGAGTGGACCGTCCCGTACGATGCGACGGACTACGTGCGCCGCTGTATCAAGGAGATTCTCGAGACGCTGCTCATCACGTTCGGCCTCGTGGTGCTCGTGTGCTACCTCTTCCTGCAGGACTGGCGTGCGACGCTCATCCCGTGCCTGACGATTCCCGTCTCGCTCTGCTCGACCTTCATCCTGATGGCCACGCTTGGCTACACGATCAACATCCTCACGCTGTTCGGCCTCGTGCTCGCGATCGGCGTGGTGGTGGACGACTGCATCGTCGTCGTCGAACGCGTGCAGTTCCTCATCGAGACGCGGGGCCTGAACGCGAAGGAGGCGACGATCCAGGCGATGAGCGACGTGACTTCCGCGGTCATTGCGACGACACTCGTGCTGCTCGGCATCTTCGTTCCGGTGGGCTTCATGAGCGGCATCACGGGCCGCATCTACCAGCAGTTCTCGGTGACGTTGTCGGCGGCCGTGTGCTTCTCGACGGTGTGTGCGCTTACTTTGGCGCCGGCACTCTGTTCGCTGCTGCTGCGCGAGGCACGTCCGTTCAAGCATGGACCGCTCGCCTGGTTCAACTGGGGTGTGGATCGTTTCAAGGGCCTGTTCGTCACGGCGGCGAAGTGGCTTGCACGCCGCATCTTCCTCACGTTCGTATTGTTGATCCTCACGATCCTCCTCTGCGTGCAGTTCTTCTCCAAGACGGAGACGAGCTTCCTGCCGGACGAGGACCAGCGCGTGGTCTTCGTGTCGATGGAGATGCCGGAGGGCTCGGCCCGCGACCGCACGCGCGATGTCGCACTGCGCGCGGTGGACATGATGCTCAAGATCCCCGAGGTGAACAGCGTGCTCTCCATCACGGGCTGGGGCATGATCGGCGGTCGCGGCGAAAACCTCACCACGCTGATCGTCGACCTCAAGGACTGGTCGGAGCGTCCGAATCCCGACCAGAGCGCGGCGGCGATGATTGGCCGCCTCCAGAAGACGCTGGCGGCAATTCCCGAGCCGAAGTGGAACGTCTTCACACCGCCCGCGATTCCCGGCCTCGGCAATGCGAACGGCATCGCCGTGCACCTGCTCAACAAGGCGGACTCCGATCCGCAGATGGCCGACCAGGTGAAGAAGCAGATTCTGATGAAGCTCAACCAGAATCCGCACGTGCTCGCGGCGTTCGCGGGCTTCAACACGGATACGCCGCATCTGCGATTCAACCTTGACCGCGACAAAGCGGAGATGTTCAAGGTTCCCGTCTCGACGGTCTATGCGACGCTGCAGAACTATCTCGGCTCGCGCTATGTGAACGACGTCAACCTCGGCACGCAGGTCAACCGCGTGACGGTGCAGTCCTCCTACGAGGGGCGGTCGACGCCGCAGGACGTGGAGCGTCTCTACGTCCGGAGCGAGAACGGCGGCATGGTGCCGATCGGTTCGCTCGGCACCATCACGCGCGAGCTGGGGCCGCGAATGGTCTACACGCGCGACAAGTACGTGACGGCGGGCATCACGGTCATCCCGAAGCCGGGCATCGCCACGGGCCTCGTGATGAACGAGATGCGCGAGCTGTTCGCGGCGGAACTTCCCTCGGGTTTCGGCTACAGCTGGTCGGGTCTTTCGTTCCAGGAGGCCCGCAACGAAGGCAGCGCTGCGCCGTTGATCGGTCTCGCGATTCTCTTCGGCTATCTGTTCCTCGTGGCACAGTACGAGTCGTGGACGATTCCGCTCCCCGTGATGCTCTCGATTTTCGTGGCAGCCTTTGGCGCTCTGCTTGGCTTGCGGTACTGGGGCATCTTCACAACGGGGGCTCCGTTCCCGCTCTCCATCTACGCGCAGCTCGGCCTCGTGCTGCTCGTCGGCCTTGCTTCGAAAAACGCGATTCTCATCGTCGAGTTCGCGAAGGACAAGCGGGAGAACGAGAACTACT
>JAUNMP010000330.1 GCA_030537465.1 bacterium
TCGGACGTCTTCGTCGAGTTCGAGATGAAGAGCCAGGGCTTCACGGGCGACACGCTGAACCAGTACGTGGACGGCATCCACCAGATCGTCTCGTCCACGATGGCGTCCGGCACCTACGTCTTCACCTCCTTCTCCCAGGACTACCTCCGCGCGATGAAGACGCGTCACCCCGAGGCGAAGACGGCGCTGATCTCCGACACGGCGTTCACCGCCGCGGACACCTCGCTCATCACGACGGCGGTCAACTTGGGCTGCTCGCAGGTTTCGCCCGCAGTCGGAACCGAGAAGGGGTGGGTCGACGCCGCGCATGCGGCTGGACTCAAGGTCACGCTTTGGATGGTCGAAGACCTTTCGACCTGGCAGGCCTGCCGGACGAAGGGCGCGGACACCGTGACCTCCAACCATCCAGTCCAATTGCTGCCGCAGGCGCAGGCCTACGAGCAGGCCGTGGCCGTGCAGGGCATTGGCTGGAATGGCCAGCGCTACTTCACGAACGACATCCCGTGGACGATCGACTCCGTGCTCGAGGGCGCGGAAGGGCTCGGCAAATGGGGCGTGGGCGACCTCACGCTCTCCGGCAAGAGCTCGTTCACGGGCGACGTGACGCTGAACGACGGCACGATCCTCCTCACGACGTCCGGAAACGACGTCGTCAACACGCAGGTCGGCGCACTTGGCAACCCGCGTGCGGCGCGCACCGTGGTCGTCTCGAACGCGACGCTCCGCATGGTCGGGCAGAACTCCTTTGGCGGCAGCGGACGCTCCACGACGCCGGTCCGCACGGTCTTGAAGTTCTACAGCTCGACGCTCGACCTCACGACGAACTTCGCGTTCAACGCGGGCGACGTCTATCTGCACGACTCGAAGGTCAAGTTCCATGGCGGTTTGAGCCACTGGGGCAAACCCGATCATGTGAACGCTCCCCACGAGAACGCCTTCTGGGGGGCCTTTTATGCGAACAACCTCTACTTCAGCGGCACGAAGGCTGTCACGTTCGAGAACGAGGTCACGAACCTTTCCAATGACCAGTACCGGAAAGCCGGTCTCTCCGTCGGCAAGTTCGCCCCCGACGGAACGGTGCGGATGGACTACCAGGGCGTGATCGACGTGCCCGACATGACCGGGAACGCGAATTCGGACGTCATCCTCAAGGTCCCGCTCGTCTGGACGTCGGGGAACAACTCGCCGAACTCCGGTTTCCGCAAGACCGGCGCGGGCACGCTTGAATTCGGCACGAAGGACGACAATAGTACGACCAAGTGGAGCAACTACACGGGCGACGTCGACGTCGTCGAGGGAACGCTGCGCATGAGCGCGAACTACGCGTCGATTGAATACGACCGTCCAAGTGCGTTTGGCGCGGCGCGCTACCCGCACACGGTCACCGTCCATCCCGGCGCCACGCTCAACCTCGCCGCCAGCGACCTGATGGGGCAGTTTTACGCGACCAATGCCCTCACGCTCGTCGTGAAGGGGAACTATGTCCAGAACAACGGGACGGTGAACGGACTCTGCCGGACGGTTTTCGACGACGCGACCGTCTCCTTTGGAAATGCTCCCGGCCAGTTCACCTATTGGATCAAGCCTGACGCCCCCACTGCCGTGACGAACACCTTTGTCGGTCAATGGCCGACGGTGGGCTTCAACGGCGGCGTCACGTTCACCGGCACGAAGGCGTATAACCTCTCCAACGGCAACGCGACGTACTATTGGGGTGCAAAGGACGGTACGGAGCCGACCGATCTCCATTTGGACGACATCACCAAGGATGCCGCGACAGACCTGACAATCGGCGGCAAACTGGTGGATGCGCCGGCCTGGTATGACGCGACCTGGCCCGCGGACGCGATGAACCGTCGCTACATCTCCAAGCTCCGCCATGTCGGCCAGCCGTTCAACATGCGCAAGACGGGCCCCGGCACGCTGCTGCTGAACAACGTCTCCAGCACGACCACGGGCCGCATCGAGATCACCGAGGGCGTCCTGCGGCTTGGTAAACGCGGGAATAGCCAGAATCCCGCGACAACATCCGCGCTCGGCAATCTTGCGATTTCCAACCGCGTGGCGCTTGTCCTCTCCGGCGGTACACTCGAGTTCACCGCCAGCGACACGCTCGGCCAGGCCAGCTGCGTCAACTTCGCCACGTTCGTCGTGTCGAACGGCACGCTCCGCTCGATGAATGAAAGCGGAAAGGAGACAGGCTGGGCCAACTCGCTGCCGTTCCTCGAGCTCTATGATGCGAAGTTCGAGTTGAACGGAGGCCTTGCCACGGGCGAAGATCCGGCACCCTACGGCACGTTCATCTTCACGCAGCGTGTGAAGTGGGATGGTACGCGTCCCTATGACGTCCAGCCGAACGGCAAGGGCAACTGCTTCGCGCTCAACTACGCAAACGACTTCTACGCTGAGCCGCGTACGGGCTCGACCCTCACCAACTGGCACGGCAAGGGCGAGTTCTGGGTGGCGGACATCACGAAGGACGCGCGTCCCGACGTCACGATCGGCGTCGTACTGAAGGATCAGGCGACCTGGACGGGCGGCAGCCGCTATGGTGCGACCGTGCGATTCCGTTGCGGCCTGCTCAAGACCGGTCCCGGCACGCTGCGCCTGAACGGGTCCGGCATCGTCCCCGGCATCTCGGGTAACAAGTACTACGCTGAGGCGACGCGCGTGAACGGCGGCACGCTGCTCATCGATTCGCAGGCGTTCCAGTCTACCAACATCTTCGTCCAGGCGGGGGCCTATCTGGGCGGTACAGGCACAGTCATACGGGCGACGATCGAGGCGGGCGGCGGCTTCACCGCGGCGCCGGGGCAGACCCGCGCGCTTAACCTGCAGGCTGTCGAACTGCCGGCGGACAAGGTGGTTCGTCTCGATGTGCCCTGCACGGAGGATCTGTCGACGGTGACGGCTCTTCGCGTACCCGTTGTCAACGCCGCGGGATTGGAGCAGGCAAAGTGGTCCTGTACGGTCAATGGCGCGCCCGCGCCTACGGGCTACAGCGCTCATGCAATCGTCTCGGGCGGCGTCGTCTACGCCTCCCTCGCCAAGTCCGGCATGATGGTCATCGTCCGATAGGAGCGGGCCTCAAAGCCCCCCCGTCCGCTGCGCCAAAGATGTACGCATGTACGCAGATGCTGCGCATACGCAGAATTTTCGGCCGAATCGACGTGGCTACGACGCCCGCGCCAAAGGCTTGAATCTGACAATTCCATGGCTTGATTTTGACGCGCGGGCTACGCCACGGTCGATTCGGCCGAAGATGCGTATGGGGAAAAACTTCTGGATGTACGATCTTGGCGAAATCCAATTCCGTCGTAGTCCGCGCGCAGATTTCAAGGCTAGAAGAAGCCTTTGAATTGTCCATGGCGCGGGCGTTGTAGACGGATTGGATTTCGCCAAATTCTGCGTATGCGCAGCATCTGCGTACCAAATTGTGTACTTTGATTACCGGAACAAGGCCGCATTCATGCCCGCAGAGCCAGACTGTTCGGTTAGGCCACCCGGCTTTTTCGTTTTCCCCCTGTGGAAAAAGTTGTATTTAGGGGCTTCCCTTCCGCACGGAAGGATGGTATACTTCCGCTCGCAATGGGAACGGAAGGATATAAAACGGTTGCTGAAGTTGCGGAAGGATGGGGCGTGACGCCCCGTCGCGTCCGTGACTTCTGTGCTGCCGGACGAATCCCCGGTGCGAAAACCGACGGAAGGTCCTGGCTGATTCCCGAGAGTGCCGAGAAGCCGATGGATGGACGGTCCGTCCGCGGTGGTGTCGGCACGGCGACGAAAAGTCCGGAGAAGATGGAAATGCAGAATCGGAACATGATGAACTACTGCCCCGACATCAAGGTGTTCGACGCGACGATGCGCG
>JAUNMP010000331.1 GCA_030537465.1 bacterium
TCTGGTAGTCCTTCGCCATGTCGGGATAGAAGTAGTTCTTCCGGTCGAAGGTCGCATGGCGGTTGATCTCGCAGCCGAGCATCATGCCGCTCATCACCGTGAGCTTCACGGCTTCCTTGTTCATCACCGGCAGGGCGCCCGGATAGCCCAGGCACACGGGGCAGACGTTCGTGTTCGGCTCGCAGCCCGTCTTCAGAAGGCAGCTGCAGAACATCTTGGTGTTGGTCTTCAGCTGGACGTGCGTCTCAAGTCCGATGGTGTTCTCGAATTCCATGTCTAATCTTACCTCTTCTTCGTAAATGGCAGTTGGAACTTCATGTCCACGTTGTCGACGCGGTTCGTCCGACGGGGATCCGCCGCCTGCTCCTCAAGCGAGCGGAGATCGAGCGAGGAGATGCCCGCGGCGCCACTGCGGCGGTCGCCGGGTTCGCGACGGTTGTCGTTCACGTATTCACGCCCCAGCACGGCGTTCTTCGGCAATCCCACGTCCTGCGGCAGCTCGGCGTCCTCGACCACGCCCACAGTCACGAAGACGATGATCTCCTTCTGGACCTTCTGGCGCGTCTTGCCGCCGAAGAGCTTGTCGCCGATCCAGGGGCAGTCGCGCAGCCATGGGATGCCGCTGTCGACCTGGATCTCCTGCGTACGGGAAAGTCCGCCGATCACCGCCGTCATGCCACCCTTCATCGTGAAGTCCGTCACCAGGCGCTGCACGTCGATAATCGGGTAACGGCTGGAATACGTGTCGGAGTCGGAGTCAGACGAGGTACCCGCCGTCACGAACTGCCCACCCAGACTGGCGGAGTCAGACGTGAGCGAGCTGATGGTCGGGACAATCGACACGTTCACCACGCCATCCGGCCCCACGCGCGGCGTCACCTCGAGCGAAAGGCCCCAGCTGAAGAACGCCTCCTTCGCGAACATCAGGTTGTCCTCACCCGGAATCGCCGCCATCTTCATGTCGAGGTCGACGGACTCGTTGTTGTTGTTGATCGTCTTCTTCGCGGCGATCGTCACGTTCGGGTACTTGGTCGTCATGTCGACGACGGCCTTGCGCCCGCTCGCCACGATGATCTTGGGGTTCGAGAAGACGCGCGTGTCGTTCTCGCGCTCGAGGGCGCTCAGCGTCAGGCTCATCTGGTCGAAGTCGAGCGTGCCCGTGAAGTGCGAGATCGACCCGTCCGAATCACCCTTGAAGGAACTCGACGCGCTACTGGAGACCGTTCCGCCAACCAGGGAATAAGACGTGTTCTCGTACTGACCGCCCCCAGTCGTCTTGGAGTAGTTCTGCACGCCCTTGCCAATGTTGAAGGTGTCGACGCCGGCCCCCATCTTGCCTCGGGCCGTCATGCCCTCGAGCATCGTCCAGTCAATGCCCAGACGGTGCATGGCGGTATTTCCGAGCTCCACGAAGCGGGCTTCGATGTAGACCTGGCGCGGCGCCACGTCGATGTCGGCAATCACCTTCTCGCAGGTGTCGAGGATCACGCCAGGGGCCGTCACCATCACGGCGTTGGCCTCAATGAACGGCTGGGCAATCTTGCCGATCTTCCAGGGAAGCCCAAAGTCGCCGCTCCAGGTGCTGTTGAAACGCTCGGCGACCTCCTCGGCCGAGACGTGCTTGAGCTTGTAGGTGCGCGTGTCGATCCGCCGCATCCGTTCGGACGCCGCAGCCTTCTCCGCCGCCGCGTTCACCGATTTGACAGCCTCCGCCACGGCGTCGATCGCCGCGCGCTGGACGAGGTTGGTGACTTCCTCGGACGGCATTGCCACCACGACATTGGTTCCGCCGACGGAGAGGTCCGCAAGATTCGTGGAGACGGGAGACTCAACCTGGGGGACAAGATTCGTGGCAGGGAGCAGCGCAAAGGAGCACTGGTTCGTCACCTGGACCAGGAACGACGCCACGTTGGTCACGGCAGGAGCAGCCAGAGGCCCCTCTTCAGCTTTCACCGAACCAATGCCGGCGATGGCGAGGACCGCCAGGCCTGCAATCGTCGATCTTCCAATCTTCAGCGTCATGTCGTCATCCTTTCGTTCCCCTCCTGCAACTCCACGGATTAGGCAATCACCTGCTCATAGGCCCGCGCAATGCGCAGCAGCTTGTCCTCGCGGTATGCGTCCGCGATGAACTGCACGCCAACCGGCATCTTCGTGTCGTTCGTGAACGACGTCGGCACGCTCATCGAGCAGTTGCCCGCGAGGGCGCTCGGGATTGTGAACAGGTCGTTCAGGTACATCGTCAGAGGATCCTGGTTCGCCCCGATTTTGAACGCCGGGGTCGGCGCAACAGGTGTGAGCAGCGTGTCGACCTTCTGGAAGACCTCTTCAAAGTCGCGACGGATGAGCGTGCGCACCTTCGAGGCGCGTCCGTAGTATGCGTCGTAATAGCCGCTTGAAAGCACATAGGTGCCCATAATGATGCGGCGCTTGACCTCGGGTCCAAAGCCCTCGGCGCGGCTGCGCGCGTAGAGGTTGAACACATTGTCGCTCTTCGCCGAACGATGGCCGTAGCGCACGCCGTCGAAGCGCGCAAGGTTCGCGCTTGCCTCAGCCGGGGCGACCACGTAGTAGACCGCCATCGCGTACTCGGTGTGGGGCAACGAGACCTCCACGAGCTCGGCGCCCGCGGCTTCGCACTTCTTGATCGCCTCGTCTGTGATGCGCTTGACTTCGGGGTCGACGCCGTCGATGTAGTATTCCTTCGGCAGACCGATCTTCACGCCCTTCAGCGAAGCGCCCTCGAGCGCCTTCAGATAGTCGGGAACGGGTTCGTTCGGCGTGGTGCCGTCCATCTCGTCGTGGCCCGCCAGCGCCTGCAGCAGAATCGCCGCGTCCTCGACGCTCTTCGTCATCGGGCCGACTTGGTCGAGCGAACTCGCGAACGCCGTCACGCCGAAGCGGCTCACGCGTCCATAGCTCGGCTTGAGGCCCACGCAGTTGCAGAAGCTCGCCGGCTGGCGAATCGACCCGCCCGTATCCGTGCCGAGCGCCGCGATGCAGAGGTCGCCGCCCACGGCGGCCGCGCTACCGCCCGAGCTGCCACCCGGCACGCGCGTGACGTCGTAGGGGTTCACCGTGCGGCCCAGCGCGGAGTTCTCCGTGGAGGAGCCCATCGCGAACTCGTCCATGTTGACGCGGCCGGCGCAGATGAAGTCGTTCGCCTTGAGATTCTTGATGACCGTCGCGTCGTACGGGCTCACATAGCCCTCGAGGATCTTCGACGCGCACGTGCAGGGCTGCCCCTTCACGTTGATGAGGTCCTTGATCGCGATCGGTACGGCCTTCGGATTCGCCCGCGCCGCCGCCAGGGCCCCCTCTTCGTCGAACGTGAGGTACGCCCCGATCTTCGGGTTCTCGGTATGATAGCGGTCGATGATCGACTGCGTGAGCTCCACGCTCGTGAAATCACCCTTTGCGAGGCCCTCGCGGGCCTCCTTGATTCCCAGTTTGAAAAGTTCGCTCACGACTCGGCCCCTTCCACGATCTTCGGCAGCATGAACTCGTCACCCGTGCGCGCCGGCGCATTGGCGAGCGCAGCCTCGCGGTCCAGCGACGGACGCACCTTGTCCTCGCGGAACGCATTCACGATTTCGCGTCCGTGCATCGTGGGCGGCACGCCGTCCACATCCACGGAGGAAATCTTCTCGACATACTTGACGATATTTTCGAGCTGAGGCTGGAAAACGGCCTTTTCTTCGTCGGTCAGTTCCAACCGCGCCAGTTCCGCCACATAGGCGACATCGATGGTGGGCTTGTTCATAGAGAGGGTATTATAGCATATTCGGGTCCTTTGCGGACCTTTCTAGAGAGGTAATTGCAAAACCCTCCTCAGTTGAACATTCCGGCGACTCCGTCGCCT
>JAUNMP010000332.1 GCA_030537465.1 bacterium
ATGTCGGGCGGCATGGTCATCGGCACGGTGTCAGAGGGGTTTTGCAATTACCTCTGGGGTTTCTGAAGAAGGGAGAAGGTGCCATGGACATGAAGAAGTGTCTGATTCTTTTGCTGGGCGCGCTGGCGGTTGGCGGGGCGCAGGGCATTGTGACGAACTACTGGACCAGCAGTTCGGGCGGCAGCTGGTCCAATACGGCCAACTGGACGGCGAAGAACCCCGACGGTTCGGCGGCGGCGGTCGATGTTGCGGCCGAACGCGTCTATGATTTCAGCGCGCTCGCGAGCGGCGAGACGGTGACGTGCGACGTGGCCAACGTGATTCCGAAGGAGATCGTCTTCGCCAAGACCGCGGACGGGGACACGTGGACGCTGGCGGCCACGAAAGACCTCAACATCAAGAAGAAGGAGGTTTCCGTCACGGTTCCCGCCGGCTGCACGCTCAACTACGGGCTGCGGGTGCCGAATGGCTATGGCGATTGGATCACGCTGACGTTCACGGGCGGTGGACAAGTCAATTTCAACTCTTCCAGCTTTAACCCGTACTGTATGCGGATGATCCTCGACCACACGAAGTTGACGGTGGCATCGGCCAGTGCCTTCGCCCCGGTCGTCGTCCGCCTGGTGGGCGACGATGCGCGGTTGACGCTCCAGAAGAGCGTCGTCCTGCTGGGCCTCGAGAGCGCGGAGGGCAACCCGACCGTCGACATCGGCAACGCGACGCTTTGGTTCCGAGGCGGCTACGAAGGCTGGCAGAAGTTCAGCTACGACGGTTCCATCGTCGGCACGGGTTCAGTCACGGTGGGCGGCGGCGTGATGCAGAGTTTCACGCGGACGGACGCTCTTTCGCAGACAGTGAAGCTGTTGAACGGCGATGCGACGTTCGCGGCCGGCGCGCCGTACGCGGGCTCGACGGTCGAGATTTCGGCGAACGGACGTTTCGTCAGCTCGAACGACCAGACGGTCGCCGTGCTGAAGGGGGTGGGTGTTTCGGGCGGCGTGGACATTCCGGACGGAAAGACGTTCACGGTCGCGGCAACCGCCGACAACACGTTCGCGGGCGGTCTGGAAGGGGCGGGCACTTTCGTGAAGGCCGGCAGTTCGTCGCTGAAGCTGACGGGATCGAGCGCCCATGCGGGCGGGACGCGCGTCCAGGCGGGTACGCTGGAGCTGGCGTCCTGGGCAGTGGCGACGCGCGCGTCGGCGGAGAATCTTGCCTCGTCGGCGCTCTATCTCGACTTCAGCGACCCGGCGAATCTGCTCGCCAATCGGTCGACAAGCGGTCTTGCGTTCAACGCGCAGACGGCCTATGCGTCGGTCAACGGAAAGGTGGGAAGCGGCGTCTCCATGCCGGGCAACATCAGCACGGGCCTCTCGACGGCCACACGGGACCTTCTGACGGACAAGGGAAGGACGGGCTATACGATCAGTGCATGGCTGTGTCCGGACGAATCGGTCAATACGGTCAAGTACAATCAGATTTTCCTTCGTGGACACTGGGAGAACGGGATGGGGGTCGCCCAGCTC
This sequence comes from bacterium, assembly GCA_030537465.1. GTDB lineage: Bacteria > Verrucomicrobiota > Kiritimatiellia > RFP12 > UBA1067 > RUG572. The sequence goes on from JAUNMP010000332.1 coordinate 1,527, forward strand.
ACCTGGCTGGCGATCTATGGTGAGGACGACAAGTTCTACCTGCGGACGGCGACGACGAATGCCGCCGATGGCGCCAAGTACGACCGGTCGCTCGCGATTCCGAAACCTGACGCCTCCAAGCGCTGGGGACAGCAGGGCTGGTTCCATGTGGCCGTCACCTACGGCAGCCATCGGCGCACCGCCTACGTCAACGGCGTCGAGGTCGCCCGCGATGCGTCCGACATCCCCGACGTCAGCGAACTGAACAACGTCGTGACGCTCGGCGGCGAATACAAAGGCCGCATGGACGAATTCATCTATGATGTCCGTGAATGGACGGCCGACGAGGTGAAGGCCGAGTACGAGCGGACGGCGGGCGTGCTCTCCGAGGCACGGGATGGCGCGGTGGATCTGCCGCGGCCGGTGGCGCACTATGCCTTCGACGATGCAACGAATCCGGGCAAGGATTCGAGCGGCAACGGGTACGATCTCGTCAATCCCGGCAGCGTCTACTGCCCCAACTACGACAACAAGGGCACGGCCAAGACCGTCACCTCGAGGAACGTCAACATTGTCGAGAACATCCCGGGCGTCTATGGCAAGTGCGGTTCCTTTGCGACGAGCGCGCTCCGCTATCCGGAAACCGCGCCGTTCCCGGCGAAGATCCCCACGGGCAACGCGGCGTTCTCGATTTCGGTTCGCTATCAGATGTGCCGCAGCATGGGACCGTCGTTGGTGGAATGGGGCGACAACACCGTCGCCAACCATTACGTGCGCTTCTGCAATGGGTCCTCGCCGGCGGTGGCTCGTCTGGAATTCGCCGCCGCCAATGGCGACTCGCATGGTGCGGGTGTTGAGCCGAACAAGTCTCCCTTCCTGCGGGAATACGACATCCTTCCGGGCGCCCAGCGCGGCGAGCGCGTCACCTGGACGCACGTGGTCTGGACCTACGATCCCGCGACGTCGAAATTCTCGTGCTACCACGACGGCGTCGTCTACACGACGGACAATGCGACGAAGAAGCAGCCGTTCGACATCCAGGCCACGAATCTCATTGTCGGCTGCTGCAGCCGGTCCAATTCTTGGGCGAATAACGGTGAGAAGTTCTTCACGGGCTACATCGACGACATCCGCATCTACGACTGTGCGCTGACGGCCGACCAGGTGGTGCGTCTGACGCGGGCGCTGAAAACGGGGACGATTCCCGCCACGCTGCCGACGGGCAGCACGGTGACCGTCGATGCCGGCGCCACGCTCAAGGTGTCGCAGGGTGCTGACCATGCGTTCGCCTCGATTGCCGGTGCGGGGACGCTGGACGTGTTGTCCCTCTCGCGCGTCACGGTGACGGGCGGGGGGACGGTCGCCGTCGCGGTGACGGGCACGGGCGTGTTGCGGGCGAGCGGGGCCGACCTTGCCCTGACGGGCGACCTTTCGGCGTTTGCGGGCGATCTGGAGGCGACGAATGCGGCACTGACGGTGTCCTCCGCCGCGCCGAACGCGATGATTCGCGTGCAGGCGGGTGGTCGCGTGACGGGCGAGACCCTGGCGGCGAAGGCGATTCTTCCCGAGGATTTCGTCATCATCTCCGACGCGACGGGCAGCACGCTGCCCGTCGTCCAGACGAAGGGAACTGTCAAGATTCCGACCCGTGCGGCCTTCCTGTTCTCCTGCCCGATTCAGGACGTGACGCGCGCGAAGAAGCGCCTTTTCCCGATCGCGACGGGACGTCTGGATCTGCCCGAGAGTTTCGACGGCTGGACCTATACGAATCCGGAAGGGCGCTATTCGCTCTCCTTCGAGGTCGTCGGCACGGGCGATTTTCAGACGCTCTACGCGAAGATCAAGTACGGTGGCCTGGCCGTGATCTTCCGATAAAAGATATCAAGCCTCATTCTACCTGAGTTGTCGGGGACAGTCCCGACGGAGCCTATGTTTGCCTAACGACAGGTCGTTCTGAAGCATGGGTTGGGCATGGACTCCGGCCGCGCCGTCTCCGCGTGCGTGGGTGGCTGTGCAGGGGACGGATCGCCCGGAGTGCGATCCCTACCGCCGTCAAGGAACGGGGCGCACGGGGTGCGCCCCCTACCATGGGTGCGGCGGTAGGGCGCGGACTCCGGCTGCGCCGTCCCACACGGAGGGAGGCGCCTGCGTTCCACGGAGGACTTTGGGGTGATGAAATGGGGTATTTCCATCAACTTCGTGCATTTGCCGCGGGAATCGTGTATACTGTCGGGGCGGAAGATGTTCATTGTTTGACGAGGATGGCTATTATGACATTGGAGGTAATTGCAAAACCCCTCGGACACCCTGTCGCCGGCCCTGCCACCCGACA
>JAUNMP010000062.1 GCA_030537465.1 bacterium
TCGGGTGGCAGGGCCGGCGACAGGGTGTCCGAGGGGTTTTGCAATTACCTCTTTTTGTTGTTTTGTGTTGCTCCCTCCGGCACCCGCCGTCGGGAAGAGGTGTTCTGTTCGCGTTCTACTGCTGCCTGTTCCGCAGCTGTTCGGCCTCCTCGGGCGTCAGCACCCGGGTCGAGCCGTCGGAGAAGGTGAGGAGCACCGATTCGAGCTGGACGGGGGGCGGACGGACCTTCCGCACAGTCACCCTGCGTTCGAGCGTCACCGGCGCGAAGTCGGCCCGTCCGCCGCCGCGGGTGACGAGGCGCAGCGTGTACGCGCCGTCGGGCGGCGGCGTCTCGAAAACGCAGTCGACGGTCTGCGAGTCGCTCGCGTTGACCTTCGCCCGCCAGCTTCGCCCCGCGTCGTCCAGCAGCCAGACGCCCTCGTCCGGCCGTTCCGCGTCGACGGCGAGTCCGCGCCCCTGCAGATAGCAGGTGCCGTCCGTGACGAGGTCGCTCTCCTTGGTGGCGGCGTCCATCACGCCGTACAGGACCGCTTTCAGCGGCGCGTTGACGTTGACGGGCTCGAGGCCCCGCGCGGCGGCGCGGACCTCCCCGAAGACGCGCCCGGAGACGACGAGCTCGTGCCGCGCCGGCTCGAAGGGCGCGTCGAGCGTCTCGAACGAGCCGAGGATCGTGGGCGAGAGCGTGAGCCCGCCGAAGGCGAGGGCGTTGCCCCGCCCGAGTTCCCGGAGGACGTAGTCCTCGAGATAGGCGAGCTCGCGGATCTCGTCCGCGGGCGTGGTGCGCTTGGCCGCCGCGAGGTCGTTCGCCATGTCGGCGGCGTGCTTGGTCTCGTTCGGCGTCACCTGCGCCTGGTAGGCGCCGCTCCTGCCGAGCTGCCCCGAGATGAGCGTCAGCGAGAATTGGATTCGTTCACCCATTCGGGGTTCCTCCTTTCGTGGTTTGGGCCTGCCCGCCCGTTGTCCCGGGCCTGCCCGACTGGTTCGCCGGGCCTGCCCGAGGCGTCTGCCGGGCAGGCCCGAACAGTCCGTCGGGCCCGCCCGTCAGATCGTCCGGGCCGGCCCGTCCGCTCAACCGCCAGGTGGGCTCACGCCCCCTCGACCGTGACGGTCGTCTCGGGCTCCTTCTCGACGAAGCGCACGTAGACGACGCGACGCCCCTTGGAGTTCTCGCGGATCTCCCAGTTCTTCACCTTCATGCCCTTGAGGGCCTGCGCAAGCGTCTTCCTCATCACAGCGCCTCCACGACGAGATGGGGTTTCGGGGTGGTGAAGTAGAGGCCGAAGTCCTCGACCGCGCGCCGCCCGTCCCGGGTGCGGCCGTAGTCGGCCTTGATCGCGTCGGAGTCGAAGGTCTCGCGGACGTACTCCGCCGTCTCCTCGTTCGCCTTGAGCCGGCCGACGACCTCCTCCTCCGTCAGGTGGCTCTGCACCTTGAGCGCGGGGTTGCCCAGCGCCATCGCGTAGACGAACTTCCCCGTCTGGCCCTCCATCGTCTCCCCCTCGAAGGCGAGTTCGGGATTCTCGTTCGCCCAGGCCTCGTAGAGGGCCTTGAGCTTCTTGTTCTCGTCCTGGAGGGCCTTGATCTTCTGCTGGTTGCCCCCGAACTGGTCGATGACCCGCTCGGCCTCGTCCCTGTTCCTGATGTTCAGCTTCATCTCGTGTTGCTCCTTTCGCGCGGGGGAGGCCGAGTCCTGTCGTCGCGACGGTCCCGCCTCTCCCCGAAGGGTTGGCCGGGTGTGGCGCTTCGACCACACGGTCTCATTTCGCCACATACATCGGCCCCATATGTATAGTCGAGATGAAGCCCGTTTTTGTATCACCCGCGAAGTCGCCTGAGACGGGTTGACCATTCACGATAGGCAGCAAAACAAGGTGCCAGAAGAAATTTCAACTTTTTTCGCAGGCGATAGAATTTGGCGTGCCCCATCTTCACTTTCCCCCGCGCCTCCTCGGCGTTCCAGCACTGCGTGAAGGCCCGCGCGACGCGCCGCATCTCCGGCGTTGCGCTCTCCAGGACCAGCTGCACCATCCGCTGCCAGAGGGGCGTCGGCGGCACGGGGTCGGGCCCGTGGTCGCAGACGAGCCGACAGCGGGCGGCGGAGCGCCCCAGGTCGGTGATGTCGAAGGGGGCGGCGGGATCGTCCAGGTACTCGAAGACCTCCCCGGCCTCGAATCCGCCCCGTTCCGTCATGAGCCGCCGCAGACCGTCCGCGACGCCGCCGAAGGCGACCTTCTTCGCAAGCGCCTTCGGGTCCTTCGCGGTGAGTCGCTTCAGCGCGCCCCGCGCCTGGACGAGGTAGGCGTCCGAGGCGATGTCCTCGGCGCGGTCGCCCGCCACGCCGTACTTCCTGCCGTGCCTGACGGCGACCTTGAACGCCTGCCTGTAAGTCTCGATCTTCAGCGCCTCGCGCTTCCGCATCTTCCCGTGTTGCCTTTTCATGCTTCCCCCCTCAACATCCTCAACCCTCTCAGCCATCTCAACCCTCCCTCGCGCGCGCCCGCCCGTGTGGGTTTTGTTTGTTTGTCTCCATGAAAGAACATATTCACTCCAAACAAACCAATACAAACAAAGAGTTACCCCCTATAGTCCCCCTAGCGAAAGGGCGGCGGCGAACTGGGCGTTGAGAAAGGCCGGGCGGTTGCGGATGTTGCCCGACTCCGCGAAGATGATCCGCGTGACGTCCAGGATGTCTCGGAACCTCTCCTCCTCCAGAACGGCAAAGAACTTCCGGTAGGTGTTGTAGGTGTAGCTGCTGTAGTCGCCCACGAGCGCACAGGCCAGGTGCCAGGCCGGCACCGACGGATCGTAGATCTCCTCCTTTGAGGTCGGCGGGTTCGGGAACCACAGTTTCGTTCGCATGTCCATTGTATCTCCAGTCCATTTTCGACCATCCAGGCGTGGCCGATACACCATCCTCCGACATTGTATGGAAGATGTGCATAGGATAGGAGGCTTTCAACGCAAGATGAAAATAGGAAGAAAAAAGAAACCCCTTGGATGAGTTCCAAGGGGAATTAGATTGAAAAATGTTTTCAGACAGGGAGAAAGCGTGAAAAATACCTTCCTAGAAGGGAGGTAGTCCGGCATCCTCGCGTTTGAGTTCCCGCGAAACACGGCTGTTGAGCGCGAGGTCCGTCTTATAGCCTCCACAGATTCCCCGAGTGGCAAAATCCCGTCGTACCGAGCGTGAGACTGCCAGAAGCGGATAGTGGGGATTCTTCTGGCGGAGGGCGCGAATCCGGCGTTTGGTCTCATCCACCTGCTGTCGTTCAACCGGCGTCAAAGTGTCGGCGGAAGGTTTGCTTCCCGTTTCGCCGTTGCGGATGTCGGCAACGTCCTTTCGGATGCGGATTATATTGTTGGCAATGTTTCCTGTGTTTGCAGCTGTACGGGATGCGAATCCGTTTCCGAGCCTGACCTGGTCGCGGATCTGCTCCAGGATTGCAAGAACGCGGGTGTTTCCCAGGGCGTCGGAAGAAGGAGTTTCGGGGGGGACATGAGGCAATTATATCATACGCGTCCTCTTGGCAGCAATGGCAACGAAGCAATGCGCTTGCAGCAGTTCCTCCCATCGTGATATACTCCGTACAGACATAGCCCATTTTGTGCTGCGGCTCAAGGTGGGAGGGTGTTCGTCGTGAGACGGATCACCCGATTTGTGGATCCAAGTTCGAACGTAGGAAATTCGCAACATAGTCACGGATTCGCAAGGGATGCCTTTTAACGGGTGTGCCCTTGCCGATACGGACTATGGGCATCCTACGGCCTCGAACCGCTTCGGCAGGGGTACGCCCACTAACATTAAGTGGGAAGAAAAAATGGCCGAGGATGAATTTTGCTGGGAATTCCCCAGTGCGTCGAAATGCGACCTCAAGGGACTCAACGATTCAGGCGTTGAGACGTTCAGAGGCGATACGATTTCTTCGCTGGCACGTGAAATCTGCCAGAATTCCCTTGACGCGGCGGTGAAGACGGGAGACGGGTCGGTGCCGGGCCCCGTTGAGGTGGAGTTCGCTCGTTTTGAGATTCCGACGAGGGAATTCCCGGCTCTGGATGAGTTTCGGGATGCCATGGAGCGCTCCGCCGACTTCTGGAAGGCGAATGTACAGGCCACGAAGTTCTTTTCCGAATTGAACTCCGTGCTTGCCGCGCCAACGTTGCCCTTTCTCCGCATCAGCGATGCGAACACAACTGGACTCACGGGCGTTCAGGAACCCGATCTGACGGTCGCCACCGCCTGGCGGAGTCTGGTCATGAGCTCTGGAGTCTCCGACAAGGATGAGTCGAGCGGGGGATCATTCGGTATCGGAAAGTACGCGGCATTTTCGTGTTCGCAGTTTCGGACGGTCTTCTATGCCACGAAGACGATTGACGGCAAAGAAGGTTTCCAGGGAGTGTCCCGACTGGTCACGTTCAAGACCGAGAATGATGAATTCGCCCTGGGGACGGGGTTTCTTGGTCAATCGGATGTGAGACCCCTGCCGAGATGGTTCTCGCCAGACACGATCTACGAGCGTTCTCGTCCGGGTACAGACATCTTCATTCCCGCCTTTGCCGGTGGCGAGAGCTTCCGTGCGGACATCATCTCGTCCGTCCTGGAAGGATTCCTCTACGCCATCTGGATGAAGCGATTGGTGGTCACCGTCAATGATGGAGAGGAGATTGTCCGAATCGACAAGGTTTGGCTTGAACGGGCCTATCGGGATGCGAATCCGCTGTTCGAGGGCGTCAGGCATCACTACGAAGTCCTGAAGACGCCTCCCGGGAAATGGCGCGTCAGGGAATTCTCGGAATTGGGGGCTGTCCGCCTCGCGCTGAAGAACGGGAAAGACCTCGACAAGCGCATTGCGATGGTTCGTCAACCGGGCATGCTGATCTTCAAGAAAGACCGTTTCCGTTCCCATGTTTCCTTTACGGGGGTACTCGTCGTGGAAGGAGCCCTCAATGGTGTACTGCGGGACTTCGAGAATCCTCAGCACACGAAGTGGGAGGAGAAGCGTTGTCCGTCGAAGGTGCATCTTCTCAAGGACATCTATGACTTCTGCCGTGATGCCGTGGCGGAGATCGTGAAAGAGGATCTAGGTGATGAGATTGATTCCGGCCTTGGTGATGTGCTTCCCTATTCCGGTGATGACGGCGATCCCCGAATGGAGGAGGTGCTCGATGTGAGGGTCAAGGGTATTGTGGAAATCAAGTCGCCAAAGCGTCGGCCTCGGCAGTCGGGCAAAACGACCAGAGGTGGTACTGCGACTGGTCGGGAACATGGTTCGGATACGCACGACAACCCGCATACGCCCCCCACGCAGCACGATGCAGGGCATGGTGGAGCGCGGAAGGTGCTTCGGCGCGAGATCGGCCACACGGCTTTTCGTTCGATTTGCCTGGACAAGGGCGGTGGAATCTACAAGCTCAAGATCGTTCCCGAGAAGGATGCCGTGCAGGCTGCGTTCGATGTGATTGCGATCGCCGAGATCAAATCTTATGCGGCCCCCATCCAGACGGCTGCCCTTGCGGATGGAACGCCGCTCACCGTGCGAGACGGCGAAATCAGCGGGCTTTCCTTCAAGAAGGGGTTGCCCGTGACCGTGAACCTGACGCTGGACTATTCCGACTATCTGTCACTGGAGGTCGCCTGTTATGAATATAAGTGAGAAACGTTATCCCTATCCCGTGCTGAAGCCGGACGGAGACGACTACGAAAACAGCCTCTTCGACGTCGACGTCTCAATCGTGAAGTCGCCGGACGTGGTGATTGCGACGTTCACTGCATCCCTGCGTGACAATGGCCTTCGGCGTTTGATCGGCGTGGAGCACAAGGCGAAGATTCTTTGCCACCTGGAGTGCCCGCGAACTGTGTACCGCACCTGCGTGGATATCCCATTGCCGGTCTGTGAAACGGCTTCCGAAGGCGAAGTTGTTGAAGTCCAGATCCCCGCGGCGGCGCTTTCGGGGACGGTTTCCGTCTGCCCGTTCATCGTCGCCACGGCGGATATTCCCGCCTATTCGAACGAGTCCTTCAATCCCGATTATGAGTGTGAGTCGTTCTCCATCGAAGCCGGTGCCGTGATGGCGGAAGGCCGACAGAAGACCTTTGAGGTCGAGACGGCGCGTGAGGCATTGGCTCTATCTCCCTCGATCTTCAGCGTGATTCCGGGGGGAAGTGACTGCAAGACACTTCAAAGCGACTGGAGCGGAGACAAGATCAGGGTCTATATGCCTCTACGCATGTTTGAGCAGTATGGCACGCTGAAGGACACTCCAGAGGATCGGGAGACTATCTGGGCGATGGTCTTCGTTCCGGTGCTCGTTGAAGTCCTCGCGACGCTGGCGACGACTCGACGCTACTCGCGAGAAGACTTCGAGCAGTTCTCTGAACATCGGTGGTATCGCAGCGTGGATGCGGCATTACGGCTCCACTATGACGGACAGGGAATCGACAGCGATCAATTCCAGGAGGGCGACTGTGTCGAGATGGCATCCGTCATTGTCAAGAATAGCGTGAAGGAGGCCTTTGCCAACATGGCCCATGGATGGGCGGGAAGGGGTGACGAGGAATGAAGGTGCGCTACCTGACGGAAGTGGCCCTAGAGGCCATCAAGCGGTCTCCTGATGACTTTCTCCCCTGCTTTTCCGAAGAGACGAATGCTGCGCTTGTCGCACTGCTGAGGGAAAGAGTGGGAACCGACGAGATCTTCCGCGAGACGACGTACGTGTTTCCCGATGCTCCGCTTCCTGTGTCGCGGGAGGGGGCGAGCGAGCTTGAGGCCGTACGAGCGGTCTTCTCCGCCATGAAGGACCTCCCACCCGCTGTCGCCATGGATGAACGCCTTTGGTCTGGAATCGCCATCGACCTGTGCTGGAACTACCTGCGGAAACGGTGGGGAATAGACGAACTGTTCGCCAGTGGAGGCAACGGGGTCAAGGCCGCGGTGTTGGAGCATTTCTTCTTCATGCACAACCCCCGACGCTCCTTCACGCGCAATGCGATTTCACGCCTCTGGTGGCTCGGCAAGCTCACCTATGACGAGTCGCTGGCGGATCCGTTCCAGCGTACGGGCGTGGTGATGCAGGATCTCGGCTATGTCGTCGACCTTCTCGAACGCAATTTTTCGAACAATCCGCGGATCACGCGAGAGTTCATGGACGCCGTCGAGTCGGCGCGCGTCGAAGTGGCGGCGAGGAATCTGGTCATTCTGCGTCCCGAACTCCGAGCGCTCTGCAAGTACCTCAATATGCTCGGAGGCGTGTACATCCTCGATACAATGCCCGAAGGCAGCATCTACGCGAAGATCCGGGCGAAGGCGATTTCACTGGCACGCGATTCTTCGCGGAAGCCGGTGGACGACGAGAAGGTTGAAGACGATGCGGACGACGCACTTTAAGCTAGGTGAACTCTTCTGTGGGCCCGGGGGCATGGCCATTGCCGCCAAGGGCTTGACCCCAGTTGTTGGGCACGATGGCCGCTCCTATGCGCTGGAACATGCCTGGGGCGTCGATCTCGCCCAATATGCCATCGACACCTTCAACGCCAATGGCTGTGGCGAAGGCATCTGCAAAGACGCCTGGAAGTTTGTTCGGGAGGACCTTGACGAGTGCCATCGCGTCAATGCCCTTGCCTTCGGCTTCCCCTGCAACAGCTTCAGCGAAGTGGGGGAACGCAAGGGAGTGAACGATGAAACCTACGGGAATCTCTACCAGACCGGCATCGCGGTACTCAACGCCTACGACCCCCTTTGGTTCGTCGCGGAGAACGTGAGCGGACTCAAGGCCCGCGACAAGGGCCGCCAATTTGAACGCATTCTCCACGAACTCTCCAATGCGGGGAAGGGGTATGTCGTCACGCCCCATCTCTACAAGTTCGAGGAATATGGCGTACCTCAGGCGCGGCATCGCTGGGTCATCGTCGGCATTCGCGCGGACGAAGCCGCCCGCCGCGGTATCGACTGCTTCCGTCCGCCCGCCCCGACACACGGACCGGGACACGACAATCCCTTTGTCACCTGCAAAGAGGCAATCTCGACACTCTCCAGCCATCAACCGACAACCACCAACCTGAAAAGTTCCAAAAACTCCGACCGCATCGCCTGGCGTCTGCGCTTCACGCCGCCGGGGGGCAACGCCTGGAAACTCGATGAACTGGTAGATGCGAAACTCTATCCTGATGAAAAGCTGCTCGACTATCTGAAGGAGAACCTTCCCTGGTACGAGACGGAGATTGCGCCACTTGGGTCGGCGGCGGACATCCGCGCGAAGATCGAGGAGGTGCGTCTTCACTGCACGCGTGCGAGAATGAGTCACATTTATCGTCGTCTTGATCCGGCCAAACCGGCCTGGACGCTGACGGGCTCGGGGGGAGGTGGCACGCATGTCTACCACTGGAGCGAGCCGCGCGCGCTCACGAATCCCGAACGGGCCGCGCTGCAGACTTTTCCGCAAAATTACCAATTCTGTGGCACGAAGGAGCAGATCCGCAAGCAGATTGGCATGGCGGTGCCAACCCGTGCCGCTCGGCAGATTTTCCAGGCGATCCTCAAGACCTTTGCCGGTGTCGACTATCCCTCCCTCACCCCCGAAAGGGTCTACCGCCCAGTCTCTTGATCGCTTCGCCCGCTGATGACGGGGCACCGTGGACGTGGGGAGTCTGTTGGCAGTCACGGGTTTCTTTTGCTACAATGTTCGGCGTGGAAATCAATAACATTCGTGCGGACTCGCGTAAGAACGAGTTCGGCACGTTCGTTTATTGACTGCGGATCTATTTCGAAGAGGTTGAGATGGCAGAGAGACTTTTGAAGACGAAAAGGCAGAAGATCGCGCCGGTGAAGCCGACGGAGGAGGAACCGAAGAAGGTCGTCCTCGTCGGTACCTACGCCGGTTCGCAGCTGGCGGATTGGCCGGGCTACTATCCCTATCCGCTCTCGTCGGATGATAAGGTCGATGCCGAATCGTGTGCGAAGGTGAACGAAATCTGGCTCTTCAAGGGGACGAAGGAACCAAAGTACTTCGCCGCGGAATTTGTGGGCCTCAAGAACCGAGAGGAACTCAAGGCGCTTGGCTATCCGGCGAAGGGGAAGGGGCACGGTGACGGCACCTATCTGCTCTTCAAGATCGAGAAGACGTATGCGCCGGCCTCTTCGAGCGCGGCCCTCGCCGCGTCGATCGAAAATGTCATTGTCCGCACGAAGGATTTCGCTCGGTCGCCCCAGGTCCGCAAGCAGCTCAAGGCCTATCTTGAATCAACCGACCGTGCCGACAAAGAACTTGACGCCCAGTTGCCGTCGATCATCACCAAACTTCCCTCGCAGATCCTCCGCGTCTGCGAAGCGGCGGTACAGTTGGACTTCTTGGATGAGCTCGGTGAATTTGCTAAACCGGACATTCCGTTTCCCCCGGTAACTAACCCGTCATTCACATTCATTGATCTTTTTGCGGGAATAGGCGGTTTTCGACTTGCAATGCAGTTGAATGGCGGTCGGTGTGTTTTCTCTAGTGAATGGAATGATTCCGCAAAGAAGACATACAGCGCAAACTATGGTGACGTTCCGTATGGAGACATCACTAAACAGGAGATCAAAGATTTGATCCCTGAAGGCTTTGACATCTTATGTGCAGGATTCCCTTGCCAGCCGTTTAGTATCGCGGGAGTCTCGAAGAAGAATAGTCTCGGTCGGGCGACTGGATTTGAAGATAAGACGCAGGGCACGCTCTTCTTTGATGTCTGCAAGATTCTCAAGCAGCGCCGTCCAAAGGCGTTTCTGCTGGAGAATGTGAAGAATCTTTGCAGCCATGACAAGGGCAATACATTTCGTGTGATTTGCGAAGCTCTTGAGGAACTTGATTATTCGATCGCATACAAGGTGATCGATGGACAGAACTTCGTGCCGCAGCATCGGGAGAGAATTCTTATCGTTGGTTTCGACCGGAAGCGTTATGGCAGTAACATTGGCTTTGATTTTGCCATTAGACCTGTCGAGCCCAAGCCTGTGATTCGCGACATTCTGGAAAAATCACCCGATCGGAAGTATACACTGTCAGACAAGCTCTGGAACTATCTTCAGCGGTACGCAGAGAAGCATAAGGCAGCAGGTAATGGGTTTGGGTATGGAATTGCCCCGCTCAATGGAGTTTCTAGAACCTTGAGCGCTCGCTACTATAAGGACGGATCAGAGATCCTTATTGACCAGAAAGGAATGAATCCTCGTCGTTTGACCCCGTTGGAGTGCGCACGTTTAATGGGGTATCCATCATCCTTCCGCATTGTTGTCTCTGATTGTCAGGCGTACAAACAATTTGGCAATTCAATTGTCATGCCATTGATGGCTGATGTCGGTAGGCTTATAGTTGAGAAACTTCGGGAGCTTGAATGCCATGAATAAAGGGTGTCTGAGTCGATATTTTTCTGGTGTTGTGGCAAAACGCCTGAGTGCTGTCGAGATTGACGCTTTGTCAAGTAATCAACACGAATTCAATGGGACTAACGCCCTCAAGCAGCTTTTCGGAAGCGAACGGAGAACGATTCGTACTCGTTTTTTGTATGTCACCGATGATATGGTGGAGGTCTCGGAAGACGGTGTTCTGACTTGGTACGATGCCCGAGAGCGAAACCCGGATCGTTCGGAATTCCGGTTGTACTACAACGCACCGGAAGTTTCGAGTCGGGCAAAGACTGGCGACCCATTATTTGTTGTTTTAAGAAGGGATGAGACAGCCCTTGTAATTGTGGCTCCGAATGAATCGACGATCGCAAGTCAGATTGCATGGTTGTTCGGTGTTGATGTCGTGGATGAATTCACAGGAAAGAGCGAATTCAGTGCTGATTCCGGACTTGAGTTCGCCACTCGGCATGTTCTTGAAGAACTTGGAGTAGTGTTGCCGGATGAGAATGAGGACATAGATGTAGAGGAAATGTTCTCCGTCTTTAATGGGAAGCTCCCGGAAACCAAACTGTTTTCAGAATATGCAAGGTCAAAGTGCGATCAATATGATAAAGATGCAGAACCCGACACCGTGATCGTGTCTTGGTTTGAGAAGGAAGCGAAATTGTTTAGGGCGTTTGAAAAAAGACTGATCGACAAAAAGGTGACTGGTGGCTTTTCATCTGTTGACGAGTTTCTCGCATATTCACTGTCAGTCCAGAACCGAAGGAAATCTCGTGCGGGGCACTCTTTTGAAAACCATCTCGCTGCTTTGTTTGAATTGCACGAATTGAAATTTGACCATCAGAAGATTACGGAGAATAAAGAAAGACCAGATTTTGTCTTTCCAGGGATTAAGCAGTATCACGATGAGGCGTTTCAGGTTGAGCTTCTCACCATGCTAGGAGCAAAGAACACCTGTAAGGATAGGTGGCGACAAGTTCTTCAGGAAGCCGAAAGGATACCGCATAAGCATCTGATCACGATGGAGACGGCAATCAGCGTTGATCAGACGATGCAGATGCAAAGCAAAAACCTGCAACTTGTTGTTCCTCGGTCTGTTGCTATGACATATACGCCAAAGCAGCAGGAATGGTTGATGTCCGTCGATTCCTTCATCAGGTATGTGAAGGAGAAGCAGGCAAAGGCATTTGGTTGATGCCGCTGGGGGATTATGTTCACCCACGCCTTCACCTGTACGGGCCCGTATGCGATTCTCATCATGCTTGGCATCAAGCGTGTTGAGAATCGCAGTGCTTTGCCCATACCTGCGAAAGGGCGATGCGCGGTGGGGTGTTCCAAATCGTTCTGCAAGGAGGAGTACGGCAACTTCGTTCAATGGGCGTCGCGCGCGTTGTCGCCCGAGGATTTCGCGTTGATCCCGGCTTGGAACGATGTGAAGGAATGGCCGGGAACGATCGTCGGTTGCTGCAACTACTCGGTGCGCGGCAGAAACGATCTTGTTCTGGAGAGCGTGTCGGAGGCGGCGCGGCCGGAGTCCGCGCCCTACCGTTGTTCGACCGATGTCTGGGATGAAGGGTTGGCTTACTGGTGGGATCTCTCCGAAGTCGTTTGTTTTGAGCAGCCGATCCCCTGTCGCGGCAATGTCGGCATGTGGCAGATGCCGTCAGACCTTGCGGATCGTGTGGCCGCCACCGATCAGCTGGCTCGGAACGTTGGCGTGAAGATTTCGACGGCAGCCGATGCCGAGCGCATCTTTCGTCGGACGCTTCCGATTGCCGGCGGGCGTGAGGGATTCTTCGTTCTGCCGCTGGATGCCGAGTGCCGCACGTTGTCGGAGCCGGTTCTGGTCTCGTTGGGCGATCCGACGACGACCGTCATCCAGCCGGGCGAGGTTTTCGCGGTTGCGTTTAAAACTGGGGCCGCGTCCGTCGTCCTCGCCCACAATCACCCGAGTGGCGATTCCACGCCGAGCGTTCAGGACCGGGCGCTGACAACGGCGATGTCGCAAATTGGAGACCGAATTGGCATTCGCGTGGTCGATCATCTTGTGGTTGGCGGCGCGGGCTTCACGTCCGCAAAGGATGAATGACATGGTCAAGACGCCGAGAGAAGCCTATCGGGATTTCAAGCCCAGATATCAGAATGAGCTGTTGGCATTTGCCTCGGGCGAGGTCATTGAGTTCGTCCACTCGGACGCCCATGAAGTGGCGCGGCTCATTCAGCTTGAAGTCTCCCGCCCGAACGGCTATGACGTGGCGATGGTCCACAGGCTGCGTCTGCCGGAGATTCGGCGGCGTTTGGGGAGTCTTGGCCGCAAGGTCGTTGTCGTCAGGCGGCAGCGCACACCTTCCGGTAAGGTGTCGTACCGCGTTGAGCCTGAGCCGTCGGCAAATAGAATCTAAGGGAGGTAGAATGGGAAACAGTACAAAGCAGATTTCTGAACTCGTCGAACAGGTGGCACGGCACGAATTGGTTCTGCCGGAAATGCAGCGGCGGTATGTTTGGTGCAGTACTCAAGTAAGAGATTTGTTCGACTCTCTTTACCGTGACTACCCCATTGGCTCCATTCTCGTATGGGAGCGCCCGTTTGGTGAAGATGGACGTGATCTCGATGTTGGTGAAACGGCTGGTTCCAGGCGCGAAGGACAGAAGCTTTTGCTGCTCGACGGACAACAGCGATTGACTTCGCTCACATCGATCATCAAGGATCAGTCTCTGCTCGTGCGTGGACGGAAGAAGTCGCTTGATATCCTGTTTAATGTTCTGCATCCCGACTTCGATGAAGAGGAGATTCTTGATCAAACACAGGAAACGGACGAGGATGATGAGGGCGGTGATGAGGAGGAGAAGAATGCACTTGATTTTGAGAATAAGGCATTTGTCGTTGCAACGCGTCGTTTGATGAATCAGCCGAATTGGCTGTCCTTGCGCAAGATTTTCTCCGAGCCGCAGAACAAGCTCTGGCTCGGCGTCTTGAAGGGGATGGACATACCTATTGATTCGGACAAGGCCTCGCTGATTTCCGAGCGAATCAACAAGATCCAGCAGATCCGCTCAATTCACATCCCGATTGTCACTCTCGCGAGTACGATGGATTATCGGACCGTGACGGACGTGTTTTGTCGTGTCAACTCGGCCGGTGCACGATTGAAGGGTTCGGATCTTGCCCTCGCTCAGATTACTTCGCGTTGGAAAGGTTCTCTCAAGCTGTTTGAGGATTTCCAGAAAAAGCATGAGGTCAATGGACAGCAGCTCTTCGATCTCGGTTTCCTTGTTCGCGCTTTCGTTGTTTTCATGACGGGACAATGCAAGTTCCTGACGATTTCTTCAATCCCCTTTGAAAAATACGAAGGAGCCTGGAAGGAGACAAAGGATGCGCTTGAGACGGCGTTCGATGTCGCACGGAACTGGGGTATTACCTCATTCACACTTCTTTCTGCGCCGTCGCTCATCATCACGCTGGCCTATTACCTCAAGCGACGCCCAAAGGAGATGGCCGACCTTTCAGCCTTGCACAAGTGGTTGCTGGTAGCAAGCATCTGTGGTCACTATTCGAAGGGGTCTTCGGAGTCAATCATGGATCAGGATCTTGCGTCGATTGACAAGGGGGTTGCGTTGGCGGAAATGATGAACGCGCTGGGCAAACAGGGCTGGACGGGTGCAATTACGGAAGATGAGATTCGCGGTAAATTTCATGGTAGTGCCTATTTCAGCCTCATGTACCTGGCGATGCACGCTGCCGGAGCAAAGGACTGGTACCAGGATACGACGATCTGCCTTGGCAATGTTGGATCTCTGTTGAAAGTTCAGTTCCATCATATCTTCCCGCAGGCGCAACTCAAGGCAGCCGGTGGTTATGACAAGACCGAGATCAACGACATCAGCAACCTTGCTTTCATCGGAGGTAACACCAATCGTCGGATCTCGGCAGAGGCTCCTGAAAAGTACCTTCCGACGATTGATGGAGAAAAACTGCAAACGCAATGTGTTCCGCTGGATGTGAGCCTCTATCCAATCTCGAAGTTTCGGGAATTCCTCTTTGCCCGCCGCGCGCAAATTGTCCAATGTCTGAACAATTATCTGAATGGGTTGTCGTGAGTTCTTCGTTGTTGAATGCCGGTAACGTTGTCTGGCTGTCGACCAATTCAAACGCCCGCCACAACCGCAAGTGCCCCAACTACCGCAAGACGCGCGGCTACCCCTGCTCCCGCACGGACGGCCGCCCCTGCGGAAAATGCGGCGGCTGAAGAGTTGATCATAAACGCCCGGACGCGCGGGAGCGCGTCCCTCCCGTTGCGTTCATCTCATTCCCAAAAGCTCTTGTTGAATAGATGAGGTCTTTTTGGCGGATTGGGGGTTCTTCGGCATTCTCGGGAAAGAGTATAATTTGCGGTGAGCTTGGAGCTTTTAGCTTGGAGCATTTTGCAAATTAGGTATTTTAACATCTTGAGAACAACTAAAGTACGACTTCCTAAAAACTCTAAACTCTAAGCTCTAAGCTCCAAGTTCTAAGCTGATATTGGTAACGCAAATGAAAAAGCAAATTCTGTCAATTCTCGCCGTTCTCGCCTGTACAATGGCGGAGGCGGAGGTGGTGGCGCGCGTGGTGACGAACAAAGCCGGCGTGCCGCAGATCCGTGTGAACGGGAAGGTGGTTCGGCCGCGGATGTTCTGGGGCTGGCGCGGGGACGTGCTCTACGACCAGGTTCGCCTGGCCGCCTCGAATGGCGTCGACTTCGTCTCGTTCATGGCGGAGAAGAGCGCGTGGCGCGGCGAGAACGACTACGACTGGTCCGAACTCGACGCCAAGTGCACGGCGATTCTGAACGCGAATCCCAAGGCGCTGCTGATCCCGCGCATGAAACTGGAGACCTCCGGCTGGTGGGCGCGGAAACATCCCGCCGACGTCGTGACCTACGGCGACGGCACCAAGGTCGACGTGCCCTCGATCTCCTGCCGCGCGTACCGGCGGCAGGCCTGCGCGTTCGTCGCGGCGATGGTGCGGCATCTGTGCGAAACGTATCCCGACAACTTCGCCGGCATCCATCCCGCCGCGCAGAACACGAGCGAGTTCTTCTATTGGAACGCCTGGGGCAAACCCTGGTGTGGCTACGATCCCGGCACGCGGGAGGCGTTCAAGGCCTGGCGGACGCGGCAGGGGCTTCCGGCCGCCGAGGTTCCCACGCTGGCGGAACGTCGGCGGGATCCGTATCGGGACCTGCCGCTGGTCGATCCCGTGAAGGATCGCGTGCTCGTGGATTTCAGACGTTTCCAGCAGGAGGAGATGGCGGACTTCGTGGCGGAGATCTGCGCGGCGGCCCGGCAGGCGTCCGAGGGAAAGAAGCTCGTTCTCAGTTTCTATGGTTATCAGTGGGCGTTCTCGAGCCTGCTCTACGGCTCGGCGGCTTCAGGCCATTATGCGTTGCAACATCTGCTGGATCGGGCGGCGAAGGACATCGACATTCTCTGTTCGCCGCTGGACTATTCGGACCGCGGCTGGGGCGGCGTGGGGCATGCGATGTCCGCCACGGAGACGGTGACGCGGCACGGCGTTCTCTGGTTGATGGAGGACGACACGCGTACCTACGTCGTTCCCAAGGACAAGAATATGGGCTGCGACACCATCTGCGGCGATCTCAAGCAGTCGCAGCAGGTTCTTCGCCGAAACATGGCGCAGCATATTCTGCGCGGGTTCGGCAGCTGGTGGATGGATCTGGGGTCGAGCGGCTGGTATGCCGATCCGGAACTGTGGAAGGTGATGTCGGAGGAGGCGCCGCTTGATCGCGCACTCTTCGCACGCAAGACGAACTTCGCGCCCGACGTGGCGGCGATTGTGGACGAGGAGTCCATGCTCTACCTCTCGCTGGGGCGCATCTCCGGTCATATGGTGGGCAATTTGCGGCTGGCGCTGGGACGCGGCGGTGCGCCCTTTGGACAGTATCTTCTTTCGGACGTCCTGAAGAATCCGCTGGCAGCCCGTCTGCAGTTCTTCCAGAGCGCCTGGTATCTGACGGAGGAGCAGCGTGCGCAGCTGCAGGCGCAGCGCGCGGCGCATCCCGACCTGACGCGCGTCTGGAGCTGGGCGCCCGGCTATCTGTCGCCGAAGGGTTCGGATCTTGGCGGTGTCGAGCGTCTGACGGGTTTCAAGGCAAAGCTGCTGCCGCCGTCTCTGGGCATCGCCTGTGCGACGGAAGAGGGGCTTCGCCGCGGACTCCCGAAGAGCTGGAAGACGGGGGTGCAGAAGCCGTTCGTCGGACTGATCGGCGTCGAGGCGACGGAGTCCGAGACCTGGGCGCGCTTCGAGGACGGCACGGCCGCCGTGGCGGTGCGGGCCACGGGGAAGGGCGGGTACGAGGTCTTTCTCGGTTCGCCGGCGTGTCCGGCCGAGCTGGTTCGCGCGCTGGAGGATCTGGCGGGCGTCCATCGCTACGTGAAGACGGGCGACGCGGGCGCGTTTGCGGCCGAAGGCGTGCTCTCGGTCTTCGCGGGGACGGCGGGCGGCGAGGTGGTGCTCGATACGGGATGTGCCGAACCGGTGGTCGACGTCCTCACGGGACGGCAGATCGCCGTCGGCCCCGTGTTCACTTTGAAGATGGAGCCGGGCGAGAACCGCGTGCTTCGGTTCTCCGCCGTTCCGAATGGACGCCCCCTGCCGGAACAGACCCATCTTCCCGCACGGGTTCTGACGAAAGGAGAAGGGCGCGTGATGCAGCACTTCTTTGACAAGAGTCCGATCTCGCCAAGCGGCAAGTGGGTGGCGCTGTTGCGTCTTCCCTATGAGAACAAGCGGGCGGAGCCCGGCGATGCGGCAGAGGTCGTTCTTGTGGATGTGGCGTCCGGGGAAGAGCGCAAGATTGCCACGACGCGTGCCTGGGAACATCAGATCGGTGCCTGCGTGATGTGGGGCAACTCGGACGAGGAACTCTATTTCAACGATCTGCGCGTCGGGGAGTGGGAGCCTTTTCTGGTGAAGCTGAATCCGCAGACGGGTGCACGGCGTGAATACCCGGGGGGTGGGTTCGTGCTCTCGCCCGACGGCACGAAGGTGGCGGGCTATAATCTCAAGACGGTCCGCCGGATGAACTTCTACGGTTATGGCGCGGCGGTGCCGGAATCCGCGATGCCGGTAAACGGCGCAATGCCCGAAGACGACGGCTTGTTCGTGACCGATCTCCGCTCGGGCGAGCGCACGCTCGTCAAATCGATTGCCGCGTTCTTCCGCGAGGCGCTGTCCGACGCGGAACGGCGGGAATTGGCGGACGGTTCCAGCTATGGGTTTCAGGTCAAGTGGAGTCCTGACGGTGAATGGCTGCTCTTCGTCGTGGTCCAGGCCCTGAATATGGAAAGCCCCGGAAGCCGCAAGTGCAAGTGGCGGCGAATGGTCTTCAGCTGCCGGCCGGATGGATCCGAACCACACTTGGCGTTGCCGTGGAAGGAGTGGTCGAAGGGAGGACACCATCTGAACTTCCATCCGGATTCCAGGACGGTGACAATGAACTTGGCGGGCGAGGATCGGAAGCTGTACTTGAAGAAGTTCGACGTCTTCGGCTCCACGCCGACTCTGCTCTGCGGGCCTCTCCGCGGGTCAGGGCATCCAAGCGTCAGTCCGGATGGACGCTATCTCGTGACGGACGCCTATCTGGGCGAGTCGGTCGCCTATCCGGATGGTTCGGTCCCGATTCGCCTGATTGATCTGTCGACGGGCCGCGAACGCGAGATCGCGCGGGTCAAGACGGTTACGGGCGAACAGTTCAGGAACGGCGAGTTCCGTGTGGATCCGCATCCCGCGTGGTCGCGCGACGGCAAGGCCCTCACGTTCAATTCCTTCGACGACGGCACCCGCCGTGTCATGATGCTGTCGCTCGAAGGTTTGGGGAAGTGACGCGGATCTGTCATAATATAGCTAATTCGGAGAAGAGTGCAGTTCTTTTGAGTTATGTTCTGGCGGACGGTTGACGAGGGGACTCGTCCGTGATATCATTCCTGCACCCGAAAAGGTGAATGGGTCACCATGTCTAGGAGATGGTCGTGTATGAAAAAGATACTTGGTGCTGTCATTGCTTCCATGTTTGGGCTGGTCTATGGTGTCGATGGAACCTAGATCGGCGGGAATATCGGCGCATGGTCCAATGCCGCGAACTGGGAGAACGGCAACATCCCTGTTCAGGCTGGTGATACTGCAACGTTTCCCAATGGTGACGTGATGACGGCCGTCACGCTTGACCGGGATGTCGCGCTCGACAAGATCACAGTTGCCGAGACGCGCCTCAATCTTTATTCTCCTGCGGGAAAGACGCTGACCTTTACGGGGACGGCACCGGAAGTTGCCGTTGGACGAGAGGCGGCATTCCGGGCGAGCGGGACGAAGCTTGTGTCGCCGGTCTCGGTGAAGAAGTCCGGTGGCGGACGGTTTATCACGGTCGGTCGCGCGGCGGAAAAGCTCAAGTTCGTCCAGAATGAAGGTTCCGTGGAACTGGAGGGCGAAGCCCGCGAGACGGTGACGACGGAGAACTCCAACTGGGCGTCGCAGGCGAACAATATCACCTCGGGCGCCGAGGCGGTGAGCGAATCGCCGCTGGGTGCGGATCCCGGCAGTCTCGTCGTCGGCAATACCGTGTCGGGGCGGACGGGGGTGACGGGCTGTCGCACGCCCATCAAGGTCGATACTTCGTTCTCCTTTTCCGCCGATGTCGAGATGACCGGATCTTCGGCCTATGGTTTCGCCATCGCGTTCCACAACGATCCGCGAGGACCTCTTGCGCATTCAATCCACACGGGTGAGTACACGGATTCCCTGGGATATGGCTACACATCCTCAAATACTCAGAGCGTGAAGGATTCGTGTGTTGTCCAGGGCTTCGCTTTCGGCATCTATAACTTGTACTACGGGAACGGGAAAGTCCGTTGGGGCACGAACGGTGTCTGGGAGGGGGCCGAGACCTCCAGCCCGCTGATCTATACCGCGACGGGGGCGGCGGACGCCAGCGCAAACTACTGCACACGATGGTACGCGGTCCGTGTCGACTACAACGCGGCCTTCCGGCGCGCAACCCTGACGCTAGTGCAGGATCAGCGTGAAATCGTCGCCGGCGGAGAGGAGAAGGTAACCTATTCGAAGACGATCAACAACGTTGATCTTGTTCAGCTCTGCGGATCGGACGAGGCGTTCCTGTCCCTGACATACAGCGAAGGTGGGCGGAACATCCTCGCGACGCTGCGGAATGTCAAACTCGAGTATTTTCTCCAGCAGGACCGGTCGACGGTCTCCGTCGTTCCCGCCGAGAACATCTGGGCGAACGTCAAGTGCAAAGCAGATACGACGAAGGATGAGGACACGGGGATTTCGCCCTGCGGAACCCGGCCTGGCAGCATTCGGATCGGCTATGGAATCGGTCTTTATGGAACGGCCTGTGGACGGTCCGAGCGGGTGCCGGTCACCGGTGACTTCCGGATATCGGGCAAGGTGACGGACGTGGGGAGCGGCGCGCATGGGTTCAGCGTGGTGCTCCACAACGATCCGCGCGGTCCTCTGGCGCACACGCAGCCGACGGCGGGGGGATCCACGCTTGGGTATGCGAGCGGGAATGAGACGAAGATCGTCAAGAGTGTGGCGTTTGGATTCCGGACGCATGGGAACAACGGCAAGGTGAGTTTCGGCAGGAATGGAACCTGGGAGAGCACGGTGCTCACAGACCCCAAGATTCTCACATCGACCTATGACACGGCGACGCAAGAGCTGGTGCCGAGCAGGGCCTATGATTTCCAGGCCGACTTCGATGCGACGGCGAAGACACTGACGCTCAAGGTGAGCCAGGTCCAGGATGGGACGACGGTGGTCAGTACCCATGTCTTCAGGGACGTCGACGTGCCGGTCGTGTGTGGCGACGACAAGGCCTATCTCAGCCTGACGTCCGAGGCGGGCGGTCGTACGGTTGACGTGACGATCGACAATTTCGTTCTCGAGTACGCGCAGACGGAAGAGAATTCGGCGAGTTTTCCCTTCTTCGACGCCTTCGAGCAGAAAGATCGTGACGGGATCGTCTTTGTGTCGGAGGCGGGGAAGGACGCCGCCGTGATCCTGGCCTCCACCACGTCGTTTGCCGCAGGGACGCGGCTCTCCGTGCTGGACTGGGCGGGAACTGTTTCGCTGGGTGCCGTTTCCGCCGCAGGCGACATGGACCTGGCCACGCGACGGAAGACCATCACGGTTGACGCGGAGGACGGGCTTTGGGAGAATCGCAAGTGCGCCTCTGGGAAACTGGAGGACGTCGCCACGGGCATTTCGCCCTATGGTGCGCAGAAGGGCGGCATCCGCATCGGCTACGGCATCACCATGCAGGGGACGGTTGCCGGACGGAGCGAGCGGATTCCTGTTTCCGGCGACTTCAGAATCTCCGGAAAGGTGACGGACGACGGATCGGGTGCGCACGGTTTCAGCGTCGTTCTCCACAACGATCCGCGCGGGTGTCTGGCCCATGCCATGCCCGATACGGGCGGTTCGTCGTTGGGATATGCCCGCGGTGGGAGCGACACAGGATCGATCCAGAAGAGCGTGGCGTTCGGCATCTACAACTATGCCGGAAACAACGGCAAGGTTCGCTATGGTAGAAGCGGCACCTGGGAGAAAACGGAACTGACGGCGCCGAAGATCGTCACGGCCCCGCGTGGCGACAGCCACAGCACGGGTACGCCGGTTCGGCGCACGTACGACTTTATTGCCACGTTCGATGCCACGCTGAAGACGCTGACGCTGGTGCTGAGCCAGATTCAGGACGGCGGGACGGTGACGAGCACCCATGTTTTTGCCGGAGCCGACGTGGCGGGCTTCTGCGGGGACGAAATGGCCTATCTGACCTTGACGTCCGAGGCGGGCGGTGCCTCCGTCGATGTCACAATCGACGACTTCCGGATCGACTATGGGCGCGGTGCACGGGTGACCTATTCAGCTCAGGGCGTCCTCACGGGGGCAGCTCGGTCCGTCTTTACATTGGATGACGCCTTGTTCGCGGTTGAACAGGATCGCCAGATCAGGTTCGACTCTTATCGTCTCTGGGCGGATGCTGGTTTCGTCTTCGCCGGCGCCTATCGCCTGGCACCGATCGCCGTCGAACGGGAAGGTGTCTTGCTGGGCAATGGAACCTATACGGCAGAATCGGCTCCCTGGGTCGCCGGCAGGGGCACGGTGCAGATTACAGGCCGCGGCACGCTCATTCTGTTCCGGTAGTCGCGGCAATGAAATATATGGCTCTTCAGGCATGAGTGTGGGTCAACTTTCGTCGTATAAGGCCCTATGAAGTACGCAGATGCTGCGCATACGCAGATTTTTCGACCGAATCGACGTGGCTACGACGCCCGCGCCAATGACCTGAATTTGACTATCCTGTGGTGATTCTTGACGCGCGGGCTACGCCACGGTCGATTCGGTCGAAGATGCGTGTTGGGCAACAGCCTTCTGGAAGTATGCTCTTGGCGAAATCCGATTCCGGCGTAGCCCGCGCGCAAATGGACTGTCAATACCTGCCATTGAATTGCTCCTGGCGCGGGCGACGTAGCCGGATCGGATTTCGCCAAAAACCGCGTATGCGAAAGCATCTGCGTACAAAATCGAGTGATCTGATTACATGAACCGACCCACACTTATGCCTGAAGCCTCAAATATATTGATACGGGGCGTGTTGGTAGGGACCGCGCCCCGCGCGGTCCGCAATCGAAACACGGCGAAAACACGCTGCCAACGATTGCGGGGCGCTCGGGGATCGCCCCCTACCAGTGAAGGCAAATCAACATATTTCATTGCCGGAGCAATAGAGCTAGAATTAGAGCTTGGTAGGTATAATGAGAACAGTTCAAGCCGGACCAGACCGGCGGGGATTGTTCCAC
>JAUNMP010000333.1 GCA_030537465.1 bacterium
GTCGGGTGGCAGGGCCGGCGACAGGGTGTCCGAGGGGTTTTGCAATTACCTCTCATCTGATTGTACAACTTGTGGTGTATTTTTTTTTGAGATTGACAGTGTGAGCGGCAGATTGTAGAATTCTGCAGTGGATATTGTGGTATTTGGACAAATGTGTTTGGAGGATTCTGGTGATGCCTGAGAGATGCGATCAGTGTGAAAAGGTGAATGACGGTGCGGCGAATAGGGGACCTGCGCTCTCGTCATTGAACCGTATTGGGGTTCGAACGCGCTGTCTTGCGGTCACTTTGACAGGTCTGTTCCTTGCCTCTGCCGCGTGGGGAACGGAACGCGTGGACTCCACCTGCTATCTCAGCAATGCCTGGCAGCCGCGGACCTGGGGCTCGGAACGGTTGTGGACGGCCTACCTCTATTCGCAGGGAGGCGGCATCGCGACCTTTACGAGAGATGGCTCTCCATCCGATCGCGGGGACGCCGAGAACTATTTCAACCAGGATGTGCAGGGGCTTGAGCTGAAAGGCCTCGACCTCTCCCTGTTCTATGTCCTGCGCTTCTACGGGAACGACATCACGTTCACCGACAAGTCGCCGTGGGTTTCGACCGCCCGTACGGCGGCACCTTCGGCCAGTCTCGACATGACGCTCAAGGGAACCGGCGACAATGCGCTCACCAAGAAAGGTGTCGGTCGCCTGACGCTCACCGCCGCGCCCCAGAATTTCACCTCGCTGGATCTGGTTCGCGGTTCGCTCGTCATCACCAATGACGGTGGTGTCGACACGCTGGGCACACAGGGCGTCCCCGTGACGGTCAAGACCGGCAGTCTCGTGTTCGAACCGAAGACTTCGGGCGGAACGACGAAGATCGCCACGCTTCAGAACGGCGCGGGACTGGGGTCGGTTGTCGTCAAGAAGGGCGGGACGCTGACGGTCGACAACCTGGAAACGCGGCGTGGCGGCATCCTTTCCGTCCAGACGACGGACGGCGGCAAGTTCCTCGTCGCGGACAAGGAATCCGCCGCGGCGCCGGATGGCGGCCTTGTTTCGGTTTCCGGCACCTCGGTCTCCTTCCTCGACTACGATGCCACGGCGGGCTGGCAGGCGGGTTCGGGCACCCCCGCCAACGCGAAGGTCTATGCGGCGGACGTCGCGGAAACCTCCGACGACCTTCCCTTCCCCGGTGCGGGATATGTCTGGCGGTTGCCGGGGACGGGGGCTTCGACCTTCAAGGTGACGGGGACGATCTCCGCGCCGGACGGCGTGACGTTTGCGTCGCCGGCGGGGACGACGACGACACGTCCCAGCATCGATCTTTCGGGGCAGACGAAAGTGGACGGCAAAATGTCCTTCGTCGGAACGACGCTTGCGGCGACGGGATTGACGCCGGACAAAATCGCTCCGACCGCGGATCTCGCGGCCTACGGCGACGGGGCGGCGGCGAACCTTGCCGGAACGCTGAACTTCCGGGCCAACATCCACCACGACGACGAATTCGACATGACGCTGCGTTTGTCGGGAACGGATGGTGTGAGCGCGCTCAAATGCGATGGCGGTGACTGGCAGTACAAGATCTTCAAGCAGAAGGGCACGACCATTCTCGAGGGGGATGCCACGATTGCCTCCGACACCGGCAATCTCATCTGGTTCAACGGACCTGTGACGGGACCGGGCGGACTGCGCGTCGCGAGCGGCTATGCCCGGTTCTACAATGCCAACACCGATTTCAGCGGCGACCTTCAGATTGAATCGTCAGCGGCGCTGACCGTCTGGAAGGGCGGTCGGCTCGGGACGGGCGACATCAAATTGGTGGAGAACGGCCGGCTCTACTTCAACGACCTGTCGGCACCGCTTGCCGTCGAGAACCATTTTATTGGCGAACAGGGGAACATTGGCGTCCAGAAGTCCCAGGTCTCCCTGGCCCACGGCGCGAAGGCCAAGGCCGTCATGGTCCAGAACGCCTCGAAGCTGACCGTGAACGGTCCGCTGGCGGGAGGCAGCCTCTACCTGGCGCCGGACTCGACGCTGTCGGCCGGGGCGCAGGATGCCGAAGTCAGCGTGACGGGCGAGGCCGGTCCGTGTTTCCTCCAGGGCAAGCTCACGGATGGTGCGTCGGGCGGCAAGCTGTCGCTCGTCAAGTCCGGCTCCGGAGCGCTCTCGGTGACGGGGCTGGAGAACGACTACACGGGCGCGACGGACGTTCGCGCGGGAACGTTGCGTCTGGGCGGCGGAATCTTCGACGCGGCGGATATCGTCTTCTGGGGCGATGCCGCCGATGCGTCGACGATGACCGTGCAGGACGGCAAGGTGACGGAATGGCGTTCGAAGGTCGGCTCCTACGTCTTCGGGGCCAGTGACGTTTCGTCTTCGGTTGCCCCCGCATTTGTCGCCAACGAGGATGCCAACTACTTCAACGGAAAGAGTTTCCTGCGGTTCACGCCCGGTAAGAACGCCGCCGGCACGGACGTCGCCGCGCCCTATCCCTCGCTCAAGGGACGCGACGAGGCGGATATCCGCACGCTGTTTCTCGTGGTCCGGACCAAAACAGGGGCGGGGAATACGCATCTCAATGGTGCTCTGATTGGCTACAATACGCAGGACGTTTCGCTCCGTATTGACACCAGTGGCGCGTTGTCGCTCGGTTCCTTTGATCGTCAGGACTTCTTCGTCACGGCGGGCTTTGGTTATCTGAACGGCGTCAGGAAGGCGGAAGGGGTTCTGACGTCTTCGGGAACGGGCGCGAGCATCATCTCGATGGCCATTCCGCGCCATGTCATTGCCGGTGGCGGCTACAACCACTACAGCACCTTCAGGCCCTATCTGGGCGCCAATGCGGGCCGTCCGTGGGGTGGCGACCTGGCCGAAGTGCTGATGTTCTCCCGCGAGCTGACGGATGCCGAGCGTTGCACGGTCGAGAACTATCTGATGGCGAAGTGGAATCCGACCGAGACGACGCTGCATGCCGCGGAGGCGTGTCAGCTTCCGGCACGGCGCAACTTCCTGCCGACGGCAACGGATCTCACGGTCAGCCTGGGGGCCACGCTCGACCTGAATGGGTCCGAGCAGACGGTCAAGACGCTCTTGGGCGAGGGTACGATCGTCAACACGTCCGAGACGCCCGCGATCTTGACGGTCGCCGAGGGCGGCGATTTCCACGGTCGCGTCGAGGGGAACGTGACGCTCGTGCTGCCATCCGGTTCGCGTGGTATCCTCCTGCGGGAGGGCGCGAAGCTGGTTGTCTCCGGTTCGGGAGAGACCGCCTTGTCTGTCGACAATCCCCAGCCGCCGACGCATGACCTGGCCTTCTGGCTGGATGCCTCCAAGCCCGAGACCGTTCTCCGCGACGCCTCCGGCAACGTCACGAACTGGCTCTGCCGCGAAGCTGCAAGCTGCACGGCACCGCGCTTCCGCCGCTACGCCGGCAACTATCCGACCTATGAAGCCACGGGCTGGAATGCCGGCAAGCCCGCGGTGTTCCTGAACGACAAGAATCTGGTCTATATGGCATCGGACGACCGGAACGGCAACGTCTCGACGGACGTGATGACGCTGTTCTATGTCGTCAAGCCCGTGACGGGGACGGGGTCCGCGTATTCGTTCGGTCCGTATGGACAGGACGTGGGCATGACGATTACGCCGTATGCCGATGGATACACGGTATCCTGCCGCGGGCCTTCGCTGCTGAACATCCCGGGCGACCTCCTGCGCCTCAACGGTGTCGACAAGACGGCGGAGACCGCAGGTTCGTATTACTATTGAGGTAATTGCAAAACCTCGGCGAAGTCGTGCCGGACGTCCGCCTGACGG
>JAUNMP010000334.1 GCA_030537465.1 bacterium
AGAAATTTCCAGCACAGCGCATTGAAGTCATCAATGTTGTCCTTCGGGGGATTCGTGAACAATCTCAAAAAGCGGTCATGGACAAACAAATCGCGGACTCGCTCCAAATGTTCTGACGACCATCCGGGACACAATTGTGCGATCTTTGCCTCTATTTGATCGAGCTTGGTGCATAACTTTTCGCACAACATCTCAAAGGCGAACTTGTCATCCTGCAGAGCCCGCTCAACAAGTTGCAAATCAAAATCAAAGAAACGCCCACCATTACGCAGATCTTCATCCGTACACATACAAACACACGCAATGCCGTCTCGCTGCGAATCAGGAGAGTTTGATGGGAATTCTATCCCACTGACAGGATGTATGCTTCCGCCGATCACATCAATTCGTTTCCGCGAAGATAGTCATTTTGGGGTTGTCGGCCTTTCGGCAACCCCTTCGCCCAATAGGGCAACGCTCTCATCTTCCTCGACCCCATCATCTTCTTTCCCGCGCTCGAATCGTTCTCTCCGACCCGCCACCCTCCGCACGGAAAAGGATGTGGCGTGTCCCCAAGCACTCACGTCTGATAGAGGCATCGCCAAACGCCCGTAGAAAAACATGAATGATGAAAACACGCCACATGGATTGCTCCACGCAGCGCGATCATCGTATTCCGATTTTCTACTTAAACCTGGCGAGTTTTCTATCAAGCGTTATAAGCTGATATCGCGTACGCTGCACAGGTTAGGTTGCCCACCCTGCGCACCCTCTCACTCCAGGTTTCCCTGTGGAGAAGCCAGCCGCCTTTTCTGCACGACCGGTCTAAATCTTTCGTTCTTTTCTTTCCTCTCCTGGCTGCCGATCCGTTCAGAGGGTACAATACTCCTAGCTATTTAGCATATATTATATCATTTTGCCGCCTGATTCATAGCCCCAATCTGCACAAAATCGAAAGATCGACGGATGATCGCACTTGAAAGTCTTCAAAATGGAGCGATTATCTTATACACAAGTCTTCAAAATATCATATGCCAGCTTCGGCCTCCGCCTCGATGCGCGAAGAGTTATCGGCTATTGCGGTATCTCCTCCAGGCGATAAAGGTCGAAGCCCTTGAACTGGAAGAGGATGAGGTGGAGCGTCGTGTCCTTCGCGAGGTCGGGGACGAACGGATCGGACACATACTGGCGGAGCTTCGCGATTCCCTCTTCGGCCTGGGCCGCAAGCTCGGCGTCGGATGCGTCGGCGGGCGCGTGCTTCAGCTCGACGATGTAGCTGTGCTTCGCATCCCCGTAGTAGACACGCTCGGGGAAGAGGCAGAAGTCGCAGAAGCCCTGCGCGAGCTCCATCTCGGGCTTCGCGCGGTAGAACTTGAGATGCCCGAACTCGGCCTGCATGTAGCCCTGGATGCGGATTTCGCGGTCGATGCCGCCGCGGACGGGCATCGTGGTCGCGAGATCCTCCGCGAGACGGCGGAAGAACGGCTCCCACGCGCCACGGTAGGCCATCGCGCTCGCGAGATGCGACCAACCGATCCAATCCGGCATCCGCACGCGTCGGTAGCTGTCGCGGAGGTAGTTGAAGATCTGCTGCCGCACGCAGTGGTTCGGCACGCGGAAGTAGGACATGCCCTTCTTCCGCTCCGACATCGAGAGGATGCCGTAGTAGTGGAAGAGCGAGCGGAAATTCTCGGGCTTGATGATCGCATCGGCGGGGAAGCTCGGAACGAGGTCGAACGCGATTTCGCCCTTCGCCGCGAGCTCCTCCGTGAGCGGCGAGACGTCCTCGGCGTTCTGGGCGCCGGCCTGGCGCTGGAGGTCGACGATCGTCTCGAGCTTGTCGTAGTCCGTCGAGATGTTGACGTCGACCATGTTCTCCGGCGGAACGCCCTCGGCGACCAACGATTTGAGATGGTAGAGCACCATGTCAGAGTTGAAGACGCTCTCCTTGCCGACTTTCGCCTTGGCGAAGCAATAGCCGTCGTACCAAGGCTTGATGCCCCGGGCAATCGCCTCGGGATCGCCTTCCTGGAATTCGCCAACGCCCTTGAAGTCGCGGTAGATCTGCAGCGTCTCGGCCTCGGAGAAGCCGAGCATCGAGTTGAACGCCGCGTCCTGCGAGATGTTCGCCGCGATGTTGAAGCCGCTCGTGAGGTCATCCATCGTCACCGGCGAGACGCCCGTCATGAAGATGCGGTCGAAACTGCCCTTGAACTGCTTGAACCACTCCCGATAGAAGCCCGCGCCATGGGTGATCGTGCGATAGGGATCGGTGCCCGCCGCGCGGATCAGAGTGTTCGTGAAGTTGTCGTACTCGTCGATGACGAGATACAGGGGCAGTCCCTGCTTCTTCGCGGCATCCGTCGTCAGCTTGTATTTCGTCTCCCGGGCGACGTTGGTGAACGTCTCCGGGGGGAAGCAGGCGCGGTAGCGGCTGATGAAGTCGTCCAGCGCGGCATCCATGTAGTTGGCGAACTTGTCCTGCAGCGTCTCGCCGCCCATGCCGCCAACCTTGGAGAAATCAAGCGCCAGCATCAGATAGCGGTTGCGGTTCGGCGTTGGATGCGCACCGATCCAGAGACCGCCGAAGAGTTTTTCGAAGTTCCCCTTCTCGTTGCGGTCGTAGTAGAGCCGCAGCATGTCGAGGAAGAGCGACTTTCCGAAACGGCGCGGACGGACGAAGAACACGAACGAATCCCGCTCCTCCATCTTCGCGAGATACTCCGTCTTGTCGACATAGTAGAAGCCCTCATTGCGGATTCGCCTGAAATCCGCAATGCCATAGGGAATTTTCAAATCCGTACGTACTGCCATGCGGACATTATATCATTTTCTTCCCGATTCCGTGATTGGATGTTTCGCACGGCGGCATCACTTCAAGACAAACTTGAAGAAGTGATAGTCCGACTCCTGCATCGGCACGATTGGATCGATTTCACGCCAGTCGGGATTCTCCAGGGACTCCGTGCCATACAAAACCATCGCATGGCCAGGGACCACGACCGTCGGAACCGTATGGAGAGATCCATCCGCGCGAATCGCCGTCCGGAAGACGATCGACTCCGCGAGAATCTCCAGATTGAACTGCGGGCTCTTGAGCCCTTCGCCGAAGACGACGAGCGCGCCCTCGGCATTCACATACATGAACACCTCGTCACCGATCTTCTGCGCCCCGGACGGCATCAACGCGAAATCGGCCTCGTCGAAGGCAACGACGATCTCGTCCGGTCCCAGCCAAACGCCCTTCACATCTGAGGCGACGACGATCTCGTCCGGTCCCAGCCAGACACCCTTCTCGCCCGAAGCGACGACAAGCTCATCCGGTCCCAGCCAGACGCCCTCCTCGTCTGAGGCGACGACCGTCTCAGGCGCATCATCCCCCGCCCACGCGAACGCCGACGCCATCAACATGATCATCGTGATCATCTTTTTCATCTCGTTGT
Source organism: bacterium (assembly GCA_030537465.1). GTDB lineage: Bacteria > Verrucomicrobiota > Kiritimatiellia > RFP12 > UBA1067 > RUG572. The sequence goes on from JAUNMP010000334.1 coordinate 3,423, forward strand.
CCCTTTCAAATGCTCAAATGCGACCGTCCATCGTCCATGAGATTCCCATTGCCGTCACCGATGCGGAAGTTCCTCTCCCGTCGCCCGGTCGAAGGCAATCACGTGCGGCCATTCGCGCGCCACGCGGCACAGCCCCTTGCGGACAGGGTTGTTGCAGATATAGGCAAACTTCTCTGCAAACTGCGCCTCGTCGCGCAAACGCGTATCCCAGAAGTCGCGTTGAAAACGCAACCCATACCGCACCGTCAGCAGCCGTTTGAAATCGCCAACCATCCGCGGTAGGGGGCGCACCCCGTGCGCCCCGCCCATCCCCAGCGGTAGGGGGCGCACCCCGTGCGCCCCGCCGTCCGACACATTTACAATGAAATGCAAATGATC
>JAUNMP010000335.1 GCA_030537465.1 bacterium
ATCAGGCGCAGCTTTCCGCAGAAGACCGTACGTGGCTGGCCTCCCTTCCGTACGTCCATTCCGAGGCGGGCTTTGATTGCGCCCATGGATCGTTCGCGGACGCCGAGAAATTCTGCTATACCTGTGATCACTTCGACGCCAAGGTTTCGTTGCGGATCTCAGAGGCCCGATTCCAATTTGTGGGCCACACGCACATTTCGGCCGTCTGGGACTGGGACCAGTATCTGTGGGGCCGTTTCCCGAGTCCAGTCAAGAACGATGCATTCGTCGCGTCCCCTGGACACCGGTATGTGGTGAACGTTGGCAGTGTCGGCTATCCGCGGGTGGAGACGACTTCGGTGTACTGCCTTTTCGATTCGGACGAAGGGCGCGTCGAGTTCCGTCGCCTTCCTTTCAACTACAAATCCTATGTGGTGTCCTTGCACGCGCACGGCATCGAACTCCCGTTTTGGCTGGACAACGCCTAAGTAAGAAGTCCGTTGTCGGATCGTTTTAGAGAAGTGGAAAGGGAAATGGGGACAATGGACAGATTCAAGGAAACGAAGATCCAGATGGTGATGAAGCTGAAGAAGCTGACTCGCCGCGCGGCGGTCCGGGAGATCGCCCGAATGGCGGCGGAGAAACGCAAAGCCGAAGAGGAAGAGGTGGTCCGCGCGGCGGTAGCCGAATCCAAGCTGAAGAAGAAACGCGCGGCATTGCGCCGACGTCGTAATCAGTCGGCGACCATCAGTCGTGACGTGGGCTATGAGTCCATATCCGCCGAGGAGTTCTTCAGCGAAATCGAGTGACAGACAATAACTACCAAACTATAAATATGAAATTCAAACACGTTCCACAGTCGTATCTCCTCAATAAGCTCCTGGGTTTCTGGGGGAACATGGTCAAGAACTATCGTGCCGACGTGCAGGATGACGACTTCTTTGACATCCTCCGCCGCAACTTCGACCACGACAAGGCGGTCGAACTGATTGAGACGGCCTACACGCCCGAAGAAATCCGGAAGATGGGCGAGAGCCGTTCCCGGCGCAGCCGGGTCGATTTCGAGGACCCCCTCAATAATCTGTTCCAGAGCCTCTGGAATCAGGATAAGCGGCGTGAGAAGTGTCGTGTCATCCTGCAGTCCATCAAGGACTACATGATCGACGACGCTCCCAAGACAAAGGACGAGGCGGTTGAGAAGCGCTTTATGGAGCTGAAGCGCGTACTCAAGCTCTCCGATCTCGAGTTCGACGTTTTGATGGTCGCCTACCTGTGCAGTCAGACCTGTTTCTCCTGGCCCTGCCGTGTCGAGGACCGCGACAAGCCGCTCTACTACGCGATGGCGCTCGACCGTTCCTATGCCGAGGTTCTGCAGGTGATGAACGGGAAGGGGCGTCTCCGCAAGTTTAATTTGCTGGGCAAAGACTGGGACTTCAATTACCACACCATTGGCGGGTTCATCGACGGCACGGATTCGGAGACCATCGAACGTCGCTTCTACAAGAAGAACGAGGATGCGGAAGTTCTGCCCTGGGACTATTACGGCGCTCTCGCCTCGAAGGACGGCGAAGTTCTGAAGCGCATGCTCGCGACGAAACCCGGGCGGTGCAACATCCTTCTCTATGGTGCGCCGGGCACGGGCAAGACCTCCTTCGCCCGTACGCTCGCGAAGGAACTTGGTCGTACGGCCTGGGAGATCAAGCAGGGGGACGACGACGGCAGGAACATGAGTTCCGAGGCCCGCATGATGGGCATTCAGATCTGCAACGACCAGGAGGATCCGAACGAGTCGCTCATGATCGTCGACGAGGCGGACGAGCTGCTACGCGGTGGCATGTCGATCTTCGACCTTCTCTTCGGCGGCGGCGGGAAGTCCACCGAGAAGGGCGTGATGAACACGCTGCTCGATGAGATGAAGATCCCGGCCGTGTGGATCTCCAATGCGCCCGCGCGTTCGATGGACGAGAGTGTCCGCCGTCGTTTCGACTACTCGATCTGCTTCGAGGAGCTGAACAACACGCAGCGCGTCGCCATCTGGCGGAATGTCGTCAAGAAGCACGGGCTCGGCAATCTCATCTCCGAAGCGCAGATCGCCGACTACGCCGCGAAGTACGCGACGAGCGCGGGCGGCATTTCGACCGTTCTCGACAACGTCAAACGCCTCAAGCCTGCGAAGGACGAGGTGGACGAGACCGTGGCGACGCTCATGAAGCCGCACTGTAAGCTCATGGACGTGAAGGAGGCGAACCGCTTTCTGCCGGCCAAGGGCTATTCCCTTGAGGGACTCAACATCAAGGGCGATGTTCGGCTCGAGAAGATCGTGACGGCCGTCCGCAACTACATGGATGCGTCGTTCACCGCCAAGGGCGACGACAAGCCCCGCATGAACCTTCTCATGTTCGGCCCTCCCGGCACGGGGAAGACCGAGTTCGTGAAGTACCTCGGCAAGGAACTCGACCGAAAGGTCCTCGTGATGAAGGGCTCGGACATCCTCGGCATGTATGTCGGCGAGTCGGAGCAGAACATTGCACGGGCGTTCCGTCGGGCCGAGACCGAGCGGGCGATCCTCTTCTTCGACGAGATCGACGGACTCGTCCAGAGCCGCGAGCAGGCGTCCCAGAGCTGGCAGGTGAGCCAGGTCAACGAACTTCTTCAGCAGATGGAGAACTTCGACGGCGTGATGATCGCGGCGACGAACTTCCGCAGGAACCTCGATCCGGCCATCATGCGCCGCTTCACGTTCAAGCTCGAGTTCGACTACCTCGACGATGCAGGCAAGAAGTCGTTCTTCGAGCGCATGTTCAAGACGACGCTGACGGACGGTGAGTTCGCCGAGCTGAAGACGATCAATAACCTTGCTCCCGGCGACTTCCGCACGGTCCGGCAGAAGTCGTTCTATCTCGACGAGGCGCAGACGAACGGCGACCTGGTCTTGGCGCTGCGCCAGGAGTGTCAGATGAAGCTGGACGGCGACAAATCGGCGGAGATCGGCTTCCGCTGATACGAATTCCCCTCTGGACATTGCGCGTCTCTTCATGCGGGAAGGAAGATCTATGGAACGACATCATTATATTCTGCCCTTTGAACTCGACGGGCCTCTCTGGTACCATGTTAGTGGGCAACTGCCTGAAGGGGTGGTTCCGGATGGCTCATTCAAACAGATCCGCTCGGCGTTGAACGACCTGGGGTTCGTGGAGATGGTTGTGCACTGGGCCCCGGGCGTTTATGTGGACGAAGACGGAGACTGCCATTTCTGTCGGACCAAGGTATTCTGCAGGCGCGAAGAGGGCGGTGGCAGCCAATTGGTTCTTGTCTCGCCGGTCGAAAAACTTCTTCTCGAATATCGACAGAAGGACGATCCTGGGACGGTCGGGCCTTCCAAATGACGATGAATTATGGCGCACGATTCCCCCGGGAGTTATGCCTGGCTTTTACATGAACTCAGTGGTAAGGGAAATGGAATGATTGGTGCAATTGTTGGTGACATTGTCGGCTCGCGGTTCGAGTTCGACAACGTCAAGTCGAAGGACTTCGTGTTCTTCCATCCTGACTGCCGAGTGACCGATGACTCGGTCATGACGCTTGCAATCGGGGACGCTCTTCTTGAGCATCGGGAGAAGGGGGCCGACTTGGCTGATGCCGCGGTCCGCAAGATGCAGGCATGGGGCCGCCGCTATCCCGACGCGGGATACGGCGGGATGTTCGTGGACTGGCTGGAGGAGAAGTATCCGAAGCCCTATCAGTCGTGTGGAAACGGCGCGGCGATGCGCGTGAGCTTCTGCGGATGGGCGGCGAAGACCCTACGGGAGG
>JAUNMP010000336.1 GCA_030537465.1 bacterium
GTCTTCACGCCGAGCATCCTCACCATCATCGGCGTGGTCATGTACCTGCGCTTCGGGTGGATGCTCGGGAACGTGGGGTTGACGACCTCCCTGATCATCGTCACCGTCGCGAGCTCGATCACGTTCCTCACGGGACTCTCCATCTCCGCCCTCGCCACCAACATGCGCATGAAGGGCGGAGGCGCCTACTTCATGCTGTCGCGCTCCTTCGGCGCGGAGGCGGGCGCGGCGATGGGCATCCCCCTCGCGCTCTCGCAGGCGATCGGCGTGTCGTTCTACGTGGCGGGCTTCGCCGAGGCGCTCACGAATTCCGGGTTGCCGGTGGTCGGCGGATGGGATCCCCGGCTCGTGGGCCTGGTCACGCTCACGGTGCTGGCGGCCGTCTCCACGATCTCCGCCAACATCGCGCTCAAGAGCCAGTACTTCATCATGGCGGCGATCGCCTTCTCGCTCGTGGCCTTCTTCCTGGGCGGCACGCCGGCAGGGTTGACCTCGCCGGACCCCGCCAAGGTCCCCGCCGCGCTCGGGTTCTGGCCTGTTTTCGCGGTCTTCTTCCCCGCCGTGACGGGCATCCTCTCCGGCGTCGGAATGTCGGGCGACCTGAAGGATCCCGGGAAGTCGATCCCCCGCGGCACCATCGCGGCGGTGCTTGTCGGCTATGTCGTCTACATGGCCGTCCCCGTGGCGCTCAACGTGTTCGTGCCCGATCCCGCCGTGCTCCGCACGGACACGATGATTCTCCAGAAGTGCGCACGCTGGGCCTTCCCGATCCTCCTCGGCGTGTGGGCGGCCACGCTCTCGAGCGCCGTCGGCAGCTTCCTCTGCGCGCCGCGCGTCTTCCAGGCGCTTGCGCGTGATGGACTGATGCCGGGCTTCTTCGGACGCGGCTACGGCACCAGCGACGACCCCCGCCTGTCGGCACTCGTCTGTTTCGGCATTGCGGCGGCGGGACTCTGGTTCGGCGACATCAACGTGATCGCGCCGATCCTCACGATGTTCAACCTCTCGACCTACGCGCTTCTGAACATGTCCGCCGGACTTGAGGAACTGATGGGTAATCCGTCCTGGCGTCCGACCTTCCGCGTGCTGCCCTGGTTTTCCTTCGCCGGCTTCATCGGCTGCACGGGCGCGATGTTCATGATCAGTCCCGGCTGGACCTTCGCCGCGCTGGGATGCGAGGGTCTCATCTTCTGGCTCGTCAAGCGCCGCGCGATGCGGGCACGCTGGGGCGACATGCGCACGGGGCTCGTGATGGCGCTTGTGCGGCTCTGCATCCAGCGCCTCGAGCGCCGTTCTTCGGACAGCCGCAATTGGCGGCCGAACGTGCTCGCGTTCACGCCGCTGCCGGTGTCGAGTCCCTGGGTGCTGCTGCTGGCGCGGGCGATCTCCTGCAACCGCGGCCTCGTGACGCTGGCGTCGGTGGTGCCGCAGACGCTGGAGAGCCAGATGGCGCGGGTGGACGAGCTCCACGACACGCTGGAGCGCTGCGCCGAGAGGTTCCGCATGAGCGCGGTCGTGCGGGTGCAGCCGGCCGCGGATTCCTGGACGGGGGTGCGCGAGCTCGTTCGCACCTACGGCTTCGGGCCCCTGGTTCCGAACACGGTGCTGGTGGGGGCGCCGATGGGGGACGACACCACGGCCTTCGGCAATCTGGTCGCGGATCTGGCACGGCTCCACCGCAATCTCGTGGCGATCCGCGAGCCGCGGACCTCCGACTTCGACGAGGAGGGGGAGTCGCCGATCCGCATCGACGTGTGGTGGCGCGGACAGAACGCGAACGGCGCCTTTATGCTTGCGCTCGCCTGTCTGGTTCAACGCGGCGCGCGGAGCCGGAAGACCCAGCTGCGCCTCTGCCAGATCGTCGGGAAGGGCGAGTCGGTCACTGCCAGCACGCGGGTGCTCGAGGAATTCTCCCACAAAGCCCGCATTGAAGCCGAGGTGCTGGTCGTCGAAGGGGATGGACGCACCTTCGCGGAGCAGATCTCCGAGGTGTCGGCGGATGCGGACGCCGCCTGCATTGGTCTGCGTAGACCGCGTGAGGATGAATCGGCGGAGGAGTATTGGACGTATTTCAGGACCCTGCGCGACTCGACCGCCTCGCTCGCGCTGGTCGCCTTTGCCTTGGCGTCCGAGGACGTCAAGTTCAAGCGCATCTTCAGGAATTAACGGGAATTCGGAATGACAACCGGTTGTGAATATGGATTCCAGGTCAGGTCGTATGAGTGTGGGCCCGACGGCGCGGCGACGCTACCGACGATCTGCAACTACCTGCAGGAGGCGGCGAGCCTGAACGCGGAGTCGCTGTCGTTCTCCAAGTCGAACTTCGCCGCCGCCGGCGAGAACATCTCCTGGGTCCTCACTCGGATGCGGGTGAAGATGGTCCGCTATCCCCGCTGGGAGGAGCCGGTGGTCGTCGCGACCTGGCCGAGCGGCGGTCGTCGGATCGTCGCCACTCGCGACTTCGAGATCCGCGCGGCCGACGGAACCCGCCTCGGCGTCGCGACGAGCGAGTGGATGCTCATCGACCTCGCGAGCCGCAAGATCGTCGCCATTCCGGACTCCGTCTTCGAATGCGTCGACAAGTCCTGTGCGCCAGTCCTTGGCGAAGCCCCGTTCACCAAACTGCGCTGGGATTGTCGCGAGGTCGCAGGCGCGTGCGTGTTCCGCGCGCGCAGGGGCGACATCGACCTCAATGGACATGTGAACAACGTCCACTACATCGAGTGGTTGCTCGAAACGGTTCCGGCGGAGGCGGGGGGCTGCACGGACTTCGAGATCATCTTCCGGTCGGAGACGCTGGCGGGCGAGGAGGTTCGCGCCGAGGGCGTCGAGGTGGAGCCAGGCGTCTACGTCCACCGCGTCTCCGCGCCCGACGGACGCGACCATGTCCTGGCAAGGACGAGCTGGGACGATTCGGACCGCAACGCGTGAGAATGCTGCTTCGAGCCCTGATCGCCGCGGCCTTCACCATCTTCGTGTGGGGCATCACCTTCGTGAACACGAAGGCGCTCCTCGTCGACTTCTCGGCGCTGGAGATCCACGTGCTGCGCTTCGGCATCGCCTATCTTGCGTTGACGGTGGTTGGATGGTTCTGCGGGGGTGGGGCGTTCAAGGGGCGGCTTGCCTGGCGGGACGAGGCCCTGTTCGCGGGAATGGGACTCACGGGCGTGGCGGTCTACCAGCTGCTGGAGAACTGCGCCGTCCACTACACCAACGCCTCGAACGTCTCCATCCTGGTTGCGCTCAATCCCGTTCTGACGGCGCTGTTCGCATGGGCATTGGGACAGGCGCGGCGTCCGGGGGGCTGGTTCTTCTTCGGGTTTCTCGTGGCGATCGCGGGCGTGTCGATGGTGAGCCTCGACGGCATCTCCGAGTTTCATTTCCGTCCGGTCGGTGACCTGATGGCGTTCGGCGCGATGGTGAGCTGGAGTCTCTACTCGGTTCTGGTCGCACGGTCAAACGAGAAGGGGTATCCACAGATCTGGGTGATGCGGCGGGTTTTTCTGTGGTCGCTGGTGATCATGCTGCCGTTCGTCGTGTTCGGACTGACGCCGATGGGGACAACCGCGATGTCGGGGTCGTTTGCGGTCACGCTGGATCCGACCGCGAACGCGGCGCGTTTCGGGCGGACGATGAACTACGTCAATCTCGGGTTCCTGGGATTTTTCGCCTCGGCGGCCTGCTTTGTTCTCTGGAATTTCGCCTGTGGATGCCTGGGTGTGGTTCGCTGTACGGTGGCGCTCTACCTGATCCCCGTGATCACGGTGATCTTCGCCTTCTGCTTCC
>JAUNMP010000063.1 GCA_030537465.1 bacterium
GCCGTCAGGCGGACGTCCGGCACGACTTCGCCGAGGTTTTGCAATTACCTCAAACGTTTCCGCATTTCGGGTAAGACGACTGTCAAAGCCCGGGCGTTCTATGAAAGCGGCGAAGGGAGCGAAGTCGTGACGGCGGAATATGCGCTCGGGCAGTGCGACGACCCCGTCATTTCGCTCGCGGACGGCACGGTGTTCCAGCATTCGGATCAGCGGGTGTCGATTGCGTGTGGCGACGAGGGCGTGCTGCGCTACACGCTCGACGGCACGGAGCCGACGGCGGAGAGTCCGGTCTACACGGGCCCGTTCACGATCAGTGAATCGACGGTCGTGAAGGCGAAGGTGTTCAGCGACCGCTTTTTCGATTCGCAGGTCGTCACGGCGAACCTGACGCGCGAGTGGGTGCCGGTGGCGACGCCTGTCATCACGGCGGTGGAGTCGTTCGCGGGCTCGAAGACGAAGGTCGTGATCGCCTGTGCGACCGAGGGTGCGCTCGTGCGGTATACGACAAATGGCAGCGACCCCAATTCGCATTCCACGAAGTACACGGGGCCGTTCTACGTGCCGGCGAGCTGCACGGTGAAGGCGTACGGCGTGCGGGACGACTACCTGAACTCCGAGATCACGGTGCGGACGATTTCCAAGGTCTGGGGCATCGGCGACACGCTGGGCAAGTCCGACCACGCCTTCACCACGGGCGGCGACGCCGGTTTCGTACGCGTGACGGATGCGACGGCGCCGCTTGGCGAATCGATGAAGTCGGGGGCGATTGGGGATGATCAGGTTTCCGAACTGACGACGCAGGTGATGGGTGCGGGCACGGTTTCCTTCCAGTGGAAGACCTCCTGCGAGGAGGACGAGGAATACCACGACTGGGACCATGCCGAGTTCCTCGTCGACGGCGTGGAGGCGGCCCGCCAGGACGGCGTCACGGGCTGGAAGTCCGTGTCGGCACGCATCGAGGGCGCGGGATCGCACACGCTCTGCTGGCGGTACGTGAAGGATGAGGTTGAGAAGGGCAGCGAGGACTGCATCTGGGTGGCGGACTACGCCTGGACGAGCGACTTCACGGCGACGCAGACGACGGTCGTCCCCGTGCCCTATGCCTGGCTGCTCGCGAACTGCCGCGACGCCGTGGACGAATACGACGTCTACGAGGCGGTGGCGAAGCAGACGGCGGCGAACGGACGACAGACGGTCGAGGACTGCTACGTGGCGGGCCTCGACCCCGAAGATCCCGCCGCCGCGTTCGAGGCGCGGATCGAGATGGTCGACGGTGCGCCGACGGTGACCTGGTCGCCCGATTTGAAGGCGGCGCGCGTCTACAAGGTGCTCGGCAAGACGGCGCTCGAGGATGCGGGCGAGTGGCAATATCCCACAAATGCCCTCCACCGCTTCTTCAAGATCTCGGTCGAGATGCCGTAGGGAGCTTATAGCTTGGAGCTTTTAGGAAGAGGGGGCCGGGGCGAGACGCCCTGGTTACGGGGACGGAGCGCGAAAGTTGCCCGAATGCCGCTGGATAATTCGTATTGAGTGGCAGAACGGGACAACCGAGACTTCCGAGACCTACGGGACAGTGCTTGCGCCGTCCTTGTCGTCTTGGAAGTCTCGGTTGTCTTGAATTGGCATAGGAAACGAAGTGGTGTGCGCCAATAGTGTGCATCTCAAGCCGCAACTACACGAACTTGGTGGTCTGACGCGACGAGCCGTCGCATCTACGACGATGTAGGGCCTCCTCCTTTGGGATTATGGTATAATCACACAAATTTCAGAAGGAGAAGGATATGAAGAATCTGATTGTAGTCCTGATGGCGGCGTTGACCGTGGGCGCGTGGGCGGCTTCGGCCGAGCAGGCGCGGCGTGTGCTGGTGCTGGCGGATGAGTCCCGCGCGCAGCTCCACTACTACGACACCTCCGATTCGTCGAAGTGCTTCGCCATCCCCGGCGAGAAGCCGATGTGGGACCTGAAGCGCGTGGGCGCGAACCGCTACCGCGCGGTCTGCCGGAAGGGGTTCAAAATCTACGACCTCGCGACGCGGAAGGTGGTCGACGAGTTCCGCCACGATTCGCTGGACGAGGTCACGGCGGTGTGCGACATGCCCGACGGCGGCTTCATCGCGTCCGTCAACCCTACGCGTAAATCGCCTGAGTACGGGAAGGTGGTGCTGCTCCGCCGCTTCTCGAAGGCGCGTGAGCTCATCGCGACCTATCGCGGGGAGGGCTTCTTCTATGCCAGGTCCCTCCAGTGGGACCGTGATGGCAAGACGCTTCTTCTCTCCTGGGAGAAGGGATTTGCCCGTCTGGCGCTGCCTGAGTCTGGAAACGTCTGCAAGGTCATCGATGACTTCCGCCAGCCCAAGGGACGCAACCTCTTCGACGTGATGCCGGCCCTGGGCGGCACGGGCTATGTCGCCGGCTGCGGCTACGGTGGCGGACTCGTCTGGTTCGGCGCGGACGGCAAGGCCCTCCGCAGCGCCTTCGTTCCCGAGGGGAATGGCAAGAAGAGCCTCTTCTACGCGCAGACCAAGGAGCTGAAGAACGGGCACGTGGTGCTCGCCCACTGGACGGGACATGGCGCGAAGGACTCCTATCAGGGCTGGCAGGCCGTCGAGTTCGATGCGGAGGGCAAGGTCGTGTGGCATCTGGACGATCCCGACCGCTGCGGTTCCGTGAGCGGCATCGACGTACTTGAGGCTCCCGGACTCTGAGACCATCTGCATGAAGGCGCGGAATCTGGCCTACTGCGGAATCTTCGGCACGCTTGCGCTCGTGCTGCCGATGGTGTTCCACGCCTTGGGTCTCGCGGGCGTGACGTTTCTGCCGATGTACTGGCCGCTCATCACGCTTGCGTTCCTCGTGCCGATTCCCTGCGCGGTGTTCATGGCGGCGTTCATCCCCTGCGTGAGCATGTGCCTGACGGGGATGCCGCTGCCGCCGATGACGCCGGTGATGAGCCTCGAACTGGCGGTGCAGGCGGGATTGCTCGGCATCATCCGCGCCTGTGCGGGACGAACGCGTCCGATGGGATGGGGGAAGACCTTCGTGGCCCTGGCCGTCGTGCTGGTCTTCGGGCGTGGCCTCCACACGGTACTCGTCTGGCTGCTGGTCAGGTTGTTCCCGAATCTCCAGGGTGTGCCGCACCTCGCGTTGACGTGGATGGCGTTCCTGATTGGCTGGCCGGGCGTTGCGTTGATGCTGCTTTTCACCCCCGTGTTCATCGGCTCGGTCACGCGGCAGGACGGCGTCTGCGAGGTCCGGTTTCTCAAGGCTCTGCGTCGGTTGCATCTCCCGGAGGGCGTCGTGCTGTTGAGCGCGCAGGTTCTGCGTTGGTTCGAGGCACTGAGTCGTGATGCCGAGATGCTCGCCCGGGCACTGGAACTGCGTAGGGGTGGACGTGGCGGTAGAACTCAAGGCGAGGGGGATAATGGACCCGTCATGCGGATGCGGGACGTGGAGGTGCTGTATCCGGGAGCCTCGGAACCGGCGCTGAAAATCCGGAGTTTGGATGTGCAGGCGGGCGAAAAGATCGCGCTGACGGGACGGAACGGCAGCGGCAAGACGACGCTCCTGTCGATTCTGGCTGGTTTCGTCTCCTATACGGGAGAGGTCGCCGTGTTCGGTCAGGAACCGAAGGGACGCGTCCTTAAAAATGTCCGTCGTCGTCTGGGCGTGCTCTTCGAGAACCCTGATGACCAGTTTCTCTTCCCAACTGTGCGGGAGGACGTGGGGCATGCGCTGGAGGGGAGAGGGCTTTCGCGCGAGGAGATCGACCGGCGTGTCGACGAACTGCTGACGTCGCTGGGGCTTCCAACGGGGAACCGTCCCGTCGCCTCTCTCTCGCGCGGGCAGCGCCAGCGTGCGGCGCTGGCGGGAATCCTCGCGGCGGAGCCGGACCTGCTTCTGCTCGACGAACCGACCGCCGCGCTGGACGACGCCGAGAAGATGCGCCTTGCGGAGGTCCTCCGCGCCCTGCCTTCGACCATGCTCGTCGCGACGCACGACAAGGCCTTTGCCGCCGCGCTTTGTTCCCGAACCCTTGATTTGCTATACTGACGCCATGAAGAAGTTCATTCTCGTCCTCTGCCTCGTCGTGGGGTTCACAACCCTGGCGGCTCCATTGCCCTGTTCCCCGGAGAAGTGGGACGCGAATCCGTTGACCTGGACCTTTGACGCCGCGATGCGGACGGTTCGTCCGTCGGGGCCCGACAGCCTTGCCATCTTCGACGCGCAGCGCAGCGCGCAGGTACGGATCTCGGCGAAGGTCACGCCAGAGCAGGCTGGCACGAACTGCTGGGCCACCTTTGGCGTGGCGCTGGTGGACGACGACCACAACTACTGGCACGCGGCGCTCGTGAAGGCTCCCCCGGAGAACGGGGGGCAGCACTTCTTCGAGCTGACGGAGATGCGCGCGGACTGCTGGCTGGCACAGCACGCCGACAAGCTCGCCGTCACGCGCCAGCGGCAGACGGCGCGATGGAGCTTTGGCGAGACATACGAGATTTCGATCGAGGGCACCACGTCAGGCATTGTCGGCTTCGTGAAGAACGCGAAGGGCGAGGTCATCTGGGAGATGGGCTATGCCTATCCCAAGTCCGCCCCGGATGGAACGGTGAAGGCCGTCACGTGCGGGCGTCCCGCGCTGCATGCGAACGGCGGTTTTCGCGGGACGTTTGCCGCGCTCGACGCAGTGTGGTCCGAGGTACGTCCGAAATCCGCAGCTACGATCCCGCCCTACGCGAGCGAGAGCTTCGTACCAGGTGTCACGGGCAAGGCGACGGGCTTCTTCCGGGTGGTCGAGAAGGACGGACGCTGGTGGGTAATCGATCCACTTGGACGTGGAACGGTTCTCCTCGGCGTCGACCACGTCACCTACTGGGGCCATCACAGCCAGCGTTCGGGGAAGAGTCATCACCACGAGGTGAACAAAGTCAAGTTTCCGAACAAGGCGGACTGGGAGGCGGACACCCTGAAGCGCCTGAAGGCGTGGGGGTTCAACCTGCTCGGCGCGGGCTGCGACGGAAACCTCAAACATCGCGGTCTGATCCACACGGTCTTCCTCTCGATCGGCGATGGACTCTGCTGGGATGGCGGCAATCCCGATTATTACATCTGTCCGAACGAGCACCGTCCGTGCTCGGCCTTCCCGAACGTGTTTCACCCCGACTTCGCCGCGTGGGCGGACTATCAGGCGCGGCGGAAGTGCGCGCCGCACAGAAACGATCCCTGGCTCTTTGGCTACTTCATTGACAACGAGCTCGCGTGGTGGGGACGCGGCGCGCAGGCCACGGGCCTCTTCGACGCGGTTGCGAAGCTTCCTGAGACGCACAGCGCAAAGATCGCGCAGCGGAAGTTCCTCGCGGAGAAGGGCGTGACGGGCGTGCCATCCGCTGAAGTGAAGCTCGCGTTCCTGAAGCGCGCGGCGGACCTCTATTTCCGCATTTCCAGCGAGGCGATCCGCCGCCACGATCCGAACCACCTTGTGATGGGCGCGCGATTCGCCGGGCTCGGTGGTGCGCATCCCGCGGTGTGGGAGGCCTCGGGCAGGTACTGCGACGTGGTGACCTTCAACTGCTATCCGTGGGCGGACCTCGACCGCAACGTGGTGCTGACGGAGCGTGGCGGGAACGCGAAGCGGATCACGGAGGCGTTCACGCAGCAGTACGGGTATGTGAAGCGTCCGATGCTCATCACCGAGTGGAGCTTCCCCGCGCTCGACTCGGGGCTTCCCTGCACGGGCGGCGCGGGCCAGCGCTTCCAGACGCAGGCGCTTCGCACGCAGGCGACGGAGCTTTTCGCGAAGACGATGCTTTCGCTGCCGTTCCTCGTGGGGTACGACTACTTCATGTGGGTGGACGAGCCGCCGGAGGGCATCAGCGACGCCTTCCCCGAGGATTCCAACTACGGACTCATCAATGAACGAGGCGAGGCGTATCCCGAGATCACGGGGATGTTCGCGAAGCTGCATCGGAACCTCGGCGCGGTGCGTGCCGCGGGCACGCCGCCGGAACGCCCTGCACCGAAGTCCGTGGAGGGTGCGAGCGCCGACGAGTTCCTGGACCGGATGGACGTGAAGGGCACGGCGACCTACACGCGGACGGGTGACCGGTATGTGGTCCGCAACGCGGTGGGGCTTGAGCTGGCGGGCCGTGTTGGTGGAGATCGGATGTTCGATACGGTAAAGCTGAACGGCTCCCTGCTCGGCGAATACACGGGTATGTGGAACGATCGTGTGGACGGGGGGCTCAACTGGCATGACGCAGGCAGGGTCGTTGCCGCTGACTGGCGAGAGGGGAAGGGACGAGGTGTGCTGTACGTGACCTGTGAGGGCTGGTCCTCGAAGAGCCGCGGTGTCGCGCAGACGCATGCGATCACCGTCTTCGCGGACAGGCCGTGGTTCCTCTGCGATCTCGTCCAGGCGAAGAACATCGGGCGCGAGCCGATCGAGATGAACGCGTTCTATTTCCGCGAGTATTCGCCGTTCGCGGCGGACAAGATGGGGTCCACGGCGAAGAGTGTGCCGAATCTCTGGAAGGCGTCGGCGCGTGATGCCTGGGTCCGTGCGAAGGATGGCGCGTACTATGGTGGCATCAGCTTCGCCCCGACGGTGTCGATGTTCATGTACCACCTGATGAACGGCGGGAAGAGCCAGCATCCGGACGCGATGTTCAGACCGTCCGAGAAACTTGTGATGCAGCCCGGCGCGGTCTACGAACCCAGTGGAAGCATGTGGATGCTCGCGATCTGCGGATTCGGCGGGTCCGAAGGGTGGAATCAATCCGTCCAATCCCTTGAGCCCTGAACCTTGAACCTTGAACTTTCATTCCCATGAATTGCCTATTTGAAGTCAAAGACCTGCACGTGACCTACCGTCGCCCCGGGGAGAAGCCCCTGGAGGCGGTGAAGGGCGTGAGCTTTACGCTCACCGAGGGTGAGACGCTCGGCATTGTCGGCGAGAGCGGCAGCGGAAAGTCGACGATCGCGAAGGCGCTGATGCTACTGCAGCCGAGTTCCGGGGGAGAGATCCTCTTCTGCGGCGAGGACGTCGAGAAGTACTCGGCGGTGCAGCGCCGCGCCTATCGCCGCGATGTGCAGATGGTGTTCCAGGACGCAGTCGGTTCGCTCAATCCGCGCATGACGATCCGGCAGGCGTTGGAGGAGGCTCTGCGGTTCGCGACGACGGAGGGGCCGCAGACGCCCGAGTCGCTGCTGGACATCGTAGGGCTCTCAAAGGCGGTGTTGGATCAGTATCCGCGCGAGCTCTCCGGCGGACAGTGCCAGCGCGCGTCGTTCGCGCGGGCGCTGGCGGTGAAGCCGCGCGTGCTGGTGGCCGACGAGCCCGTCTCGGCTCTCGACGTCTCTGTGCAGGCGCGCATCCTCAACCTGCTGCGTGATCTCCGTCGCAGCCTGAACCTCTCGGTGATTCTCATCGCGCACGACCTCGCCGTGGTGCGCAATGTCTGCGACCGCGTGTGCGTGATGAACAAGGGGTTGTTCGCGGATGTGGGGGCGGCGGACGAGGTCTTCGCCCATCCGAAGAGCGAGTACACAAAGACGTTGCTCGCGGCGGTGCCCGACGTGGCGCGGGAACTTGCACGACGGTCTTGCAATGGGGCTAGTTGAGAGGAGAAAATGGAAATGAAGAAGAGTTTTGTCCTTGCCGTCGTCTGTGGGCTTTCATTCGTGGCCTGGTCCGCGGAGTGCGTGCGCGTGTTCAGGCCCGTTCGGCTCACGCGCGGTGACACCAACATCCGTCATGTGCAGGACATCGACGAGGCGGCCTGGATCTGGATGCCGGGGCATGACGTCTGGGGCGTTGAGGCGGAATGCAACGCGTGGAACGTCCGCTTCGGAATGAAGAAGGCGTCGGACGCCTTCTTCCGTTTCCGCAATCGTTTTGTCTCCGATGGAACGCCTGTGAAGTTCGACGTCAGCGCGGATGAGCGCTTCACGCTCTACCTCGACGGCAAGGCTGTGGCGCGGGGCCCGCATCGCGGACTCGTCGAGCACTGGTACTACCAGAGCTACGAGATTCGTGGACTGGAGCCGGGCGAGCATCTGCTTGAGGCGGTGACCTGGCAGCTCGGCATCCATGCGCCGCTCGCGCAGCTGTCGCATCGCGGCGGGTTCATCCTCAAGGCAGAGGGGACCTATGACGCGAAGCTCACCACGGGCAAAGGTGCCTGGGAGGTCGCGCCGCTTGCGAATACGCATATGACCGACCGCGGCACGAGCGGAACTTTTGGCGTGGGGTCGCAGTGCGAGGTGACGGGGACGGGGTTCCCCTGCGAGCAGCCGGCTGCGGATGCCTGGAAAAAGGCGACTGTGGTGCGGGGCGGCGTGAAGACCAATCCCTACGGAGGCCGTACGAAGGGCTGGATGCTCTTTCCGTCCGGTCGTCCTGACCAGATGTACGACGTGAAGCGTCCGGGAACGTTCAAGGCCGCGCGTGCCGGGGGCGGAACGAACGACTTCTATGCGGCGGCCGATGCCGCGTCGCCGTTCGTGAAGCAGTTCAACGCGGTGCTCGCGGGCGGAACGGCGACGGTGCCGCCGAACACCGACGTGCGCCTTGTCTGGGACCTCGACGATTACTACTGCGCCTATCCTGAATTGGCGGTCTCTGGTGGCGCGGGGACCGTGGTAACGTGGGGGTGGGCCGAATCGCTTCGAAATGGCGTCCATGTGAAGAAGGGGCGAAACCAGAAGGGAAACCGCGACGTGTTCGACGGGAAGAACATGGCGCAGCAGCTCTGCGACACGTTTCGGTGCGATGGACGCGCGGACGCCTTCTTCACTGCGCCCTGGTGGCGCTGCGGACGCTGGTGCGAGCTGCGGGTGAAGACAGCAGGGGAGCCGCTCGTGGTGAAGAGACTGTCGATCGGGGAATCGCGCTATCCGCTGGCGGTCGACGGAAGCTTCGGCTGCGACGACCCTGCGATGCCGTCAGTGGCGAAGGTCAGCCGCCGCGCGATGGAGATGTGCATGCACGAGATGCTCTTCGACTGTCCGTACTACGAACAGCAGATGTACCCCGGCGACACGCGCATCCAGCTGAATGTGCTCAATGCCCTGACGCGCGATCCGCGCATGGCGCGGTTCGCGATGAGCGTGTACGACTACGACCGGCGGGACAACGGCATGGTGGGGATGAACTTCCCCACGCGCGGCACCCAGGAGTCCGCCACCTACACGATGTGCTGGATCATGATGTTCCGCGACTACCTGATGTGGCACGACGACGCCGCGTTTCTCAAGGCGCGGATGCCGGGCGTGCGGAACGCGCTGATGGGGCTCGCCCTGTACGAGAACGCGGAGGGGCTCCTGGAGAATCTCCCCGGGTGGTCCTTTATGGATTGGGTTCGTGGCGCCGGAGCATTCGCGGGGGGCGTCGCGCCGTGTGGAAGTCCTGGGGAGGGCGTGAGCGCGCTCAACAATCTCCAGTACCTCCTGGCGCTGCAGAGCGCCGCGGCCGTGGACGCCGCACTCGGTGAGGCGTCCCTCGCCGAGCACTGGCGTGCGAAAGCCGATCGGCTCGGGAAGGCGCTGGTCGCGGGGTTCTGGGACGAGGGTCGCGGCGCGCTCGCCGACACGCTGAAGAAGGACCGGTTCAGCGAGCACGCGCAGTGCATGGCGATCCTTGCTGACATCCTCGCGCCCGCGCAGCGCACATCCGCCTTCACCGCGCTCGCGAAGGGGGAGGGACTTTCCCCCACCAGCTCCTATTTCGCACACTACCTCTTTGAGACCTACGCGAAGTGCGGGCGCGCCGACCTCATCCGGGATCGCTTCTCTTATTGGCGGAACTATGTCGCATGGGGTGCCCGGACGGCCTTCGAGACGCAGGACCAGGAGGCGCGCAGCGACTGCCACGCCTGGAGCGCGTGTCCGCTCTACTTCATGCAGACCGCCTTTGCGGGCGTGACGCCTGCCGCGCCGTTCTTCCGGAAGGTGTGCGTGGCGCCGCAGCCCGCGGGGTTGAAGCGGATCCAGGCGAAGACACCGCATCCGAACGGCGTCGTCGAAACGGACCTGCGCTTCGAGGGGGACAAGGTGATGGGCTCGGTGACGCTGCCTGCGGGGACGGCGGGAACCTTTGTCTGGGGTGGCCGCGAGATTCCGCTTGTGTCCGGCATGAATCGTCTTTGAGGATGCCTTGGCTGTTTGCCCGTCCGCCCAGGATGTGGTAGAATAGCCGCATGAAATTCAACACACTCGTTCTGATGGCGGCGGGCTTTACGCTCGCCGGGGGGCTTTTCACCGCTTCGGCGGACACCACCTTTGCGCGTGACGCGCTGAAGCCGTATGTCGACAACGGCCAGCTGCCGGGCGCGATCAGCGTCTTCTCGAAGCCGGGCGCCGAGGAAGTCGCGTGCGTGGGCTATGCCGACGTGGCGGCGAAGCGCGCGATCAAGATGGACGACGCGTACATGCAGTGCTCGCAGACGAAGGGTTTCTGCGGCGTGACGATCGCGATCCTCGTGGAGGAGGGCAAGCTCAACCTCGACGATCCCGTCTCGAAGTACCTGCCGGAATTCGCGAACCTCTGGGTGAAGACCTCCGAGAAGGACGGCGTTCGCACGCTTACGAAGGCGAAGAACGTCCTCACGGTGCGCATGGTGATGAACCACACGGGCGGCTTCCCGTTCGAGATCTGCGCGAAGCAGGGCAACATCAAGGGCGGCGGCTGGTCTGGCGGCGCTCCGCTCCGCCAGACAGCGGCGATCGCGGCGGCGTGTCCGCTTCTCTTCGAGCCCGGCACGAAGGTGCAGTACTCCAATACGGGCATCGACATCGGCGCGGCGGTGACCGAGGTCATCACGGGCAAGCCGTGGGAGGAGTTCCTGAAGGAGCGCGTTCTGCTGCCGCTCGGGATGAAGGATTCCGGGTTCTGGCCGAGCGACGCGCAGCTCGCGCATCAGATCGAGATGTACGACTGCCAGAAGGACAAGCCGGCGACGTACCGTCGCGAGAACGCGATGCAACAGCGTCCGTACAACGATCGTCACGTGTTCGCCTCGGCGGGCGCAGGTCTCTGGACGACGGCGGCCGATCAGCTGAAGTTCTATAAGATGCTGATGAATCTCGGCGTTGGAGAGAATGGGGTGCGCATCTTGAAGGAGGAGACGGTCAAGAACCTTCTCGCGGTCTCCTCGCGCCCGAAGGGCAAGACGGCGGACGGCAAGGACTTCGGCGGCTACTCGCTCGGCCTCTCCGCTCCTGTGGCGGACGGCGACGATCAGTGGTTCGGCCACGGCGGCGCCTGGGGCACGAACTGCATGGTCAACTGGCACCGCAAGCAGCTCAAGCTCTGGGCGGTGCAGCTTTGCGGTGGTCCGCGCCCCTGGGACGGCGCGCGTGCGAAGGCGGCGGACGCCTTCTTCAATGCGAAGATCGACAATTCCGGCGTCGACGCCTACACGGGCCGCGTGAAGTGATCTGGCGATTTGAGGCTTAGCGGTCTCATTCCGGCCCCACGCCGCACCTTGCGGCGGCGGGGCCGATTTGATAGAATTCAGCTTGTCAGGACAAAGGAGCGAAGAAGAGATGACTACATATGACTACACGGGCGTCGTCGAACTGGTGGGCGAGACGAAGTCCTTTGGTGCGAACGGCTTCACGAAGCGCGACCTCGTCGTCGGCAACGACGTCGATTCCATGAACAAATATCCGAACCCCGTGCTGTTCACCTTCAAGAAGGACCGTTGTGCGCTGTGCGACGCGGTGAAGAAGGGCGACCGCGTCAAGGTCGCCTTCACGATCGACGGGCGCCGTTGGGATGGACCGAACGGCACGCGCTATTTCACGGATCTCACGGGCTGGAAGATCGACGTCCTCAACGCCGATGGTTCCTCCACCGAGCCGATTCCCGCCCCCGCCGAAGCCCCCGCGATGGAGGCTCCTGCCGCCGGCGACCCCGACGATCTTCCGTTCTGACGGTGAAGACCTGGGGTGAAATCCTCGCGCTCGGCGGGGAATATCTCGCGGGCAAGGGCGTTCCGGACGCGCAGGTCGCGGCGGAGCTCCTGGTGGCGCGGCTGCTGAACTGCGGCCGCGGCTTTCTTTCTCCGCGTCTCGCCGAGACGCCGTCGGAGAAGTACCTTGAGGCAATGCGTCGCGGGATGGCGCGGCTCGTGAAGGGGGAGCCCATCCAGTATGTGCTGGGCGAGTGGGACTTCCGTTCGTTGACGCTGACCTGCGATAGGCGGGCGCTGATTCCGCGTCCTGAGACCGAGGAGCTTGTGACGCGTGTCCTGAAGTTCCTCCGAACCCTTGATTCCACGGTGCAGGCTCCACTTGTCGTCGACGTTGGCACGGGGTCGGGCTGCATTCTTCTCTCGCTGGCAAAGGAATTCACGGGGGACGCGGCGTTTCTGGGCATCGACATCTCGGCGGACGCCGTGGCGCTGGCGCGCGAGAACGCCGTCCGGTGCGGACTTGGAGACCGCGTGAAGTTCGAGGTCGCGGATGGCCTGGACGACTTCGACGAGCCGGAGACCATCGACGTGCTGGTGTCGAATCCACCCTACATCGCCACGGCGGACTGTGCGGGGCTCGATCCGCGCATCCGCGAGTGGGAGCCGATGAACGCCCTAGACGGCGGCGTGTCGGGGCTGGACTTCTACGAGCGACTGGTGGGGGACGCGCTCAACGTCCTCAAACCGGGTGGCGGCGTCTTCTTCGAAATCGGCGATGGCCAGGGCGAGTCCCTGCGGAAGCTCTTCTTCGATGCGGGGTTCAACGACATCCGCATCGAGCAGGACTACGCGGGCCACGACCGCTATGCGAGCGCCATATTACGCTGACGCGAATCTTCAATTTTCAATCTTCAGACTTCAGTTTACAGAACTCGATAGAGCTTCCTCTACCATTTTCACTTTTCACTTCCCATTCTTCATTTTTCCAAATTTCCCCCTTGCTTTCCGCCCAATAAAAAAGATAAACTATTCACTCACTTTTTTGAACACACCAGGAGTAGACAGAAATGGCAGCTAAAACCTTCCCGCTTGACCATGTGCGCAACTTCGGCATCATGGCCCACATCGACGGCGGCAAGACGACGACGTCCGAGCGTATCCTTTACTATTCGGGCAAGAACTACAAGATCGGCGAGGTGCATGAAGGCGCCGCGACGATGGACTTCATGGTGCAGGAGCAGGAGCGCGGCATCACGATTCAGTCCGCTGCCACGTGCGTGATGTGGGGCAACTACCGCCTCTCCCTGATCGATACCCCCGGCCACGTGGACTTCACGGCCGAAGTCGAGCGTTCGCTCCGCGTGCTTGATGGCGCGGTCGCGCTGTACTGCGCGGTCGGTGGCGTGCAGCCGCAGTCCGAGCAGGTGTGGCGCCAGTCCGAGAAGTACAAGGTGCCGAAGATCGCGTTCGTCAACAAGATGGACCGCGTCGGCGCGAACTTCTATGCCGTGATGGACCAGATGAAGAGCCAGCTCAACGCGAATCCCGTCCCGATGGTGCTCCCGATCGGCGCCGGCGAGACGTTCAGCGGCATCGTCGACCTCATCTCGATGAAGGCCCTCCGCTATGATATGAAGACCCTCGGCAAGACGGTCACGGAAGAGGAGATTCCGGCCGACATGCTCGAGAAGGCCCAGGAGTACCGCCAGAAGATGATCGAGAGCGCGGCCGAGCAGGACGACGCCCTCATGGAGAAGTTCTTCGCGGGCGAGGAGCTCACGATGGATGAGGTCAAGAAGGCGATCCGCAAGGGCTGCATCGCCCGTACGATTACCCCGGCGTTCTGCGGCAGCGCGTTCAAGGACAAGGGCGTGCAGCAGCTGCTCGACGGCGTGTGCGAGTATCTCCCGTCCCCGCTCGACGCGGGCGCGGCGGTCTCCGCCGACGACGAGACGCAGAAGCGCGAGCCGAGCGACAACGAGCCGTTCTGCGGCCTTGCGTTCAAGATCATGACGGATCCCAAGTCCGGCGGCAAGATCACCTTCGTGCGTGTCTACTCGGGCACGTTGAAGCTTGGTGCCGAGCTCCTCGACTCCACGATCAACCGCGAGCAGCGCATTTCCCGTCTCTTCCGCATGCATGCCGCCAAGCAGGAGCCTCTGGACGAGGCGCACGCCGGCGACATCGTCGCGTGCGTCGGTCTCACCGAGACGCGCACGGGCGATACGCTCTGCGATCCCGACCACCCGATCACGCTTGAGTCCATCGACTTCCCGGCGCCGGTCATCTCGGTTGCCGTCAAGCCGCAGTCCCGTCAGGACAACGAAAAGCTCGGCGTCGCGCTCCACGCCCTCGCGATGGAAGACCCGACCTTCGTCGTCACCTTCGATCAGGAGACCTCCGAGACGATCATCGCCGGCATGGGCGAGCTCTACCTCGAAGTCATCGTCGACCGTCTCAAGCGCGAATTCAACGTCGCGTGCGACGTCGGCGCCCCGCAGGTCGCCTATCGTGAGACGCTCACGCAGACGGTCGAGAGCGAGTACAAGCACGTCAAGCAGTCCGGTGGTCGTGGTCAGTACGCCCATGTGTGCCTCAAGCTCGAGCCCCAGGAACCTGGCAAGGAATTCGAGTTCGTCAACGAGGTCAAGGGCGGCGTGATTCCGACGGAATACATCCCGGCGGTCGAAAAGGGCGTCCGCAAGGCGCTCGAGTCTGGTCCTCTGGCCGGCTTCCCGGTCGTGAACTGCAAGGCCACGGTGTACTTCGGTTCCTACCATGAAGTCGACTCGAACGAATTCGCGTTCATCACCTGCGCGATGCAGTGCTTCAAGCAGGGCTTCCTCAAGGCGAAGCCGCAGCTGCTCGAACCGATGATGGACGTCGAGGTCGTGGTGCCCGAGCAGTACATGGGTGCGGCGAACGGGTCCATCAACCAGCGTCGTGGCCGTGTCGAGGGCATGGACGAGCGTGGCGGCATGAAGAGCATCAAGGCGACCGTCCCGCTGGGCGAGATGTTCGGCTACTCCAACGCGATCCGCACGGTCACGCAGGGCCGCGGCACGTTCACGATGATCTTCAAGCAGTACGAGGCCGTTCCGGCTTCGATTGCGAAGACCGTCATCGAGAAGCGCATCAAGGAAGGCAAGGTCCGTCCGAGCGCCGAGTAATCGGAAAATCTTAAATGCATAAGGGCCGAGGCTCCCTCCGTGATTCCTAGCACGGACTGCTGGCACGAGGCCCGGAATGCGCAGAAGACCGTCCCGCAAGGGGCGGTTTTTTGCTACAATATCATCATGATTGATTTTACCCCTAGTCAGAAGAAGACCATAGCGGCCGGCGTCACGGTATTCGCCTTCGCGGTGGTGTTGAGTTTTGTGATCCTGATCGGGTGGGGAATTCTGAAGTGCCTCTCGTTCGTCTCCTCGGCATTGGTGCCCGTGGTCCTCGGAATTTTCCTCGCCATGTTCTTCAAACCCTACTACGAATTCTTTCACAAGAGGGTGCACAACCCCTCGCTCGCGCTGATGCTGATGCTGGCGAGCGTATTGGTCCCGCTCGGAGTGCTCTGCTGGTTTGGAGGCGCGTTCGTGGTGGACCAGGTGACGCATCTTGTGCGGGCCGCACCGACGATTTCGGCTCGTTTCAGTGAATGGGTGAATGTGCATTATCCGAATGCCCAGACACTGCTGGCGCAATTCGGGGCGAAGCCGGACGATCTCTTGCTGATGCTCCTGACGGACCCGGCGAAGTTTTCCCACGAGATCGTCTCCACGCTGGGCAGCGAATATGGCGCGGATGCGATGAAGGCGGGCTTCGGAGTGCTCAAATCCCTCTCGGGAGTGGGTACGTTCCTGCTCGCGCTGCTGTTCTTCGTCTTCTTCCTCATGCGTCCCGCGATGACGGGGGCCGACTATGTGGAGCAGCTGCCGTTCCTGAAGGAGGATACGCGCGTGTTCGTCGCAAAGCAGATCGACGCGTTCCTGGACATCCTGGTGAGTTTCTTCCAGCGCCAGGTGATCATCTGCCTGATTGAAGGCGTGCTCTACGGATTGGGGTTCATGCTTGTTGGGTTGCCGTATGGCTTTGTGATCGGGTTTCTGCTGGGGGCTCTCAACCTCGTTCCGCTGCTGGGCACGGTGACGTGTCTGCCAATCGCTCTGCCGATTGCGTATTTCGGCGATGGAGGATCTGTGCTCCGCCTGGCTCTCGTGATTGCCGTCTGGCTGTCCGGTCAGATCCTTGACGGATACCTCATCACGCCGAATATCCAGGGCGAGAAGACCGGGCTTGGCTATGCGGGCGTCATCTTCAGCTTCATCTTCTGGGGCGTGGTCTTCAACTCGATGCTGGGCCTGCTGCTCGCCATTCCGCTTTCCGCGTTCTGCGTGGTGCTCTGGGGGGCGCTGAAGGAAACCTATATCAAGGAAGTGATCTGACATCATGGGCGAGTTCCATTATCCAATCGGCGGCAAGGACTTCAGAAGCGGCAAGCCCGCGTTCTTCAATCGGCGTAAAAAGCGGCACGCCAGGGGCGGCGATGGTCGTCATCCCGGACTCGCCGAGCATGACGAAGTAAAGGTGCCCGAGCTTCCGCAGACTCCGCCTCCTGCTGTCTACGAAGCGAATGTCTTCGGGAAGCTCGACCTGCGTCTCCAGCATGCCATCGGCGAAGTCGGTTATTCGGTCCCCACTCCAATCCAGGAAAAGGCGATTCCCTTCTTGCTCGAGGGCCGTGACCTCATCGGCTGTGCCCAGACTGGCACTGGCAAGACGGCGGCGTTCATGCTTCCGATTCTGCACCGTCTGCTGCAGTCCCCCGCGGCGAAGGTTGAGCAGTCCGGCCAGGCAGGCCATCCGCGAGCGCTCGTCCTTTCCCCGACGCGCGAATTGGCCGCGCAGACGGCTGAGAATGTCGCCAAGTACTCGAAGTACACGGGGCTCCCCTTTGCTGTGGTCTTCGGCGGCGTATCGCAGTTCCCTCAGGTCAAGGCGCTTCAGAAGGGCGCCGAGACGGTCATCGCGACCCCTGGCCGCCTCATTGACCTCATGACGCAGGGCGTGGTGTTCCTCGACAAGGTCGAACTCTTCGTGCTCGACGAGGCGGACCGCATGTTGGATATGGGCTTCCTGCCAGACATCAAGCGCATCATCTCGAAGCTTCCTCCGAACAAGGTCGCGGCCGGCGCGAGCGGCAACGGCGTGAATGGTAAAGCCCGCCAGTCGCTTTTCTTCTCGGCGACGCTTTCGCCCGAAATTCTCAAGCTCGCCGGCGAACTTGTGCACGACCCCGTGCAGATCATGATCTCCCCCGAGACGCCCACCGTCGAGCGCATCAACCAGAAGTGCATGTTCGTGGACAAGGGGAACAAGGACAATCTGCTTGTCCATCTGCTTCAGAATCATCCCGAGTGGTATCGCGTGATCGTCTTTGCGCGGACGCGCCATGGCGCCGATCGCGTGGAGCGCAAGCTGCGGAAGGTGGAGATCACCGTTGCCGCCATCCATTCGGACAAGACGCAGAACCAGCGTACGCGCGCGCTCCAGACCTTCAAGGAAGGCAAGACGCGCGTACTGGTGGCGACGGATATCGCGAGCCGCGGCATTGACGTTCCCGACGTCGACCTCGTCGTGAACATGGAGCTCCCCGTCGAGACCGAGAGCTACGTGCACCGCATCGGCCGCACGGCCCGCGCCGGCGAGAGCGGCGCGGCGATCTCCTTCGTCGCCCCCGAGGAGCGTGGCCTTCTCAAGGCCGTGGAACGCTACATCAAGAAGACGGTCCCTGTCGATCGCGACCAGCCGTTCCACTCCGAGGCCGCGGAGCGCCAGGCCGGCAAGCAGAACCAGGGCATTCCCCAGGCGCCGTGGATCCGCGGCGGCGAGCGCAACAAGAAGGGCGTTGCCCGCCATCCGGGCGCTCGCTTCTGGGGTCAGCCCAAGAAGGAGAAGAAGTTCGTGCATCCTGCCAACGCCAAGAAGGCGAAGCACAATCGTACAAACTTCCAGGGACGTCGTGAACCGGACTTTGGACAGAAGTGACCATGCAAGAGACCACGCACATTGCGCTTCCGCTGAAATACCGTCCGATGACGTTCAACGACGTCGTCGGCCAGGAGCACGTCGTGCGGACGCTGCGGAATGCCATCGAGAGCGGACGCATCGCGAACGCCTATCTGTTCATCGGCCCCCGCGGCATCGGAAAGACGACCACCTCGCGCATTCTCGCGAAGGCGCTCAACTGCACGAATCCGAAGGGCGTTGAACCCTGCGGGGAATGCGAGAACTGCCGGCAGATCGCGGCTGGGCGTTCCATCGACGTCACCGAGCTCGACGCGGCTTCCCATAACAAGGTCGAGGACGTCAAGCCGATCATGGACGCCGTGCAGTTCAAGCCGGTCGCGTCCAGATTCAAGATCTTCATCGTCGACGAATGCCATATGCTCACGGGCGCGGCCTGGAACGCTCTCCTCAAGACCCTTGAGGAACCGCCGCCCTACGTGAAGTTCATCTTCGCAACCACCGAGGGCGACAAGCTCCTCGCGACGATCATCTCCCGGTGCCAGCGGTTTGATCTGCGCCGTATCCAGACGCATCAGATCGTGTCGCGGTTGCGGTATATCTGCGAGCAGGAGAAGATCAATGCCGATGAGGACGCGTTGCTCGCCATTGCCCGCGGCGCCGAGGGTGGCATGCGCGATGCGCTCAGTTCCCTTGATCAGCTTATCGCGTTCACGGGTGACAGGATCACGGAAGAGGATGCTCTGGGCGTCTTCGGCCTCGTCTCGCGCAAGGCGCTCGAGGATCTCGCGGGCGCAATCCTGAAGGGAGATGCTGCGACCATTCTCAGATCCGTCGAGACCTTCGACTCCGCCGGAAAGAACATGAGGCGCCTCGCGGGCGAGCTGATGCAGCATTTCCGAAATCTGCTCGTCTATCAGACGCTTGGTGCCGCCGAGAATGGCCTTGAGGCAACGCCCGACCAGATCAAGACGCTGTCGGAACAGGCCAAGCTGTGCCCCCCCGAGCGCATTTTCCGCGTTGCCGACCAGCTCGCCGAGATGGAGGACAAGCTCCGCTATGTGCTCAGCGTGCGCACGCTCATCGAAATGACGCTCATCCGGGCCTCGCGCATCGCCACCGTGGCAAGCATCGAGGAGCTGATGCGTGCCGTGCGGGCGTTGAAGGGTCCCGTGTCCGCTTCGGCCTCTGCCGTGTCGGTTCCCGTCTCCGCTCCGTCTTCGGTGCCTGCAGCCGCTCCGCCCGCGTCGCCTCCAGTGCGACCTGCGGCCCCGACCGCGGCACCTGTCGCCACCCCGGCACCCGCAGAGGAGGCGCCGAAGCACGTGTTGACGGCCGAGGAGCAGCGGAAGCTGATGGATGACAAGAAGCTCAATGAATTCATGGGCATGTTCAAGGGCGCTCAGATCACCGACATCAAGTGACACCCGTTCTGTCCCCCCCCCTTAACTTTCAACCTTCAACCTGAAACTTTAAACCTGGAACTTGGAACGATCCAAAGGAGTTGACGAATGGATACAGAACGTCCAACAATGAAGATGCTGCCCGGCGACGAAGTGCGCCAAATCATGTGGCGTATTGCCGAACGCTATGACATCCAGATGGCCGTTGCCGGCGCACGCAGCGTGGCGCGTGGACTCATCGCGAAGCTGGTCGCGGATGGACAGCGCAAGACCCACGAGTGGACGCCCGAGAAGCAGTCCATGTTTGACGCCTTTGATGCGAGTGGTGTGACGGCGGCGACATTGAATGCGGACTGCGGTGGTCTCTTCGAGGGTCCGCGCAACCTCGCCGAGTCGATGTTGACGTATGAGGCCGCATGGGTGGACAACGGCGCGGCGACGAGTTCGTTCGTGAACGCGCTCGCAATGGGTCCCATCGCCGAGCTAGGAACTCCCGAGCAGAAGAAGCGCTACATGACGCTCTGTGCTCCTGGCAACGAAAGTGGCAAGACCTGGCGCGGTTCCTTCGCACTCACCGAGCCGCTTCCCTATGTGGGTGTCGATACGGGAGTCCTCTGCGGACGTGTCTCGATCGCCGAATGGAAGGACGGCCAGGAACCGATGATCCGCGTCGAGAAGCGTGGGCGTTTCATCACCAACATTGCAATCGCCGACTATGTGACAATCGCCGTCAACTCGGGTGACGACCGCATCAAGGGGTCCTGCATGGTCGTCGTCGAGGCGACCGATCCGGGCAAGTTCGACCGTGGCGCCCAGACCCTCAAGTGCGTTCATCAGCTTTCGAACACGGGCGATCCCGTGATCGACGTCGTGGTGCCCGCCTCCCGCATCATCGGCGGCTATGACATCGTGGACGGCAAGGTCGTCCCGAAGCTCGGCCACAGTGAAATCATCGCGCAGGTCTTCTCAAAGACGCGCGTGGGCGTGGGCGTGATGGGTGCCGGCTCCTTGATGAGTGCTATCGAACCCGTGATCCGCTACCAGCGTACGCGCTTCCGCGGTGCCGCGGGCGTGGAGGAGACGTCGCCTCGTTACCAGCAGGGACTTCAGATGAAGGAAGACGTCACGGAGCGTCTCGCCGACGTGTGGGCCACTGCCGAGGCGGCGAGCTCGCTGGGTTTTGACATCTCCCGTTGCTTCGACGCGCTTGAACTCATCCAGGACGAGGCCAAAGCCAAGCTTGGCAAGGGTCGCGAGATGCTCAAGAACATGAAGGCACCGATGGAGAAGGCCGTCCAGCTGCTCGGCGAGGGGAAGAATCCGCTTGATGACGAGGATGTAACGGTGCGCTATGTCTACCTCCAGGCCATCTGCAACATCCTCTGCCCGAGCTGCAAGCTCTGGAACACGGGCCACGGTGCGGATGTGATGCGCCAGGCCGTGACGCTCATGGGTGGCTACGGCATCACCGAGGATTGCCCTGGGTTCCTGTTCTACAAGTGGACCGACATGCAGCTTGACGCGACCTACGAGGGTCCAGAAGCCGTCCAGCGCCGCCAGATCAGCGAGACGATGTCCAACCCCGTCTTCCTCGCGCAGGTCGAGGCGTGGGCGAAGGAGCTCGATGCGTGCCCGTGTGCGGCCGAGAACGGCGCAAACGCGCTGGCCGCCGGACTTCGCCTCTGGTCCTGGACGCAGACGTTCGCGAAGACGGCGAAGGATCCGAACGGCAAGAAGCTCGGTGCCTCGCAGCGTCATGGTGTCGTCTTCCCGCTCGCGGACGCCCTTGCCGGTCTCATGGCGGCGAAGAGCTTCCATGCGGACATCAAGTTCCTCGCCCAGAATGGCGCGGATCATCCGGTGGTCGGTCCCGAACTGGAAGGTTACCTCAACACGTTCAATGATCTGCTTGGCACGGTCGTCGCGGACGTGGTGGGCGAGGCTGTGAAGATCTGTACGGGTGTGGTGTATGGCTTCAGCGCGGCGACGGCCGAGGACAAGGCCGCCTATTGCGCGCTGCGCGGTGCGTTGGACGAGTCGCTCGCCGGCACGCGTCTCGCGAAGGACCGCGCGGCGAAGTGCCTCACCACGGTGATGATTCCCGAGGCGCTTGACTATCCGATGTGATTGGACTAGAAAATCTGTCAGAAAGCTGACTTCTGGTTGCCTTACAGACTGTAAACGAAGACAAGGAGGCATGACATGAACAACAAGAAACTGATTTTGGCTCTCATTGCAAGCTGTGCCTGTGTCGCTTTCGCGCGTCCGGGTGGTCCTGGCCCCGGTGGTCATCACGGAGGTCCTGGTCCCGGTCCCCATCATGGCCCTGGCCCCGGGTTCCATCATGGTCCTGGTCCGGGCCACCATGGCGGGCATCATCGCTGGGGGTATGGCCCCGGGTTCCATCATGGTCCTGGTCCGGGGAGCCTCGTTGGCTGGCGTCGTGGAGCCCTCCATCCCTATTACCGCAGCTGCTGGTACGGTGACGTGTGGTATGACGCCTATGGCTATGCCTACTACTATCCGGGCTATGCCGCGA
>JAUNMP010000064.1 GCA_030537465.1 bacterium
AATGGAATATGTTCCCGGTGGTTCGCTATCCGACAAGATAAAGGCGCAGGGCAAGCTCGACATCCGCACGGCGATCGACATCACGATAAAAATCGCCTCGGCGCTTGATGCGGCTCACAAGGCGGGAGTGGTGCATCGCGACGTCAAGCCAGACAACATAATGTTCGATGCGGACGGCTCGCCAAAGCTCTCCGACCTTGGGGTCGCAAAGGTGACCGGAAGCGACGACGAGACGAATGTCACGATGACGGGCATGATACTCGGCACGCCGGCATACATGTCGCCCGAGCAGATGATGAACTCGCACGACGTAGACGGGCGTGCGGACATCTATTCGCTCGGTATGGTGCTATATGAAATGCTGACCGGCCGCCGCCCAAACGACACATCGACAATAGTGCAGCTCCTCGCCAAGGCCATACAGGGTGAGGAGCTTCCGGACGTGCGCACCGTGAGGCCGGAGGTGTCGGTGGCTGTTTCGTACGTCCTTTCGAAGATGGTCGCAGTGAAGCCAGAGGCGCGTCCCGCTAGCGCCATGGAGGTCGCTCGCCTTCTTTTCGATGCCGCGACAGGCAGACTTATCGTGAAACAGGACAAGAAGATGTCTGCGCCACCGCGGAAAGGTCCTGTGCAGCGTGGTGGTGACGCCATGTCCCGCAGTGGCGAAGGCGTGAACGTCGGTGGCGTTGCGAAATGGGTCGTTACGGCCTTGGGTGTCGCGGCGCTTTGGGCGGCAGTTTTCTTCGGCGCCCGCAGTCTCAATGCGCCAAAAAAGGACGGCAAGGATGTCACGAGGCCGATGGTCGTCACGAACACAATTGAAAGAGTCGTGCGCGATACGCCTCTAGTCGTCACAAACGTCGTCGAGCGGACGAAGCTTGTCACCAACGACGTCGAACGTGCGTCCGAAAATGCCACGATGCCAGATTCTGTCTACGTCTCGCGAAGCGCACTTCATGCCGCCTACCGCGCAAGGGACAGAAGGCGGGTATTCGTGGAAGCTGTTCACGATATGAACAATGGCTCGCTTAAAACGCCACCGTGTACGCTTGAACGTATAAAGGAATACATTGCCGACGGCGCGGAAATCATCTGGGTTCGACTTGGGCTTACCAAGGACGGCGTCCTTTTTGCAGTGAGACCCTGGGACATCCAAAGCATTTCAGACGGGCATGGCCATGTGAGCGAATATACCGCAGAGCAATTGCGAAAACTGAAAGTCAAGCACGGAAATGATTATACGGACGCGAAGTTCGTCCCTTTCGAGGAACTGCTGCGGCAGGGTAGGAATAAAGTATTGTTCAAAC
Organism: bacterium; assembly: GCA_030537465.1. Taxonomy (GTDB): domain Bacteria; phylum Verrucomicrobiota; class Kiritimatiellia; order RFP12; family UBA1067; genus RUG572. The sequence continues at coordinate 1,308 of JAUNMP010000064.1, forward strand.
CCTGGTATCAAACGGGCAGTGCCAAGTCCGTCTTTAGCGCTCTCGTCGAGCTCTTGAACCGACTTGGCGCATGGGAATCGGTGATTCTGGAGATGCGGGGAGACGATCCCGCTACGACGCGAGAAGTCATCGGCGAAGAGTTGTGGCGCAGACTGCTTTCCGGCGAGTTGCAGACCATGGTCGGTCCTGACAGATATCGCGAATGGGCGGCAGTAGTGCCGGAATGTTCTGTATGGAGCCGAAGCTGGGATCTTAAAAAGATTGGTGTCGCAGGTATTCCGCAACACATAGTTTCATATTTTGGATGGGATCCAGGCGAAGCGGGCAGGACGGACGACGCTGTCGGGTGGACCAAGGCAATCAACGACGGCGTGACGGTTTTCCGCACACAGAGACCAAGGGAACTGGCGTGCTTTCTCAAACAAAGGCGGATCTCCGAAGAAACGCAGGCATCGCCTCAATCCGTCAAGCCGGACGCGAAAGGCAGTGCGTTGATGCCGTCTTCGGCTGGCAAGGCAAGAGCGACCGTCGTATTGGTCCCTCGGCTCGATCCCGACCCGAAGGCGTGGGCGTATTCGTTCGAGTGGCAGGATGGCTGGAAAAACCGCGACTTTGACGATTCAAACTGGAAACGTGGAAGGAGTGGCTTTGGGTTCAGGACCTACCAGTGTGACTTTTTGCGATTCGCCCACATAATGTCGGACTGGAGAAGCGAAAATCTGTTTCTGCGACGGCATTTCAAATGGAACGGAGATGCAGGAAACATTTCGCGCGTTGTGGCGGATATGTTCGTCGACGACGCCGCACGGATCTATCTCAACGGCAAGAAAGTATATTCCTGGTATTTCAGTCGTTCGTATTGGATGCCGCATGAAATCCCGCTGGAGCATTTTGCCTCCGCATTGAGTCCTGGCGACAATGTGCTTTGCATTGAGGCAATCAATTTCGGCAGTGTTGGCTACATCGACTGCGGAATCATGATCGAATGCGGTGGTAAAGTGGAAAGAAATGCTAGACGTCAGTCTGATGGGATCCACAAGGTTTCCACAGGTGCTGGAACCTGGACGGTCAAGATCGAAAACGGCGTCGCGCAGATAGGCGACGGCTCGAATGTCGCTCTCAGCCCTCGCCCGTTCGGCGCTCTGGAGATTCCTTCCGAGCTGGGCGGCTTTAGCATAAGGGAGATCGCCAACAGCGCATTCCGGGATTGTGGCGAGCTGACGAAAGTGAATATCTGCGAAGGAATCCACATGGTGAGGCCTTGCGCGTTCATCGGATGCGGGAAGCTCAAAAGCGTGACGTTGCCTGATTCTCTAGAATTCATTGGATGCGAGGCGTTTTGCTCGACGGCCCTTGAATCAGTGGATCTGAAAAACGTCAGGTTGCTTCACGGTGGAATGGGTGCGTTCGAAAACTGCAGAGACCTAACCAAAGTCAGTGTTTCAAAGGACAACCCAGTCTTGTTTTCCAAAGATGGAGTAATCTACGACAAGCAGATGAGAGCAGTCGTGTTCTGTCCGCGAGAGCGCACCTCCTTCAAGATTCCAGACGGGATAGAGCAGATACAGGAGAGTGCATTCCAGTATTCGAGGATAAGGAGTGTCGTCATACCAGATACCGTGCGATGCGTGGGGCGGTTTGCCTGGGGAGGCTGCCGGAATCTGGAGAGCGTCGAGTTCAAGGGAGATGACGCCTTGATAGGGGGAAGGGCTTTTTCGGAAACGCCGAAGCTGAAGAAGGTTGTTCTTCCGCGTCTTCTGAAATGGCTTGACGACTGGTCGATATTCGACGGCGACCCAGAGTTGGACGATATCAAGATTCCTGATACGGTTGAGATAATTGGCGCGGCGGTATTTGCTCATTGCAATAGTTTGAAGAGGATATCCCTTGGCAAGTCGCTTAAGCTGGTCCGCCGCTATGCATTCGGCGAATGCGCAGCGCTAGAATCCGTGACGTTCGCGAATGTGCCCGAGTTCCAGGGCGACTATATCCTAGGACGGTGCCCAAATCTAAAAGCCGTGCGCTTCCTGAGTGGCGACGCGCCGCAGATCGATCCAACGTTCTACAAAGACTCCAATCCCGACCTTGTCACGCTTGTGCCGCGCGGTTCGAAGGGCTGGAACGGTCCCGGCTCCACGGACCTGCCGGCGAAGTGGCCCCTGGGCGCAGGTGCCGACGCGAGGAGGATACGATACATCAAGTAAGGACTCACCGACATGGCAGACACAGCTACTATTTTTTCGGCAGGGGAGTCGTTCCGCGGCTACACGATCGTGAAGCTCCTCGGCAAGGGCGGCCTCGGCGAGGTTTACCTGGCGCACGTCCCGAACGGAGGGGACTGCGCAATCAAGGTCCTATATCCACAGGCTGCCAAGGACAAGCCCGAGTATGTAAAGCGCTTTCTTCGCGAGGCGAAGATCGCGATGAGCGTCCGACATCCGAATCTTGTGTCGGTGCACGACGTTGGTCATGATGGGACCAAAGACGTATACTACCTTGTCATGGACTACGTGCAGGGCAGCGACCTGCGCACTGCGATCGCGTTTGGCGGGGCGATGGACCACCACGAAGCGGTCCGCATAATCGCATGCGTGGCGGGAGCCCTTGCCGCCGGAGAGTCCTTCAGCGTTGTCCATCGCGACATCAAGCCAGAGAACATCATGATCACCGGCGACGGAACCGTGAAGCTCGTCGACCTCGGGGTCGCCAAGGCGCGAGGCACCGACTCGCTGCGTACGATGCAGAAGACCGTTTTCGGGACGCCCAACTACATATCCCCCGAGCAGGCCATCGATTCCAGCGCCGTCGACGAAAGGGCGGATGTCTATTCGCTGGGCGTGGTGCTTTTCGAGCTCCTTGCTGGCAGACATCCGTATGCCCGACCGCGAACGAAGGACACTCTCGACTTCTTGCTTTCCCCGGAGCCGCTTCCCGATATCAGGGAATTTGCGCCTTCGGTTCCCGTGCAGATTTCTGCGCTCCTGCAGCTGATGTGCGCCAAGGATCCCGCGAAGCGCATTGGATCCGTCGCGAAACTGCTCGGCACGCTGGCGAAATTCGGCTACGATGTGGCAAAGCTTGAGGCTGAGCGCCAAAGCCGAGCCGCTGCACAAGCTCAGGACTTCGACTACGCTGCATTTGTTTCGGCGCCGGCGAACAATACGCTGTCCTTCGAGACCCAGGATGCCGAAATCCGCGAGTTTGTGCAGCGCCTCAAGACTCGGCGACTCAAAAAGCGTATATTGGGCGCTGTCCTTGCAGTGCTTGTTTTCTCTGCGGCGTTCGTCGCGCTGGCCTTCTTGATTGTGAAGTGATCTTTTGCTGTTTTTCTGCGCGAGATGTAGCGAACATGGCTGGTTCCGCGCGTCATCCGCCGCGCTTGCGCCGAATATGGTTTCGACGGGCGGGCGAAGGCGAGGTCATGGGGTCTCTGTCCGCGGGGGATACGGGGTCAGGCCTGTGTTCGGGGACTTCGACAAGGTGCATGGCTTCGGTGGATTTGTGGTATAATTCCGCCAGTGAAGACGAATGTTCCAGATACCGCGATACTTTCCTCGAAGGGGAAATTCACGATGTTCTCGTTTGCCGGGAACACCGTGAAGTTTCTGCTGAAGGGCCGTTTCGTGGACAACGAAGGCTTTACGTGTGCGAACGCGTCCGTCATCGCCAAGCGCTTCGTGGCGGCGGATGGCACGAGCGCCGTGATCGCATGGAACACGTCCGAGAAGCCAGTAGACGTTAAGATCGAAGGTCTCGGCGCTCCCACGAAGATCGCCGCGCCGGGGACGGCGTCGGTAGGCGGTCCGCTTGCCGCAGACTCCATCCGTCTCTACGTGTTCGCGAAATGAAGACGCTCGTCCTGGTGTTCGTTGTGGGTACATGGCAAAGGTGGATGGCGGAGAGGGATTGTGGAACCGAGAGAGAGGAGGTCAATGCGAAGACTTGATCGATGCATGGGGACGCTTGTCCTCATGGCGCTGTGTCTAGGCCTTTGTGATGGATGCGCCACGAATCGTGACCATGGTGTGCTCCCCCGCACGGGAGAACTGTACATGTCCACACGCGCGTTCAACGAGCATAATGGTAAGGGCTTCGGGTATCTGGCGTTCATGACGTGGCCGACGGTGATCGGTCCCATTGTCTTCATCCCGACGGGAGTCGCGGTCGGGCTGTTGGACCAATGTGTCTTCTCGCCAATCTGGGATACCCTCTGCATCCCGGCGGACCTGACGGTTCCCGTCATCGAGATGCGGATCGTCGATTCGGCGGGGAGACCCGTGCGGAATGTCGAGGTCGACCATCGTTACAGGACCGATGAGAATGGACGTGTCAAGTTCAAGGTTCTGCGAAGGCGAGGCAATCCCGTGCGGATCACCATCGACTTCGCGGGAGGGGCATTTCATCCCTTTCAGTCCTTCGAGGTCCCCTGGAACTCCCCGGGACGGGATTACGTTCTGCTGACGACGGAAGAGCTGGAGCGACAGAAGAAAGAACAGGAGAGGCTGCAGGCGGAAAATCGTCTGGAAGAACAGCGAAAACAGGAGGAGCAGCGACAGCGTGATCGGGAACGAGACTATCCGCACGTCTATTTGCAGGAGGTTCTTGAAGGACCGCTTCGGAAACTGGAGCAGACGGATCTGGGACTTGCATCCACGAACTCGCCGCGGTTCCATGCATTGTCGCGGGCGACGGGGGAGTCGTGGAATGCCATGCCGCCAGAGAACCTCGTGTACATGTTCGAGCAGATCGAGCGGCATCCGGATGCGGCATCCGGATGTGCATCCCTCTATGCGTCGGATTACATTTCGGAGGAGTGGCGTGAACGGAATCGGCGGTTTGCGGTACGACTGGCGGAGGAAGGTGGATCCGTTCAGCCGCTGATGGCGATCATCGAACGCAGATTCGACAACTCTGACGATTTCCTGCGGAAAGTTTTTGAAGACCCAAAGCTACGCCATTGTCGGCAGAGAAAAGATCTGGAGAGGTCTGTGGCGAGAGGGCGCCTCCTCGCGCGTTACTGCAGTTATCCAACGCGAGATGCGCTGCTGAAGGCGCAGGAGAAGAGATGTTGGAATTGTCTGGATCTGGATTTGGGAGGCGCGCGCTACACACGGGTCACGCTGAAGCTTGGCGCCGACTCTCCTTCGCTGGCATTGCTCTTCTATGACGCGGAAGGGAAGCTCTACGACAGATTCGTCTCCTTTCATGCTTCCCGTGATGGACGTTTTGAGCGCAAATGGGGAACATCCGTGGGCGATGCCTGCCGTAACTATGCGCCCCGCGCATTGGCAAAGGTCCACGTCCCCGCCGCAGACGTGTGTTTCGATGGATGCACGATGTCCGAGGTCGCACAGCGCCTTTCGCGGGTGTCGAAGGATTTCGTGGACCACGACCTTCCTCATCGCTTTCGCGGCGTCAATTTCTACTGTGAGAATGATGAAGTTGCAAAGCGGCGGGTGCCGGAGACCTTCGGTTCAGCGGGGAAAGGAACTGGTGGCCGATCCGAGGGCGATGTTTCTCTGTGGAATGTGTTCACCAATGCCTGCCATCTGACGGGCTGTGGGTACAATGTCATAGATCGGAATGTGTTCATCGGCACGAAGTGAACATTGGCGCAGACCCAGATGTTGCGCATGGGGCCTGACAACTATCCCGAGGCGGTGTAGGGGAGGGCGAAGAAGGTATGAAGACGGAACCGAGAGTGGGCATGGCGGTGCTGGCCGCCCTGGCGGCGCATGGCCGGGACTTCTGTCGTGCCGAACTCGACGCGATGCTCGACAAGCTGGCGGCGTCACCCGAGCCGAAGTTCAGTTTCGGTCTGGTGATGGCGACATGCTATGTCACGATGGCGCCCAAGGCCGAGGCGTATGAGTACGCGTGCCCCACGTGCGGAGCCTGGACGCATTACCCGCGGGACAAGTACCGTGTCGTCAAGCAGCTTGAATCCCTGCACGCGGCGGCGGCGAGATATGTCGATGGATGGATGATTCCCATGGACACGAATGTACTCAACGTGGAGGATTAGATATGGAGATGCCGAGAAGATGGTACACGGTCTTCCGTGATGTCGCGCATGTCGCGGTTGCGGCTCTTGCATGTGTCTTCCTGGAGTTCTTGTCCAGAAATGGGATTCTGCCGCCCGCATTCATGAGTACCATTGCCATCTTGCTGGTTGCCGTATGCGTTCCATTCGCGGTTGTCAAAGGACTTGTTCGTCCGCTGCGGTCGAACACGCCGCCAACACGCGGACGCGTGGTCTATGCGGGGATCTTCGGCAGTGTCGGGATTCTCCTTTTCTGTGGAGTCCTGCTCGGACTCGTAATGTTCGTCGGTACCGTCTCCTATTCGATTTCGGGGACAGGCATGGTGGACGAGGAACATGCGACCTATGCGGAGGTCCAGAAGGGTGGATTGGCGTCTCATTTCAAACTGGAGAGCATGATTCCGTCGACGTCGACGGCGATCCGTCTCAAGGGGCACGCCGGTGGATTGCTTCCGCTCGGCCATGTCCAGTTCCGCTGTCATGTGTCCGAAGCCGATTTCCGGTCTTTTGCCGCAGAGCGGGGCTATTCGCTCTCGACCAATGTCTTTCGCAACGTCAATGTCGAGATTGTCGACGGAGACAGGTACCCGGCGGAGATGGACATGTCGTCGATTGCGGGATGGCTCTTCCCGGAGATCGACAAATATCCGAGACATTATCTTGCCTATTGGCATGGGTATCGAAATTATGGCGGGCTGATCCTCGCGTTCGATTTGGACACCCAGACCCTCTACGGAAGTTATTCGACCAACTGATGGCGCATGACGTCTGCGCGTCGTCGTTTGTAGACGTTTTGTGCTATAATACCTCCCGCTTGATGGTTCAATGTCTTGTCTGGGGGAGAAAGGAGTCGAGACGTGAAATTCTGCATGCAGTCGTTGATCGTGGTGGCGGGGCTTGCTCTCGGGCTCCCGCTGTTGGGTGCGGTGGAGGAGGCGGGCGGTTTGCGGATCGAGCATGGAAGAGCCGTTCTCGGTTCGCCGTTTGCGCTGGAGATCGGTTCGGCCGAGTACGCAAAGGTGCTGGGCGAGCGGGTTCGCACGTCGGCGCATGCGAACTATGATCCGCAGACGAAAAAGACGACAACCAACGTCTACCATCAGGCCGAGGTCGATCTCTCTAAGCCGTATTTCGGCTTCACCAGGCTCTCGTTAAACTTCAAGGGCGAAGAAAAGTATTTGGAATGCTGCAGTTTCTCAATGTCCGGCAGGCGGCCATCCGACAAGCGGAAAAAAATGTCGTATGCCGAATGCCGTGAGATGGTCGACAAGATCGCGGCGGATATGGAGAAACAACTGGGGATTGTCATGCGGTGCACGAGCGACCACACCGAGGAAGAGGCGAAACAAGATGTACAGCGCAGGCAGGATGAGGATCGGCAGAAGAAGCGGAATCTCTATGGATTTTCGCTGAGTTTTGTCCATTACAACGGCGAACGGCAAGGAAAGACGCGCAAGATCGAATATCTGCTGAGTGGCATGCTGAGCGACAAGGGCGAGTATTCTGTCAGCATCAGCTATATGGCTCCTTTCGAATTCAGATCGTCGTCCTACATGCCCGGCGATCGGATTCCCGTCTACACCAACGAGATGTTTTCGACGACGTCGCGGGGACTCGTCCCGACGGCGGAGCAGAAAAAGGCGCACGAGGAGGCGAAGAGACTGCGCGGGACGATCAACCGCCTGTTCGGCATCGACCTCGACAAACCGTCCGAGACGAACGAATTGTCATCCGCGATATGGCGGACGAACGGACAGGACAAGGTCGTGCGGGAATGGTCTTCCATGCCCACGCCTTTCGAGGGCATGACGGAGCGGAAGGTCAACCAGTCCGTGATGTTCCTCGCGATCCCTTTTGGCACATTCGCGCTGCGCCGTCCATATCCCGCCGACGTCACGGAAGAGGCGCTGAAGGCGCAGGCGAAACGGTTCCTCGTTCGGCTGGAGAGGGAATACGGAGAAAAGATTCCCGAGGCCGACACAAAGGATGGCGTCGAGATGCTGGCGAAGCGCTTCGGCGAGGGCGTCCCCACGTTCGGCGACACGAAGGCGCTTCTCGGCCTCGACAAGAAGACGTACTTTATGGGCAAGGTCGGCGATCTCGGCGTCGAGATCGCCTACTGCGAGCCCCGCTACGCGAAACGTGGCGGCACGTACGAAATCGTCTGCAGGGGCGCGGTCGTCGTGAACATCGTGCAGTCCCCGGTCATCACCGCGGGAAAGAAGAAGAAATGAATAAGGCAAAACGAGAATGAAGATGAATGGCGAGAAAGCGCGGCATCTGCGCAAATAAGCTACGCGAATGGCATGACAAATCTTCTGGACATACTGCAGTCTGTGGATGTCCACGACTTTGTGGTGTCGCTGTTGGTTTTGTTCGTGCCAACGGCGTTCAGTCTGCTTTTCTGGTATAAGTCCCCCCTGGTGCGGTCGCCGGTACGCCTGCTGACGACGATGGTTGTGTTGAGCCTGTTCGGATGGGCCGTTGTCGTCGTTGACTGCTTGGCAAGACCGATGCCGGAAAACGGATTCGCGGTCTTCTGCGCCATGGCCCTCGGCTGGGTGTATCCCTGGGTGCTCGGTATCCCGGTCCTGTTGTCTTCATGTGTGCTGCGGGTCCTGTGCTCTTTTATCGAGCGGGTCCGGCGGAAGGGAAGACGGTCTGGTCCTTGGACTTCGGGCAGGCCGCTCTGGGGAGTGGTCATCCTGCTATTGGTCTCGCTGATGATTTATCCAATCTGTCTGAGTGTCAGGACGGGAGAGAGAGGGTGCGAGAATGGTTTCTGCAATTGGCTCAATGGTAATTAGCAGAAAGGAGAAGACGTGAAGACGGAACTGGGAGTGGGCATGGCGGTGCTGGCCGCCCTGGCGGCGCATGGCCGGGACTTCAGTCGTGCCGAACTCGACGCGATGCTCGACAAGCTGGCGGCGTCACCCGAGCCGAAGTTCAGTTTCGGTCTGGTGATGGCGACATGCTATGTCACAATGGCGCCCAAGGCCGAGGCGTATGAGTACGCGTGCCCCACGTGCGGAGCCAGGACGCATTACCCGCGGGACAAGTACCGTGTCGTCAAGCAGCTTGAATCCCTGCGCGCGGCGGTGGCGAGGCTCAAGGACAAGGGGCTGGACATCGAACTTGACGAACGGTGCATGTGCCGGATCTGCGGACGCGATCTCGTGCCGACGGGCGGCGAAATCGTCGACACGCCGAAGCGGGAACCGATGAAGTCGCAGTTCTGCTGGAGAGTCGGTGACAAGATCGTCCTTCATTCTCTCACCAGAGGACGGTGCCGGATCTCTCCCGCCACGTCCGAATACTGGGTCTACGGCAAGTGCGTCTCGCCGACAGGCGAACTTCTGGGGGACGGTGTGCGCGTACGCGTGCGTCCGGACGTGGAGAGCGCCGTCTGCGCCAGGTTGTGGCGGACGGGCGGCTGGAAGCTGAAGGTGTTGCCGCGGCGCGAAGGAGATCCCGAGGACTGGGTGCGGATTGGCGGTTGTGTGGATGGCCGCGGACATGAGGCCCTTGATGCCCGCGATTTCTGGGTCCCTCGTCCATGCATCGGTAACCTGACGTATGGAGAGCGTCCTGGCTATGAGTTCTGCGAGGGGCGGCTGCAGTGGCTGATCTGGAAGATCAATGGGGCCTATCATTCGATCCATGCGGATGACGTGGATATCCTTGAAGCCTTCATCGATCAGAAGGAGTTCGTCGATCTTGGTAGGCGGCAAAAGTGCGCGCTCAGGAGCTTCATGTCACGTCTGCGCGTCCTGCTGCAGAACTTCCCCGAGCCACGGCAGCCGCCGCTCGAGGATGAGGCTCCGATTTCGGACATCAAGGACCGACAACACGCCTTTGAGCGGGAGGACGCCGAAGTGGGGGTGGAGGTGGATCTCTGATGGCCCTTCTCCCTCCTGTCGCCGTTCTTGAGCTGACCTACCGCTGCAACCACGCGTGCCGGTTCTGCTCGTGTCCGTGGTTCGGCGGCATGATGACGCCGGAGCCGGAGATGGACGTCGCCGAGTGGAGACGTCTCATCGAGACGTATGCCGAGGCGGGCGTCTCGCAGTTCTCGTTCACGGGTGGCGAGGCATTGATGAAGGAGGGCTGCCTCGACCTGCTGGACTTCGCAGCGGAACGAGTTCCGGTCGGACTGCTCTCCAACGGGCGTCTGGTGACGGACGAGATCATCCGCTTCTGCGCCGAGCGGAACATCCGGCTCTCGATGAGCCTGCCGGGACTCCGTTCCTTCCCCGAGAACACGGACGGCGACACGTCCGTCGAGAAGATACTCGCGCATTTCCGCTACGCCCGTGAGGTCGGCTGCCAGACGACGGTCGGCATCGCGGTGACGAAGCTGAATCTGCCGGAACTCTACGAGACGATCTCGGCGGCCCTGTTGGCGGGGGCGGATTCCGTGCTTCTCAACCGCTTCCTGCCGGGAGGGCGGGGCCTCGGCCATCCAGAACTGCTGTTGACGCCGGAAGACGTCGTCGAGGCCGCCGACATTGCGGAGTCCGTGCTGAAGCGCACGCGCCGTCGGGGGCATTTCGGAACGGAGATGCCGCTCTGCCTCATCGATCCGAGGAAGTACGAGCACCTCCATGTGACGACGGGGTGTTCGGCCGCGACCGACTTCTTCACGGTCGGTCCGAACGGGCGCATCCGCGTCTGCAACCACAGCCCCGTCGAACTTGTGAAGTGGGACGAGTGGGAGCGTCTGCCCGAATGCGCGGAGTGGACGCACTACGTGCGGCACGACTATTTGCCGGAATCCTGCGCGGACTGTGCTGTCGCCGCGAAATGCCTCGGCGGCTGTCGCGAGGCGGCGCGTGTCTTCCGCGGCTCCCCCCGCTCCCCCGACCCGATCCGCAGCTATGGAGTACACGAATAAGATCTCCCTGGAACATAGAAGACGAACGGGTGAGAATGAAATATGATAAAATCTTCAGGTCGAGTTGATGAATCGTACCCAACCATCGAACGAAAGGAGTCGGGCAGATGAATGCAAAAGTGTCATTCGCGCTTGCGGGGTTTGCTTGCTTCGCACTGACGGGTCCGGCGGCAGGGGCCGTGGAGGAGCGTCTTGTCGCGCTTGAAAGACGTGTCGCGGAACTCGAGCAGAGGCTCGGCGGGGCGAAGGAGAGTCCGGCGGTTCAGGCGTCCGCGCAGGACGGCGTCACGGACCTTCGCGAGAAGGTCAAGCTGCGCTATGACAAGGATGTCGCCGAATACGGAAAGTCGGCAATGCGCGAGATCGAGCGCCTGTACCGCGCCTTTTCGAAGACGGGCGACGCGGCGACATTTGACGAACTTCTGAAACGCTTTCCGAAGGCATGTCGGACGGGTTGCGCCGTCATGTACGCGGGACAGCGGGCGAAGGGCGACGAGGCGGTCAAGTGGTTCAAGAAGGCGATTGCCGACCACGGCGACTGCTATTACGGCGACGGGGCCTGCGTCGGTGCCTACGCACGGCTCTACCTCGCGTCCATCTACGTCAAGCAAGGAAAGACATCCGAAGCCGAGAAGCTGAAGGAAGAGATCCGCACCCAGTTCCCCGATGCCGTGACGCACAAGGGACGCCTGATGAAGGATGCCCTGTGAGGAGTCCGCTGGTCTGGTATCGTGGATTGTGCGGAGAAATCGAGTCCGCGCTCACGGCGAAGATGCTCTGAGAAAGGGAGGGCGGATTCTTCCTCGCCTGTGTTCGGGGACTTCGACAAGGTGCATGGCTTCGGTGGATTTGTGGTATAATTCCGCCAGTGAAGACGAATGTTCCAGATACCGCGATACTTTCCTCGAAGGGGAAATTCACGACGTTCTCGTTTGCCGGGAACACCGTGAAGTTTCTGACTCCCAAGCTCGTTCGCTATACGCGGGTGATGAAGTGGGATGACGGCTACCTTGAGGTTGGAGCCGATTACGGAAAGGGTGAGGTTGAGGAATACATCGACCTGGATCCAATACTCGAAGACCTGTATCTGAATCCGCGGGAATTCCTTTCCGCCATCTCAAACGTGGAGGTGCGTTATGTCTGAGGAGAAAATCCGAGAGATTGCCAATGCGGCCAATCTTGTGGTTGATGGATATGCGATGCTGCAGGATGGCGCACGCGTCAAGGTCGTGCACCTTTACACCGGACGGGTTGTCGTTGTCGACGAGGCGCAGGGAGTTGTTGAATCGAGCATGGATGAAATTGAGGAAGTCCTCGCACTGCGTTGCCTTGCCGAGAATCGTCAATTCCTTGCGGCTTGATCGGTATGCCCAAGTATTACCCCAACAAGGTCTGCGGTTACTGGTTGTATTTCACCGCCTTCTGCGTCATTGAGGCGATGCATGTGCATGCCAGCCCTGATGGCAAACATCGAGAGACCAGTGCCGCCAAGTTCTTCGTCAAGCCGGATGGTTCGACCACAGTCGCCAACCGAGGAGTCTTGACGGATCGGGATGTCAATAAGATTCAAGCCTTCATTAAGATGCACTACCTGGAAATGTATCGACAATGGTGCGAAGTCTCGGCCAATGGTTTCTTTCAGGGAAGCTGATTGGCATTTTTAGGGGGGGGAGGTGAAATGGCGTTGAATAAGGAGATCGAGCGAGTTGTCTTTGGCTGTCTCGGACTCGTGCTGATTCTTCGGATGGCATTTCGCCTCTGGCGCTGGTTTTCGGGGACGGGTGCGGGTGAGACGATTTGGAAGGCGATTGCGGGACGGCCGTTCTTTGTGATGGGGATCGGAATTGACCGAAGAGCGTGTTGGGACTATGGTTTCTGGGAATTGTGTCCCGATGGACAGCTGGCGGCCGTTACGATGGTTTTGGTGGCGGCTGCGTTGCTGGCAGGCGCTCTCTTGAATTGGCGTCGCCTTTACCTGTTGGTCTATGGCGTGATTGTGTGCGGCTATCTGGTCAATGCCTGCCTTTTCGTAAGACTCCTTGCTGCATACTGATGAACGAGAGAGCTCGGCGATTGGGCGAGGACTCCTCTGGTGGATGACGTCGAACGGTATGTTGCCGCAGCCAGTGGCGTCTCTGGCCGTCAATAGACGGCTTTCCGCCCGGGGGCCGGTCACTCCGTATCAAGTGACCACTCGCCATCAGACGCAGACCTCGACAACTCGGCACTGAAATCTCGTCGTCGTTCGTAGACGTCTTGTGGTATAATTTCTTCAGTTTGATGGTTCAATGTCTTGTCTGGGGGAATTAAAGGAGTCGAGACGTGAAATTCTGCATGCAGTCGTTGATCGCGGTGGAGGGGGCGCATTTTGACCGGCGGGGGCGTGGGGAGCGAACCTCCGCGCAAACCCCGCGATCCACGACCACATTGTGAGGACGCATGGCGTCATGCACAGGAAAATGCGCGTAAGATTGATCCAGCCGTTGGCTTCGTGCCGTCCGATGGACACCTCGCTGAAGGCGAGGATGGCCCCGCATCTTGGCTTGTTGACGATAGCGCGGATCATCGAGGATCACGGGCATTCGGTCGAGGTGGTGAATGAAAGCCTTGGCGTCGACACCCCCAGTTCGGGCGTCGACCTGGTTGGCATTTCCGCCAGCGTGGATGTATTGCCTCGGGCGAAAGCACTCGCGGACGTCTATGGCCGGCTTGGGGTCCCTGTCGCGGTTGGAGGCATTGGCGTGACGACGAATCCCGAGATCGCGCGAAAGATGTTTGCGACCGTGTGTCTGGGACCCGCGGAGGGGCATTGGCCGGAACTCCTGGAGGACGCGGAGCGGGGGTGGCTGAAGTCGGAGTATCGAACGGCGCCAGATCTCGACGGTTTGGCCCTTCTGCCACCTTCGTTCCGCTCGGTCGACACGTCGGGATTCCTCTATTCAAATGTCATCGCGACCAGCCGGGGATGTCCGTTCGCGTGCGATTTCTGCTACAACAGCGCGGTGAAGGGCGTGTGCGGCTATCGGCATCGGACCGTCGCGTCGGTGATGGACGAGATTCGCTCAAAAGCGACACGTCATATCATGTTCATCGACGACAACTTCATCGGCGATCCGTCGTTCACGCGGGAGCTGCTGGAGGCGATGCGTCCGCTGCGCCTCAAGTGGAGCGCGGCGGTTTCCGCCAACGTGGCCGACATGCCTGATTTGCTTGATCTGATGCGTGATACTGGCTGCAGGAGCCTGTTCATCGGGTTCGAGAGCCTGAGTTCGGAGGCGATTGCCAATGTTCACAAGGGACAGAACCGCACGGCCCGTTACGAGGCGTTGGTACACGCCCTTCATTCGCGCGGAATCATGATAAACGCGAGTTTCGTGTTCGGCCTTGACGGTGACGAGGAGACGGTCTTCGACGCCACGATCAGGTGGGTGGTCGAGAATCGAATCGAAACAGTGACCTCGCACATCCTGACGCCCTATCCGGGGACGGTTTTCTACGAGCGAATGAGATCAGAGGGGCGGATTGTGGACGAAGACCTTTCGCATTACGACACCGCGCATGTCGTATTTCGTCCGAAGGGCATGACGGCGCAGGCACTTTACAATGGCTATCTGCGCGTGTATCGCGAAGTCTATAGCTTCGGCAATATCCTGCGCAGGATTCCGCGGACGCCATCGCAATTCCTTCCGTATCTGTTGTTCAACTTCCTCTATCGGAAGTTCGGACGCGTGACGGAATGGCTGTGCGGAAAGCTTTCGTATCGTCGAGTCGGTGTTTTCGCACGTCGTATTTCGTACTGGATCGGTTGATGGAAAGTCCCTGATGTTGCAAAATGATCTTCGTACGTGACCGCGGTCCTTGGACGAAGGCGTATGAGTGTAGTGTGGTCGTGAAAGATTGGCGGCATCCTGTTTGCCGAGATAATGGCTTTTGCTCGTTTTCTGTGAAGGACTCCGCCCGTCTCCTCGGCCAAGACCACGGAAGACGCGGAAACCGCTTCGCGGGCACGGAAGGATGATGGCGAAAGATGAACGCCGTGCAGGACATCAACGCCAGCCCGCAAATCCAGGATCATCCATTAAGGGTGGGAGTGTCGTGGCCGAATTGCGCGAAGCGGATTATTTCGTCGGCCTCTTTCCGTGCTGCCCGGACGGGCGTTTCCGTGGTGAAAGGGCGGAGCGTCGAATCGGCAGGAATCGACAGGAGTCGACGGGAGTCGAGTTTGCCGATGCGAGGCGCGAGCGGCGTTTTTCGTGGTCTTGTCTGGGATGGCGTACGCCTCCACTGAAAATTTCGAAGCGCCAAGAATCTAACAGGATGCTCATGAATCTGTGGTATACTGTGCGCGACATGGGCTTCAAGGAGACAGTTCTGAATGCGATCAAGACGGGCGTGGCAGTGGCTGCCGCGCTGGTCTCCGTCGTCGTTCTCCTGGCGGGGTCAGTCCAGGTCTGCCTGTGTGATCCCGATCCCGACAACTGTGGTCGTCCGTGCCATGTCTGCGTGGATGAGCCCGCTGCGTGCGGGGGTGTCCAACTCGGTGCGGATCCCTCCCCGATCGATGGGGTGACCCTCCGCCATGAGGAGCATGCGTGCAATCATGTCACGCTCGCACTGGGCGATTCCTTCTCGGTTTCGACCGATGTCCCCGTGCCGCTGGTTGGCAACTTCCCCGTTGGTGCCTGGACGTTGACGCTTTCGACTCCGCCCGTCCGGCGGATGCGTCCCCATTCCACTGCGCCTCCCGATTCCGGCGGCGGCGCTTATCTTCTCTACGCCACGCGGATCCATCCGCGGGCCTGATTTCTCCGATTGTCTGACGCGGGGCGTTCTGTTGCGCCACCGTGGTGTCGTTTGTTCGGCCTGCCGCCGAACGCGTCGTTACCCAGACAATCGGGGTTTTCATGAAGAAGTTCTTTCAAGTCGTTTCAGAGTATCCAAAGACAATTCTTGTGGCCGTGGTGGCCGCCGCCGCGCTGGGGGCGCATGTGTGGCGGTCGCTGCCGGTGGACGTGTTCCCGGACATCTCCGTGCCGCGCGTCACCATC
Source organism: bacterium (assembly GCA_030537465.1). Taxonomy (GTDB): domain Bacteria; phylum Verrucomicrobiota; class Kiritimatiellia; order RFP12; family UBA1067; genus RUG572. The sequence goes on from JAUNMP010000064.1 coordinate 17,293, forward strand.
CAGACCGAGGCCGGCGGACTCACCGCCGAGGAGGTCGAGCAGCTTGTCACCATTCCGATCGAAACGGCGGTGAACGGCATCCCCGGCGTCTCGACGATTCGGTCGAGTTCGGGGGGCGGACTCTCCTTCGTCTGGGTCGATTTCGACTGGAGCGTCGACCTTGCCCGCGCCCGGTTCGACGTCTTCGAACGCCTCTCCCGCGTGCGTGAGACGCTTCCTGCAGGTGTCGACTGCGAGATCGCCCCCGTCGTCTCCGTGACGGGCGAGATCATGTTGGTGGCGCTCACCGCCAAGGAGGGCGGGGTGTCTCCGCTCGAACTGCGCGAGCTTGCCGAATATGATCTGCGGACGCGGCTCCTGGGCATTCCCGGCATCGGCGAGGTCGCCGTGATTGGTGGACGCCTTCCCGAATACCGTGTCTCGGTGGATCCTCGTCGACTGGCGGAGCATTCCCTTTCGCTTTCAGACGCCATCGAGGCGGCGAAGGACACCCGCACCTACCTGAGCGCCGGCTACCTGCCCCATGTCGGGGGCGAAGAGATTCCGATCCGCCAGCTGGCGCGCGCCGATTCGCTGACGGCCCTGAAGCGAGCCGCGGTTCCCCTGGCGGAGGGTGGCGCGCTTCGACTTGGCGACGTGGCGGACATTTCGCTCGCCGGGGCGCCGCGTCGCGGCAGCGCCTCATTCGACGGGAAGGAGGCGGTGGTGCTCTCGGTCCAGAAGACGCCGGGCGGCAATACCCCCGCACTCACGGTGGAGCTGGACCGTGTGCTCGCCGAATTCGGTCGCACGGTCGCGTCGAAGGGCGTGGAGGTCCATGCGAACGCCTATCGGCAGGCGGACTTCATCGGCGCCTCGATCCGTGGAGGCGGCGAGGTGGTCCGCGACGCGGTCGTCGTGGTGGTGGCAATTCTGCTGATCACGCTCCTTGAAGTCCGCACGATCCTGGTGGTGCTCTGCACGATGCCGCTCTCGGTGCTGATGGGCATCGCGCTCTTCCCGCTCTTCGGACTCGGCGTGAATGTGATGACGCTCGGCGGCTTCGCCGTCGCGGCGGGGGACATTGTCGACGCGGCGATCATCTTCACCGAGGTGGTGCGTCGGAAGCTGGGGGAGAATGCGGCCCTGCCGCCGGAGGTGCGGCGTCCACTGGCGGAGGTCATTGGCGCGGCGTCCGCGTCCGTGGCGCCGGGGGTACTGTTCTCGACGGCGATTGTGGCGCTCGTGTTCCTGCCGCTGATGATGCTGTCGGGCCTGGAGGGCTGTTTCTTCCGTCCGCTCGCGCTCGCGTACCTCTGCGTGTTCACGATGTCGCTGGTGGCGGCGGCGCTGGCGGTGCCGACTCTGGCCCGTCTGTTCCGTTTGGGGGGAAGTCTCCGCTTCTGGCGGAAGGAACCGTCCGTCGTGCCGGGCACGCCGAAGGTGAGCCTGGGCGTGCGGGTGATGCAGGCGGTCTATTTCCCGTTCCTGTGGATTGCCCTCAAGCTTCCGAAGACGGTGGTGCTCTGCGCCCTCGCGTTGATGGTCGGCGCGGGCTGGCTTGCGAAGGACTTCGGTTCGAGCTTCCTGCCGCCATTCCGCGAGGATTCGTTCAATGTGGCGCTGTCGTTGCCGCCGGGGGCCTCCCTGGACGAGACGGAGCGTGTGGCGGAGGCGTGTGTGTCGGCGATGACGACGATTCCGGGAGTCCTCTCCGTGATGCGCCGGACGGGCCGTGCCGAGCGCGATCAGCATGCCGAGCCCGTCTCGAGCTCCGAGTACGTGGTGCGCGTCGATCTGAACGGCGACACGGATGCGGTGAAGACCGCGATTCGCGCGCGGATTGGCTCGATCCCCGGCTGCTCGCTGCTGGTGGGCTATCCCATCGCCCACCGCATCGGCGCCGTCCTCTCCGGCACGGAGGCCGAGGTCGCGGTGAATGTCTTCGGCGACGACGTCGAGGTGCTGCGCGATGTCGCGGCGAAGATGAAGAAGGCTCTGGACGAAATCCCCGAAGTCTCGGACGTACGGGCGAACCGTGAGGTCACGGTGAGGTCGCTCCGCGTCGACTACGATGCGGAGGCGCTGCTTGAGGCGGGCCTCACCCTGCGCGAGGCGGGCGAACAGGTGGCCGCGGCGTTCAACGGCGTGGAGGCGGGCGAGGTACGGGACGGCATCCGCCGCCGGTCCGTGGTGGTGCGGCTCGCGGGCTGCGAGGAAGGGGACTCCGAGGCGGTGAAGGGGCTGCTCCTTTCCGGCCGTGGCGGCAAGCGGGTGCGCCTCGACGACGTCGCACGCGTCGTCCCCGAGGAGGCGTCCAACCTGATGCTCCGAGAAGGCGGCCGCCGCAAGGCGCTCATCTCCTGCAACGCCGCGGACGGCGTGAACACCGGCGACCTCGTCGCGAAGCTCCGCGCCCATCTGGAGCCGATCGCAACCGCTGCCGGCTGCACGGTGAGCTTTGGCGGCAGCTACGAGGCGCGCGAGAGTGCGGGGAAGAGGCTCGCCGTGCTGGGCGTGGGGCTGGTGGTGGTGGTATTCTTCATCCTCGTCTTCGCGCTCAAGTCCGTGCGGTGCGCCTTCCTGGCGATGCTCAACGTGCCGCTTGGTTTGATCGGCGGCGTGGCGGCCGTGGCGATCGCGGATCCGGTTCTGTCCGTTTCGTCCCTCGTGGGGTTCGTGACGGTGATCGGCTTCGTGCTCCGCAACGGGCTCCTGCTGCTGAACCGCTATCAGGACCGCGTGGCGGAGGGGGCCGACCTCGAGACGGCGGTCCGCGAGGGCTCGATCGAGCGCATGGCGCCGATTGTGATGACGTCCCTCACCACGGTCTTCGGACTCGTGCCGATCATGCTCGCGGGGACCAAGCCGGGCGGCGAGCTGCTGGCCCCGCTTGCTATTGTCCAGTTCGGCGGTCTCCTCGGCGCCACGGTGTTGAACCTCGTGGTCCTGCCGGCCGCGGCCAAGGTGTTTGGAGTGAAATGACATGAAGAAGCTGTTTGCACTTGCCGGCATTGTCCTGACGGCGCTCTCCGGCTGTCGGTCCTACGAGGCGAAGCCGATCGACTGGGAGGACGAGGCGAAGAGGACCGGGAATAGCGCGGTCAAAGAGGTCTCCTTTGCGAACCTGGAAGAGGCCGTCATGACTGCGATGGTGGGCAACACCGACCTCAACCGTCTCCGCCTCAAGCGGATCAATGCGGCGCGCAGCGCCGACGAGACGGGCTGGTGGGAGGATCCCGAACTGAACATCGACGCCTTGCGGATCATCAATCCGGACAGCCATCCGTTCCTCATGGGAACCTCGCTTTCGTTTACGATTCCACTCTCAGGTGTGCCGGGCTGCGAGGAGAAGGCCGCGAAATGCTACGCGGGAGCCGATGCGGAGGCCGTCCGCGCCGCCGAGCGCGACGTGGCGGTGGATGTGCGCAAAGCGGTGGTACGGGTCGCGGCCCTGCGGGAACGCATGGCGATTCTCGAGGCCTACGGCGCGGATGAACGGATTGGCCGGGCGTTGGGGAATGCGGAGAAACTGCTGGAGGCGGGCGAGGTCTCGGCGGGAGATCTAGCGGCGGCGCGCCGGCGGCGGCACGGACGCCTTCACGCGCTGCGGAAGCTTCAGCGCGAGACGCTTGCGGAGGAGGCCGCGCTGTTGAAGCTGCTCGGGTATCTGCCGGGTGTCAGGGTGAAGGTGCCGCCGGCGGAAATGCACGAAGAGCATCATGAGAATGAGCCCCCTCTGGATCCACTCGACCTCGTACGCCATCCGAAGGTGAAGGAGGCGATTGCCCGCCTCGAAGGCGGTGAGGCCGCGCTTGAGGCTGAAATTCGCCGGCAGTATCCAGAACTCAAGATTGGTCCCGCCTACGGACGTGAAGAGGGCCTTGACCGTCTCGGGATTGTCGTCGGGACAACCCTGCCCCTCTGGAACCGCAATCGCAAGGGCATCGCCGAAGCGGAGGGAACGCGCGATGAGGCGCGGTTCGAGGCGATTGCCGTCTGGCAGGATCTGGTGCGTGACTACGCCGCGGCCCGTGCGGTCCTCGAGAACCTGTTGGACCATCCCCATGAGCCCGCCTCGGAACGCGATCAGGCGGAGAAGCTGGCCGACGCTGGCGAACTGGGCCCAATCGACTATCTCTCCATGCGCGAAGAACTCTGCGACCTCGATCTTGAGGAGGCGGAGTGGCGCGCCGAAACCTGCGCGGCCTACGAGGAGTTGAGGAGATTCGTGGTTGAGAAGGGTGAGAGGGTTGAGAAGGGTGAGAGTGTCTCTGTCCCCTTCAAGGTGCTCTATCACGGTGCCTATCTGCCGCTGCACGGCACGGAATACATCGTCGAGGCGGCGCGGA
>JAUNMP010000337.1 GCA_030537465.1 bacterium
TCAATGGCGCGGGCGTCGTAGCCACGTCGATTCGGTCGAAAAATCTGCGTATGCGAAGCATCTGCGTACTTCATAGGGCCTTATACGACGAAAGTTGACCCACACTTATGCCTGAAGAACCAATTTGCCAATTCTGTGGCTTGACTTTTGACGCGCGAGCGCGGGCCCTTGCGGGCGGCTTCGCCGTTGCTTCGCAACCTGCCCTTCGAGCTCCGCTCTTCGGCGCATTCCGCCACGGTCGATTCGGTCGAAGATGCGTATTGGGCAACAGCCTTCTGGATGTATGATCTTGCCGAAAACCATTTGTGGCGTAGCCCTCGCCTTAAATGGGGGGGGCATCGGTTTGTCTATGAACTGCGATTGGGCGAGGGCGTCGTTAGCCACAACGGTTTTCGGCAAAAACTGCGAATGCCAAAGGCATCTGCGTACTTCATAAAGCTTTGAAAGGTGAAAGGAGACCCACATTTATGCCTGAAGTCCCAAATTACTTCTGCTCGCGGCTGAAGAAGGCCTTGGCCTGTTCGACGTCGCCCTGCTCCTCCATGAGCACGCCGAGATTATGGAAGGCCTTCTCACACCCGCCCGCCGCCGAACGACGCAGCAGCTGCTCAACGTACTCTGGCATATAGAGGCGGCGATTCGCCTCGCGGGCATGGACCAGTGCCGCAAGATTGTTCGCGGCGATGGGGCTTTCCGTCACCCGCATGACCGTAAGCGCCCGCACCGCGTCGGGGAACTCTTCGAAACCCGCGATTGGCCAGTCCTTCTTCCCGTCCCATCTCACAAACTGATAGTCTCGCGGCCGTCCCTCAGTCGAAAGTTCACTCGTCAGAACGAGATAAAGTCGGTCGGAGACCTTCCAGGCAGAGATCCAACCACCCACCTTGGCGGATCCGCCGCCGAAGAGTCCTTTCTTCGTGAGAATCGCAAAGGCGTGCCAGAAGTTCGGGTCGAGGTCCACGCGATAGCCCGCGAGCGCCATCACCGTCTTCGCGTCGCAGCGCTCGAACTTTCCATCGAGCTGCATCACTGACCAGTCGGCGATGACTTTGTTCACATAGGCGAGCGCATTGGCCGACCTCTCCCGGAGATTGTCGTTCGCACCATCGTCCTCGCGCTTGAGGCGGTAACTGCCGTCCTCCGCGCGATCCAGCACCTTCTCAAGCATTCTCTCGATGCGGGCGACGTCGAAGGGCCACTTCGTCGTGTCGGCGCCAGCATCCACTTCCAGACACATCGATTTCTTCGGGGCGATGAAGTTCTCTCTCGCATCGAGCATACGCGAGACGAGCGACCGCGGCAGGGGGGTGGTATCGGCCAGGGTGACGCCACACAGAAGCAAGACGACCAAGAGAGAGACTTTCAGCACGGGCTTTTCCATCCAGTCAATCGGGATAACAAGCGTACTACAACAAGAGGCACAGCCTCTTTAATCATCGACCTAGACCTTCGACCTAATCCATCACTCGATCGAATTCACCCCCGCCCTCACCGCTTTCGCCGGCATCGCCCGCATCCACGGGGCGCGTGGGTTTCGCCTTTGGGCGTTCACCGAAGAGAACCGTGCCGAGGCGGATCCAGGTGGCGCCCTCTTCGACGGCAATGCGATAGTCATTCGTCATACCCATCGAAAGGCGCGGCAGGGAGACGCCGAATTCGGCCTCCATGGCATCGCGCAGGTCACGCAACCCCGCGAAGACGGGGCGTGTCTCCTCGATCTTCTCCGCGGGCGTGAACGGCGCCATCGTCATGAAGCCCTCGAGCGTGAGGTTCGGGCACGAGAGGGCACGTTCGACCGCGGCGGGCACGTCATCCGGACGCATCCCGTCCTTCGACCGTTCGCCGCTCATGTTGACTTCGAGCAGGATGCTGGGACGCGCCCCGATCTCCTCCGCAATCGTCTGGATGCGGTCGATCAGGGAAATGGAATCAACGGAGTGGAACGTGGAGAAGAGTCCCAGTGCGGGACGCACCTTGTTCTTCTGAAGATGTCCAATGAGGTGCCACTCGGGACCCGACACGGCCATCGGCTGCTTCCAGGCAGCCTCCTGCACCTTGTTTTCGCCAACGATGCGAAGACCGGCGTCCCACGCCTCGCGCACGACGTCGGGGCCGTGCGTCTTCGTGACGGCGATGATCTCCACATCATCCAAACGCCTGCCTGATTTCAGGCAGGCGTCGGAGATCGTGGCATTCACTTCGGAAAGGATGTCCGAGATGTCACGCATGATCAGGCCTTCTTGAGCGCCTCGACCTCGGCCTTGAGCGCCTTGAGGTCGGCACGCGTCTTCTGGATCATCTTCGGCGAGAGCGTGATCGCGGCCATGTCCTTCATGGACATCGCGGGCGCGCCGATCACGTACTTGATCGAGCCGTCGAGCGACTGCGGCACGCCGGCCTGCGGACCCACCTGCACGCCGTCTGCGATCTTGATGTGTCCCGAGATCCCGGCCTGGGCCCAGATGAGGCAGCCCGTGCCAATCTGCGTGGAACCCGCGACGCCGGCCTGGGCGATGATGCCCGAGTAGCCCGCGACCTTCACATTGTGGCCGATCTGCACCAGGTTGTCGATCTTCGTCATCGGTCCGATGTAGGTACGGCCGATACGGGCGCGGTCAATCGTCGTGTTCGAGCCGATCTCCACGCCGTCGCCAAGCTCGACGATGCCGAGCTGCGGAATCTTCTCGATCTTCGGCATGCCGTTCTCGAACGTGGTGTTGTAGCCGTAGCCGTCACCACCGAGGCGCACGCCGCAGTGGAGGATCACGCCGCGGCCGACCTTCGTGCCCTCGCGCAGCGTCACCTGGGGATAGATGTGGGTGCCGGCGCCGACGACGCAGTTCTCGCCAATGAAGACCTGTGCCTCGATCACGCAGCCGTCGCCGATGACGGTGTTCTTCTCGATGATCGTATACGCGCCCACGTGGACGTTCGCGCCAAGCTTGACGCTCGGGTCGATGATTGCCGTGGGGTGCACGCCCGGCGCGCGCTCTGGCGCGGGCGGCGCGAAGATCGCAGCCGCGGCCATGCAGGCGTGGTTCGGATCCGCCACGCGGATGATCGAGCAGGGCGCGCCCTGCGTCCAGTCCGGCGGCAACAGCACGCAGGAGGCCTTGGTGGTCTCCACGAGCTTGACGTGCTTGGGATCCTTGCAGAAGCTCAGATCTCCGGGACGCGCCTCCTCGAGGCCGCCGCAGGCGGAGAGTTCGACATCGGCGCCCTCAAGGACGCCACCCAGCTTTTCGGCGAGTTCGGAAGCCTTCATCGGTCACCTCACTTCGCGGCGTCGGCCTTCTTCTCGTGGCGCTTCGCGGGATCGACCTTCATCGCCTTGAGAATCTCGTCCGTGACGTCCAGCTTCTCGCTGGCGAAGGCGAGCATCGTCGAATCGGCGATGAGATCGTAGCCGTTGTCCTTCGCATAGGCGTTGATCTTCGCGCGGATGTCCTCCGTCTCAAGCTTGAGGAGGCGCGTCTCGAGATCCGTGAGTTCGCCCTGGAAGTGCTGGGCGGCGGAACGGAGCTCCTGCTGCGCGGCGAGGAAGCGACGCTGCACGTCCTCGAGCTTCTTCTGCGCGGCCGTCTTGGCGGACGCGGAGAGCATCGGATTCATGAGGTCGGCCTGGACCTTCTTGCCCTCGTCGGCGATGGCCTTGGCGGACTCCTGCTGCCGCTCGAGCTTGGCCTTGTAGTCCTTGTCGGTGGACTTCACGAGCGCCTTGTTGGACTCGTGGTTCGG
>JAUNMP010000065.1 GCA_030537465.1 bacterium
CGGCATGAAACCGACCGCTACCTCATTGGTGCAGCATAAAAGTCTCGTTGCACCCTTGAATATGGTCTCAAGAGGGAAATGTTATAATTTCCCTTATGCAGAAACTCTTACAGGCATTGCAGGAAAGCACGTGCACGGTCGCGATGACCGGGGCGGGGGTGTCGACACTCTGCGGCATCCCGGATTTCAGGGGACCGCAAGGGCTCTACAAGCAACCAGACGCCGAACGAATCTTCGACATCGACTGGTTCGACCGCGATCCGCGCATCTACTATAAAGGCGCGGCAGAGCTCGTCTATGGCCTCAAGCGCTTTGAGCCTGGCCCCGTGCACCGCGCACTGAAACATCTTGAAGACCTTGGTCGGCTTGACGGCATCATTACGCAGAACATCGACATGCTGCACCAGAAGGCAGGTTCATCTCGTGTCTACGAAGTCCATGGTTCTGGGCTCCATCACCACTGTCGCCTCTGCGGCGACGAGAAGTCCTTTGCGGAAATCTGCACCATGCTGGAAACCTGCGAGGTTCCTCGTTGTTCGTGCGGAGGCGTCTACAAACCGGATATCACTTTTTTTGGCGAGGCGCTCCCAGAGGTCGCCTTCACGCGATCGCAGGAGCTTGCGATACAAGCTAAGGTGCTGCTTGTCCTGGGCACGTCCCTCACGGTCTTCCCGGCAGCCGGACTCCCTCGCCTTACGCTGCAGGCTGGCGGAAAGGTCTTCATCGTCAACGGACAGCCCACCGCGCTCGACGACTACGCCGCGGCCCGATATGACGACCTGAAGTCCTTTGCCGATGCTGTCCTCGCGCTCTAGAAGCCTCCTCTTTTCCTCATCTCCCGCATTGTTAGCACGGGGAGATAATGATATAATACACGCAATTGATTTTTCACTAGAAACACGAGTAATCAAATGAGCGATATGCATCCCTACCGCACCCATACGTGCAATCAGCTCCGCAAGGAAGACGCGGGCAAGACGGTCCGCCTTTCCGGCTGGATGTTCCGCCTCCGCGACCACGGCGGCATTCTCTTCGTTGACCTCCGCGACCACTATGGTCTCACGCAGGTCGTCGTTCATCCGAGTCGCAGCTTCTTCTCGATGGTCGAGAAGGCCCATCTCGAGAGCGTCATCACAGTCACCGGCGAGGTGAAGCTCCGCGATCCCGAAACGATCAACCCCAATCTTCCGACGGGCGAGATCGAGATCGAGGCGAACGAGCTGATCATGGAAGGCGCATCCGCCGTCACGCCGCTCTACATTCCCGATGAAAAGGCCGAAGAGAGCGAGGACGTGCGCCTCAAGTACCGTTTCCTCGATCTGCGCCGCGAGAAACTGCACAATAACATCATGCTCCGCTCGAAGGTCATCAAGTTCCTCCGCGAGCAGATGTGGGCGAAGGGTTTCAACGAATTCCAAACGCCGATCCTCACGGCCTCCTCGCCAGAGGGTGCGCGCGACTATCTCGTGCCGAGCCGTGTCCACCGCGGCATGTTCTACGCCCTTCCGCAGGCGCCGCAGATGTTCAAGCAGCTCCTGATGGTGTCCGGATTCGACCGCTACTTCCAGATCGCCCCGTGCTTCCGCGACGAGGCGGCGCGCGCGGACCGTTCGCCGGGCGAGTTCTACCAGCTCGACATCGAAATGTCCTATGCGACGCAGGACGAGATCTTCGCCGTTGTTGAAGATGTCGTCGGGAAGACGTTCAAGGAGTTCTCAACCTGGACCTGCAATGCCGCTCCGTGGCCGCGCATCAAGTACCGCGACGCGATGATGACCTATGGTTCCGACAAGCCCGATCTCCGGAACCCGCTCAAGTGGTTCGACATGAGCGCGTTCTTCGCGAAGGCCAACTTCAAGGCTTTTGCCTCCTGTGTCGCCAACGGCGGTCTCGTCAAGGGACTTCTTGTCAAGGGCATCGTCGGCGTCGAGGCCCGTACGTGGTTCGACAAGCGCGAAGCCTTCGTCAAGGAGAACGGCGGCAAGGGCCTTGGCTACATTTCCTGGACAAAGGAAGGCGAGCTCAAGGGGCCAATCGCCAAGTTCCTCTCTCCCGAGCAGCTTGAGGAAATGAAGGCGCTCTCGAAGATGGAGCCGGGCGACTGCCTGTTCTTCATGGCCGCCGACGTCGACGAGTGCAACCGTCTCTCCGGGCTCGTCCGCACGAACATCGCGGACAACATGACGAACGACATCCGCGAGCACAACTGCTACAAGTTCTGCTGGATCGTCGACTTCCCGTTCTTCGAGAAGGACCCCGAGACGGGCAAGATCATCTTCTCGCACAACCCCTTCTCGATGCCGCAGGGCGGACTCGAGGCGCTCACCACCAAGGAGCCCCTCTCGATCGAGGCCTACCAGTACGACGTCGTCTGCAACGGCATCGAGCTCTCCTCGGGCGCGATCCGCAACCACCGCATCGACATCATGGAGAAGGCGTTCGAAATCGCCGGCTATCCGAAGGAAGTCGTGCAGCAGAAGTTCGGTTGCCTCTACAACGCGTTCCAGTACGGCGCGCCGCCGCATGGTGGCATCGCCCCGGGTGTTGACCGCATGGTGATGCTGCTGACGGATACGCCCAACATCCGCGAGGTCATCGCCTTCCCGATGAACCAGAAGGCCCAGGACCTTATGATGAACGCGCCGAACTTCGTGACCGAACAGCAGCTTCGCGAGCTCCACATCAAGATTCGCGGAACGAACGAAGGCGACGTCAAGCCGGTCAAGTAAACGCCTCCGGTTTGGAGTCCACACGATTGGGAGTTAAGGGTTTTAATGAGCTCTTAACTCTCAATTCTTTAGAGGCTTCAGGTATAAGTGTGGGTCTCATTTCAGGACTTTATGAAGTACGCAGATGCTCCGCATACGCGGTATTTGCCGAAACCGTTGTGGCTAACGACGCCCTCGCCCAATCGCAATTCATTGACAAACCGGAAATCCCCATTTACGGCGAGGGCTACGCCACGAACGGTTTTCGGCAAGATCATACATCCAGAAGGCTGTTGCCTAATACGCATCTTCGACCGAATCGACCGTGGCGTAGCCCGCGCGTCAAAAATCAAGCCATAGAATTGGCAAATTCAAGTCATTGGCGCGGGCTTTGTAGCCACGTCGATTCGGTCGAAAAATCTGCGTACCTAATTGGGCGCTCCGAGTACCTGAACAGACCCACACTTATACCCGAAGAGCCATTCTTTATTTGAGGGACAATTGCATGCAGGGAAAGTTAAGAGAACTGTTCTCCGTAGAATTTCCAGGTTTGGAGATTCGGCGGAGTCGATACAACGTCTACCATGCCGTGATTGCCACAATCGTCCTCTGTGGACTGATCTTCTCCAATGGATTGGCGTCCTTCTGGCAGCAATTCGTCTATGGTCTCAACCAGACGATGACGCCAAAATCCCTTCTGCTGAACCTCGTTGTTTCAACCGTGTTCTTCTCGGCCATCATTGTCACGGTCTGGCTTATTGCTCGCTTTGTTCCTTCATCGGCACGAGTCCCCTCTTCCAGCTCCTGTGAAGAACATCCCGATCGTCTGCGTGCAGTGTTGTTTGCCGTTGTGATCGCCCCCGTGGTGGCGATCGTCGCCCTAGGTCTCAATTGGGTTGGTGCCTCGGCAATTGAATGGTGCACCAACGTCAAACCTGCCGATCAGGAACTCGTCAAATGCTTCCTTGACGGGAACTATTCCTTTCTTCTACGGGGACTTCTCGTGTTGACTGTCCTTTTCCAGGCGCCGTTGCTGGAAGAACCCATCTTCCGCGGCATCATCTTCCGTGGCTTGTCCAAGACCCTGCCCGTCTGGTCCGCCATGGTCATTTCTGGTGCGTTCTTCGCGCTGGTTCATGTCAACGCGGCCTCCTTTGTGGCCGTCTGGTTCCTTGGCATCGTCTTCGCCTGGCTCTATCAGCGGACCCGGACAATTCTCGCCCCGATGACGCTTCACTTTCTCTTCAACGGAACCAATGTCATTCTCCTCCTGTTCTTTCCGGAGCTGGCGACCTGATCTATGACCATCGCATTCAAGACGTTTGGCTGCCGGCTCAATCGCGCCGAGGCTCTTGATGAGGAGGCGCGCTATCACGCCACAGGATATACCGTTGTTGGACTTGACGAGACTGCCCCCGACATCATCGTCGTGCGCGGCTGCAGCGTCACCGCCAAGGCGCAGCGCGACTGCGAAAAGGAGATTGAACGTCTTCGCAGTCGCTACCCCCGGGCCGAAATCCGCCTCGTCGGCTGTCTCCCGCAGGCAATCAGACAACCTGATGATCAGACAATCAAACAATCTGGCTCCACGCCTCTCCTCCCCATGGGGACCTCACGTGCCTACCTGAAGGTCCAGGACGGCTGCAGTGGAAAATGCGCGTTCTGCATTGTTCCCCAGTTCCGAGGTTCTCCCACCAGCGTCCCCTTCTCGGATGTCCTCGCCCGTGCACGGACCTTCCTCTCCGCCGGCTATCGGGAACTCGTCGTCACGGGCTGCAACCTGGCGCTCTACCGGTCAGAAGGCCATGGACTCGCAGACCTTCTCTCCGCCCTGGCTCAATCGCAAACCGGAGGCGCGCTCAATCAGTCCGACGCTCTCCACCGTATTCGTCTCGGTTCCCTGGAGCCTGGAATCTGCGACGACGCAATCCTCGACGCCTTCGAACGCCATCCGAACATCTGCCGTTTCATACACCTGTCACTTCAGTCAGGATCGGACGCCGTCCTCAAACGCATGAACCGCCCCTACACGGCCGCAACCGTGGCCCGCTTCTGCTCCGAGGCGTTCCGCCGTCTCGGGACCAAGCTCTCCCTTGGAGCCGATGTCATTGCGGGTTTCCCGGACGAGACGGAGGAGGACCACCTTCTGACAAGGCGCTTCCTTTCCGGCGATTTTCTGGAGCCATCAGGCCCCGCTTCTCCACTTGGATTCACGAACCTGCACGTGTTTCCATTCTCGGAGCGGCCGGGAACGCCTGCGGCGACGATGAATGGAGCCCTGCCGCGTTCTGTGCGTCTCGACAGGGCTAGAGAGCTGGAGAACCTTGGACGAGTCCAGAGAGCGAAATTTGCCCGCTCTTTCATCGGTCAGACCGTTGAAGTCTGCGTGGAGAAGGATTGTCTCCACGGATGGACAGGCGAATACCTTCAATGTAAACTAAAAGGCCCCGCCCAACGGCGGAGCCTCGTGAAGGTCGTCATCGACAGGGTCGAGGACGATGTGCTTTTTGCTCGTTAGAGCTCGCGAATGAAGATGTTCTTGAACTCGAGCGGATCGCCGTGGCACTGGAGCTCGATCTGCTCCACGGGGAAGATCGGCTGACTGCGGTCCCAGTAGTTTTCGAGGACCGTGTCATCCACGACCTTCGTGCCGTTCAGCTCAACCGTCACGCGCTCGCCCTTCATGATGATGTGGAACGTGTTCCAGCTGCCGACCTGGCGGTCGGCGATGCAAAGGGCCTTGGACGGGTTCTTCTTGTTGTTGTAGAGTCCGCCCGAGCCAATGCCCCACTGGTTATGGGCGTCCCAGATCTGGACCTGCGGCGCCCCGCGGAGGTAGAGTCCGCTGTCGCCCTGCACGGAGAGCGTGCGCCAGTCGACCCAAATCTCGAAGTCCTTGTAGTCCTTTGCCGTCGCGAGGGAATAGCCCCCCTGGAAGCCGTCGAAGAAGAGCGCGCCGTCGCGGACATGCCAGTGTTCTGCCATCTGCTTGTCGGCGATCTTCTGCATCTCGGCGCGCTTCTCGGGTGTCGCCGCCTGGCGGACCTTCGGATTGTCGAACTTCTCGGTCGTCGTCACGCCCTTCCAGTTCTTGAAGCACTTCTCACAGCCAGTAAAGAGCGGGGTGAAGCCGGCGGGACATGCCTTGACGCCATCCTTCGCGACAACGTAGTCGGCAGAGACTTCCTTGATGCGGATGTTGCGCCACATCACATGGTGGCCGTGCCCAAGCCAGCCGATGTGGCCCTTCTTGTTGTGCAGGCCAGGATGCTTCTTCCCGTCCGGCGTGTCGCCATCGCCCTTGAACTTCGAGACATCTGCATCCGTCACGAGCTCGCCGTTCAGAATCACCTGAATGCGGCTGCCAATCACGCGCACTTCCTCGAAGTTCCACATGCCGGGCTTGCGCACGTAGCTGCCGCCACCGGTGAAGTTCTTGTCCTTGCCCCAGATCTGCTTGCCGACATTGTCCCGCTTCACGGGCACAACACCGTACACGGATCCCGTGTACTGATAGGGCTTCAGCTTGTCCTTTTTCGCGTCCTTGTCGTAATACTGGCTGCCGCCATCATCGAGGAGCTGAAGCTCGCACATGCCATGGTAGGCCGCGTCCACATTCGGATTCGGCGTGCGGATGCCAAGACCATTGTTGCCGTTCTCGGGCATGCAGAATTCGAAACGGAGGATGAAGTTCTCGTACTCCTTCTCCGTGAGCAGATTGCCACCACCGGCGGGCTTCCCGTCTTTTGTTGGCGGACGGCAAGCAAGGACTTTGAATTCCTTCTCTTCTCCAGTCCCCCTCATCTTCTCCTTGACCGTCTCAACGCCGTAGGACTGCGTGGCGCCAATCCAACCGGTCAAGTCCTTGCCGTTGAACAGAGAGACAAATCCCTCGGCGTCCGTATCGGACCCAAAGGCGATGCACGCCGCGAGTGCGGCCGCACAGAACAAACTCGACTTCATTCAGCTAACTCCTTTGTTTTCAACCAACGTGAAAAGTATACCACAATCTGAAGAGAACAGAGGTTCTCAGCGATTCATGGCCTTGGACGGGACAATGAATCCCATCCACAGGTTTTTGCCAACCTTGCGCGTGCGCGCGCAGAAGATCTTCCCGTTGATCTCCACAAGACCGACATCTGTTCTTTCTGGAATCCTCTTGAACGACTTGAGGTCAACCGGACAGGCCAGGGTCTGGATTGGATGCTGCTTGTTCGAGTAGCAGCCAAAGATGAACTCACCACGAATCATCGCCGCGGTCTGGATGCCAAGAACCGTGTAGCCTGTCTCCAGGGCATGTCGCTGCACAAACTTGAAGTCTGGCGTATATTCGTATACATAGTTCCGTGTGTGCGTGGGCGGCAATCCCCCTACAACGTAGAAGCGATCCCCCTTGCACGTAATGCCACCCGCGCCATGGACCAATTCTGGAATCTTCCACTTGTTCTTCAGCGAAAGAGTCCCGGTGTCATATGCCCATACCTCGCTGACCGCGCTGGTCTCGGTGTTGAAGCGACCGAGGTTCACCGCGACGTAGAGAACGCCGTCCTTCACGCAGCAGTCGCCCTGGTGGGGGGGCTGACGCGTGCTTGCCAGAACTTTGCCTTCGAGGTCCGTCTTGACGATCGTCTTGGTGAAAGGCCAGTAGAACGCGTTCCCATCCGTCGCGAGTCCCTGAAGATGGCCGTCGTAGCTCCCCTCGCAGGGGATTGCATCGTCCGGCAGGCGCCTGACTCGTCTCCACTTCGGACCGATCTGCTCCACCGGAATGCGCGGAAACGCGGGGAACGCCTTTCTGAATTCCTTCGAGTCCTGGAAAGTCACAGGGTCCTCAGTCGCCTTGGCGGCGAATGCGGCATTGTTCCGTACCTCGAGCTTGGCTCGGAGTTCCACGTTGGTCTGGGGGTATTCGCGAAGCTCGCGCGCCTGGTCAACTGCGTTATAGGAGACATTCGCCGAATTGGGGGCGCGCTCCTGAAGGAACTTGGTGGCATGCCCCCACGAGTTGTAGAAATAGCCGCAGTTCACGGCAACGTTGCTTACGTACTCGGTGCCCATAGGCAGAAGAGGTTCTTTGTCCATGACGCCAATCAGCTGGGGATAGCGTGAAGCCCACGGTTCGTTCGTGTAGCCGCACGCCTCGACCTTGGCAAGGAGATCCCATCCGTTTTTAAGGCCGGACCCTGGCTTGGCACGCTGAAGGCCTCGTGTGTCGAAATGGACGGCTGTCGTACAATCGATGACCAGGTTCTCCCGCCAGGAGTTGTCACGTCCACCTCCGGTGAACATGGCGCGCCCAGCCTTGTAGAAGAGGTTGCCATAGATCGTCTCGCCGGAATCGCAGTCGTCAAGGTAGATGCCCTCGACCATTACATCCTTCTTGAGGGCCTCGCACCCGCTTGGCCGTCCCTGTGATTCGCGCAGCGCGACACCGTCCTTGCCGAAGTGGTGCAGGTAGTTCCAGCGGACCACATTGCCCCTGCTTCCCCAGTCGCGTCCCGTATACATGCCGCCACCGTCGCCTGCTTCCATCATTGAGCATTCAATTTCGTTATACTGGAAGAGATGCTCGTTGCCACCGTAGCCGACGGTGAGGTAGGGCGTGTCGTGGAAGTAGTTGTGTTCGATTGTCACGCCACAACCGTTGAATCGCAGGCAGGGTCCGGAGATGCGCGCCAATCGCCCACAATAACCGATGTCGCAGTCCCGTACGACGTGGTCGCAGCGCGTCAACGTCTTGCGGTCGCCTCCTCCGATGTTGAGTCCTGTTGAGCCAATTTGACTGATCCGACAGTTGGAGACGACGTTGCTGCGACCACCCCAGACACTCACGGCATCCTGGGAAAGCCAGGAGACAGACAATCCGTCAAGCGTCAGATTGTCGCACCCCTTGGCATCGACGGCCAATCCCGTGGAAAACTTGAAGTCAATCCCCGACAGCACGATGTTCGACGCCTTGTTGATTCGCACGAGCGGCATCTTGGCGATGGAAATCGAGACGTCTTTGAAGCCGTCTTCACTGGGGTAGAAATAGAGCGTGCGCGTGGCACGGTCCACAAACCATTCGCCAGGAGCATCCAGCTCCTCGAGCATGTTGTAGGCGAAATAGCGGACCTTTGCCTGCGCAGTCTTCCACGCCTTCCCCAATCCATAGGTGTGAATGCCCTCCATGGTGATCGCCTTCTTTTCCGTGTCGATCTTCGCCACGCGAAGGGTGTCGCTCGCCCAGTCGAAGCACCAGAAGCCGAAGAGATACACTCCAGCCTTCACATCCCAACGTTCGGGCTCCTTGCCGCAGTACTCAAACGTGCCGCCGCGGACGCCGAACTCCCATTCGTCCTTCGTGCGGTCGCATGGCGCGACACCGCGATCGATGACGTTGGTGATCTCCAGCCACCCCTGGTTGGGGTACCGCGCAATTGTCATCGCCTTTCCGGAAGAAATCAATTCCATCTCGGACCAGCGATTGAACTTCGCGGGGAGCGGCTTGAGCGGTTCGACGCCGAACTTCGCCAGGTCGCACTGAAAAACCTTGCCCTTGACTTCTGGCTTGAGGCGCTTCAGAGCTTCGCCGGTGACGGGAGAGAAATCCTTTTCTCCCAATCTGCAGGCTCCCGTGATGAAGCACCCATCCTTCCCTGCGCGCCAGATGACTGGATTCCGGGGAGAGGCGCCGCCATCTTCTTTCTCAAGAACGAGAGCAGGGGTCTTCAAGACATCGAAATGCCCGGATAATTCAACAGCCACGCCCTTTTCGACGCCCTTCGTCATCTTCAGATTCCGAACCGCGTCACGAGCACGCAGAAGCGTTGCAAAAGGCCTCTCGGCCGTGCCGGGATTCTGGTCGCTGCCTGTCTCGGAATTGACGTGGAACGTCACCTCCGCCAGACAGGGGGCGGCTAGAAACGAGAAAACGCAAAGAAGAGTTCCCAGGTTGGAGGACATGGTGTGTGCGTCCATCTGTTTTTAGGCCAGCTTCCAGCCATTGGCGTGCTTGACTTCAAGGAGCGAGTTCGCCGCTTCGGCGTTCGCTCCCGTGAAACGTTCAAGGTCCGGATTCCAGGCCAACGCAGAAAGCCCCAGCCGCTCGCAGATGTTTGCGATGTGGCAGGCGGAGATTGAACGATGGCCGATTTCGCAGTCCGTCGCGATTAGGCGGTTTTCGTAGATGCCGTCGATGAAGTCCGATTCGTGGTTGTGTCCATTGGAAGGACGATACAGACGCTGTTCGTTCGGCCCGAGGTCCTTTTTCTCGTTCCACTTCTTGAGGAATTCCGGCCGGTCGAGTCTGCCACGGCAGACGAAGACCTCGCCCTTCTCGCCCTTGAAGCGCAGTCCGTTCGCATAACGGTTCGAGACATGCGCACGAAAACCGTTGGCGTAGACCAGGTCAAACGAATAGGATCCCGCCCAATCAAGGAGAGGGTCCGTTCCAAAGCCGTCGCTCTTGAAGTTCTCGACGCCAACGGGGCCTCCACGTTCAACGCCAAGCGCCCAGTGGAGGATGTCGATGTGGTGAGCACCCCAGTCGGTGATCATGCCGCCACCCGTTCGGGAATTCGACCGCCAGCACATCGGACCATGGATTGCCGGGATGAACACATTTCCCGCGTGGTGCTCGGCGGGACCCTGCCAGAGATTCCACATCTCCTCGGATCCAAAGTAGTCCGGCGCCGTGCGGGGCGTCCGGTCCGCGGGATATCCCCAGTATGGACCACGTCCGCCTGGGAGGCCCACTTCGCAGGAGGTGCAGGATCCAAGGTAGCCGTTTCTAATCCACTCCGCCGCCACACGGAACTCGCTTGCGCTGCGCTGCTGCGAACCGACCTGGAACGTCACGCCCATCTTCTTGGCAATGCGCACCATCTCCTGTCCTTCGGAGACGCCAAGCGACATCGGTTTCTGGCAATAGACATGCTTGCCCTTCTTCATGCAGGCAATGGCAATCAACGCGTGCCAGTGGTCGGGTGTCGTCACCACGACGGCATCGATCGTCGGATCGTCTGCGATCTCCCGGTAGTCGACGCAGGCACGGCAGCTGTTGTTTTTGTAATGTGCGTCCACCATCCGCTTGAAGGCGATTCGTCCGCCCCAGCCGCGATGCTGAGGAGAATACCCGTAGTCCTTAAGTTCGGTCACGGGGTCGCAGACGGCGACAACCTGCACGCGCGGGTCCTGCAGAAACGCCTCCATGTTTCCTCGCCCCATGGTACCACAGCCGATGATGGCAAGCGTCACGCGCTCCGAAGGCAGGGGACGACGCACAGGCGCGGTGTCGAATAGGCTGGCACAGCCGCCGAAGACGAACGGAAACGCACCAATGCCAGCAAGGAATTCTCGGCGGGAGAACCCAGAATAAGACTTCTTCATGTTGAACTTTCCTTATTTTCCGACAACCCAGGCGCCAAGTTCTGAATAGAACTTCCCGAAACAGCCATGGCCCATGCCAATGCCGTGGACAATGCCCTTGTCCTTCACGGGAATGGCGTTGTAGGCGGAATAGACGGCACAGGGCGCACAGGTCGTATCTGCAAAGCCCACGGCTACGCGCACTGGGCACTGGATGCGGGAGGCGAAGTTCGCGCCGTCGAAGTAGGGTGCATTCTTTTCGGCTATCGCGCGCTTTTCGGGCGTCGCCGAGTTGTTCTCGATAATCTGCGGCCAGCCGCTTTGGCGTCCCTTGAGATAGCCCATCGTGTCCGTGATCGCAGGCACATAGAACGCCGCGCGCGTGAAGGTGTGGTTGAGACCGGTCAGATAGAATCCGAAGCCGCCGCCCTGCGACGTGCCCTGATAGCGGAAGCGTGTCTTGTCTACGTCAGGACGCGCGGCCACCCAGTCGACAGCGCGGTTAATCCCCAGGAGGACGGGATAGAAGAAGTACGCCTCACGACTTTCGGAGATGCCGCTCGTCGCGTAGCCCACACCATACTTTTCCTTCGTTTGGGCGTTCAACTCATCGTACTTGGCCTTGAGGCCGATCTTATCCCAATTCCAGTGGGGTTCGAACGGATAGACGCTGAAGAAGACGCTGATGGCGTCTTTCTTGCCGCCCATGTTGTTAGTCCAGCCTCCAAACCCGGCGGCCGCCACCTGGAAGTCGACAGGGTAGGGGGCAAGGGACTTGTCCGTCGGCACGCTCATATAGCCATAGACGCGACGACCGAAGGTCGCGAACGAAATGCGGTAGAACTCGAATTCAGCCGTACAGCGCTCTGGAATCCTCACGATCTGCGCATCCAGCGGAACCTCCTTCGCAAGTTTCGCCTTCGCCGCAGCCCAGAATTCATCGAAATCTTCCGGGGTGGGAGAGCCCTTCTGAAGTTTTTCGGGCTCGTAGCCAACGCCGAAGACCTGGTTTTTGCAGTCCTTGCCGGCCAGGCACAAACGAAGGAATCCGGGCTCGGACATAGATCCTGTCATCTGAAACGGATTCTCCCTGGCCAAGTCGATTGACCTTTTGCCAATCTTCTTCGGACCGAAGTTGTCGAGAGACGCAGTAACGCTTCCCGTCTTGACGGGGAGTCCGTTCGTTCCCACTGCCGTCACGGTGAACGTCGCCGTCTCGCCGCATTTGTAGAGATAGTCATCTTTGTTCGCCTCGATCTTGAACGTGGTCTGCGCAACGGCCAGAACAGATGCGAAAAAGGCAAGACTCAGTGTTAGCTTCTTCATGGTTGTCTCCTCTTGAATCATTTCCCAAGATTGATCGTCATGCGATTGCTGCCAGCCGTGAGCGGTCTCGCAGGTTCGCCGCATACATTCAAAAAGGCTTCGGTGTAGGGGGGGATTACGATGTCAAGCGCGACGGTCTCCCCGGTACGTGTCCATTTGACTTCAACGCGGCCACGTGGTGTGTCGCGATGTGCCTTGACGTGCGAAAGGCTCCGCGGGAACGACGGACGGATTTCAATGGCTTCATAGCCCGCTCTGGTTGCGCGGATGCCTGCTAGACGCGTCATCAGCGAATGGAGGGCTCCAGAGAACATCGCGTGGTTGTGGGTGTTCATTCCGCCTTTGTAGGTCCATTGCTCCCACAATGTCGTCGCACCATTTGCGAACATGAATCCAAAGCCTGGGAATTCAGGCTGGGTCATCAATTTCACGAACAGGTCGGATTCCCCCATGTCGCAGAGGACATCGCCCAGATAGCGCATGCCGAAGATGCCCGCGTTCACGCGCTCACGGTCTGTTTCGTGGATTGTCTTCACGAGTTTCGACTCAACGGCGCTGCGTTCGGCTTCTGGCACGATTCCAAAGGCAAGCGGCAATGTCGCCGTCGTCTGCGAACCATCGCCATAGGTCTTCTCCGCCGGGTTGAAGAATCTGCCATGGAACGCCGCCTTGGCCCGTGCGTGGAGCTCCCCATAGGTCTTTGCGTCATCGGATTTCCCGAGCACGACGGCCGTGTCGGCGACAATGCCGCACATCTGGCAGAAGATGGAGGTGTTGACGATTTCGACATCGTTGAAATAGCTGTCCCAGCTTCCTTTGTTCGGTGCACACCAGTCTCCGAATCCCTTGGGGCAAATCAGGTCCGGATATCTCTTCACATTGGCATCCACCTGGCCTTTCATGTCCAGGTACCTGTCGGCAAGAATGCGTGTGTCACCAGTCGCCTGATAGAGGCGCCACGGCAGCGTGGCGGAGTCCCCGGTCCAGTCCGGGTTGCCTCGTCCGCCGCCGATGTCATTCAGCCACTTCTCGTAGTAGCGCGTGCCTTCGAACCACTGCAGCGCAGCGTCCTCGTAGGCCTGTGAATCCATCTGGCAGGGTGTCCGCTCACCGCGCATGCAGCAGTCTGTTGGGTAGCTCATGAAGTTGCTGCGCATGGACCAGTTCGCGGCGTTGACATATTTGTTCAAGCCTTCATTGTCGCAGGTAAACGATCCCGTCTGTTCGACGTCCGCATGGACCGCCCAGCTCGTCAGATCATCGACGGTTGGCCGGCCAGGCCATCCCGTGATCTCGGCGTATTGGAATCCGTGGTAGGTGAATCGCGGCGTCATCTCCTCGATGGTGCCTGTGCCAGCGAGCACAAACTCATCCGTCGACTCGGCAATGCCGTTGGACCAGGGATCAATGTTGCCATCTTCGCCGATGAGTTCGCTGGTATGGACGCGGATCTTCGTGCCCTTTGTGCCCTTCGCGCGAATCTGCACGAAGCCTGCGCGGTTCTGCCCGAAATCGGCCACAAATACGCCTGGTTTCGTCTCCGTGATCTTCACCGGCCTGCGGGGATCCAGCATGCGAATCGGTGGCTCGTCATTCGACACCAACTTGCCAACCTCGCGACTCGGCCATATTGTCGCAGGTTCCCATTTCGACGTGCATCCCGTGGGCTGGCACCAGTTCGCATCGATTCGGGCGGACTCAATCGTCTCGCCGTTGTAGATGCTCGCGCGTGTAACCTCGCTTTCCTGAGTCGTCTCCCACGTCTTGTCGGTCACAATGACATCGTGCGTTCCATCCGCGTACGTGACGGCGAGATGGAGGATCGCGCGTTTCGGCTTCAGCCAGTGCCAGCCATAACGCGAGAAGTCGTCCGAGTAGCCGGCCGCAAGCCAGAATCCGACGGTGTTGGCGGCTCCCGACTTCAGGATGTCCGTCACGTCATACGTATCGAAGAGCGATGTGCGTTCACCCGTCATCCCCGGCGCCAGCACACGTGTTGGGTCGACTTTGGTTCCATTGAGCCACAGCTCGTAGAATCCGAAGCCACACGCAGAGGCGATTGCCTCCTTGATGGGTTTGGACTTCAGCGTGAACGTCTTCCTCAAACGCGGCGCATTCTTGGGAACGATGCCGGGGTGGAAGAGGCTTGTTCCCGTCAGATGAACGCGATTCCCGTCGAGGGGCGGACGATGGAACGCGGGAATGATATGTCCCCGAAAGCGATCGAACAGCAGATTCTCCCCCGAAGGAGATTTGACCGAAACCTCAGAGACATAGGCTTCCTCTCCTCGGGATGTGCGGAGACCAATCGTGCCAGACATAAACGTCTTGTCCTCGCAGGCATGGACTTCGACACCGTCGAGCAGCGTGCGAATCTTCGGACCACGCGTCTCAATGCGGAGTGTATGCTCCTTCGACCAGTCAAGACCTGAGGGAAAGAACGGCCCGAGATCAACAGGTGCCAGTTGTTCTATGCCGCCGCGCGCATTGAAGATGTGGGGTCGCAGCAACGGTCTCTGCGAGATCCGCGTGTTGACCTGCCACATGTACCCTTCTCGTTCATTCCGTGCGCGGAAGAAGACGCCAAAGGCATCGCTCACCAGCGTAAACTTCACCTGATAGTCGAAGTCAGACCAGTCGACCGAATAGGCCTTTTCGCCGACCCATTCGGCGCCGTCCCAGTCGGACTCCTCCTTGAGGCCAATGGAGAACTTCTGCGGCGAAGTCCAGTCCGTGGTCTCAACCAGGCGAACTTGCCAGGTGTAGAGGGCGCCGCGAATCAGATTCGGGCCGTCATAGACACAGGAGAATAGATTTGCCGGACGTTTGGTCCAGAGAGGCTCGCCATCGCGTAGAACACGAACCTCGGCAATCTGCTTCCCGCTCTCCATCCCTGAGAGTCCCCAGGTGAAACGTGGCTTGGAACGCTGGAGCCCGAGTGGTTCGCGAGCCCCCTCGCAGCGAGGAGACACAATCGTGAGTGCCGCATTCGCAGTGGCAAACAGTCCCAGGGCCAGTACCCATGCAAGCAACGGACCAGTCTTCCTCATTGCCATACTATACTCCTTTGAACCGATGTCACTTGTCTTCGGGGAACGGCTTCCCCGCACCTAGGTTTTCCGGATATTCGGCGGCGCGCGTGCGGGCAAGTTCGGCCGCCGCGTCGTCTCCCCGCGCCGTAGCCTCTGTCTCGACGCCTTTCCAGGCATCAACCCAGATTTCATGCGCATTGTCGCGATGTTCCGATGGCAGGATGTGGATGCGCCCAAGGAACTCGACCGCCTCATTGAAACGCCGCGTGTTCACAAGCGCGCGCGCATGCGCCATCTGCAGCGGATTCGACTGGGGATGCCTCGCGATACCCTCGGTGGTTTCGCGAAGCATGTGCTCGGCGTCGTTCTCTTCCAGCCAGTGGGCGGCAAGGTCACGATAAACGCGCCAGGACGGATTGAGGGTCTTGGCGGTGTAGAGGTCCTTCATGCGCGCCACACCTTTTTCCAATGAGGCACGGTATAGATAGAAGACGTCCTCGTCGGCGTTCTGGATCACGGACAGCATGCTCCTGGACTTTTCGACTTCTCCGTTCGCGGCAAGGAAGACTGCCGCCCAATAGCGGAACTTCCAGGATTCGTGCTGCCCCATGGCCCAGAGAAGCGCTGCACGTGATTCACGGCGGAACGGATAGGCAAATCCGGCCTGAAGCCTGGAGGCCGCCTCCAGATCCGCCAATGCAGCGTCGCGACGGCCCAGGAAATTGTTCGCCGCGGCCGCGCGAATGCGGGCAATGGGCTTGTTCGCAGCGTAGCCGAAGAGTTCAAGCGCCTCCTCGTAGAGCCCAGCTTCCTCATACCAGGAACCGAGCTCGAGGAAGGTCTGGTGCGGAAGCTCGTTGCGAAGCGAATCCTTGAATCCCGCAGCCTTGCCCAGGAGTTGGAGTTCGAATTTTGCGCCATGGAACAGTGGCCACTGCATCAGGACAAGTTTTGCCAACGCCTCTGCCTGGCGCACGTGCCCGGTCTTGCGGAGACAGGCGATTCGGACGAGGAGCGCATCGGGGCTCGAAGGGTTCGCGAGCAGACTGCGGTCTGCCGCCGCACGGGCTTCGTCCCAGTGTGCGCCGCGCATGCGCGCTTTCGCGATTAGAACATAGGCGGACGCTCTGTATTCGGGAGAAAATGCGGCGAGCCCCAACCTTTCCTTTGCCGTCTCGAGATCATCCTGCGCCAAGGCAGCAAGGCCGTCATAGTAATTCGCCGCCGCGTCGTACGTATTCATCGACAAGGCGCGGGCGCAGAGTTCGCGGACCTCGGCGTATCGTCCGCGACGCGCCTGGAGGCCGGCCAAAACCGTCAGCGCCGGCGCATAGTTCGGCTCCAACTTCAGGCATTCGCGCAGCTCCGCCTCGCCGACCTTGTCATCCCGTTCGCGAACCGCCTGCTCCCCGCGCAGGTAGTGTCCATACATGGACTTCCAGTCAAAGTCCTTCGGCATCTCAAGCGGACGCGTCACGTAGTTCGTTGGATCGCACTTTGCAATTAATTTTGACTCGTCGCGGACCACGCCCCATCGTTCATCGAAGGTGTCCGTCGCGCCAGGTGCGAATGTCGGGTGCTTGAACGGCGTCAGATACGTCGTGCCGCGGGCCTGATTGAAGACGCGTCCGCTCTGCAGCTCAACATATTGACCGTCCGTGTCGGTGAGAAGATCCTCCCAGATGCCGCCTTCGCGGGAGAGCGCCCAGAGCCAGATCTTGCGTCCATACTTGTCATACACGGCATTCTGGTGGATGGAGCCGAATCCGGCATCCGGCCACCAGACGGCGAACATCCGGTTGTCGCCGTTGATTACATGGTAGGATTTCGAATGGCCAAAGGCATTGTTCGCGTAACGCGAGAGATCTCGCCCCTTCCCGTCGACGTTCCATGTGTGCCAGTCCCCATCGTGGCCGATGTAGGCCGATCCCGGGAAATAGAGTTTGGGATTCCCACGTGCCGCATAGGCGGCAGTCATCCACTGGTAGTAGGGTTGATGGAGGTTGGAACCGTTGAACCAGGTCGTGCGCGTGTAGAAGTGATCGGAATCGGGCGGGAGGCGCACTTCGACCTGCCACGTGGTGCGGTTGATGTATTCGGTGGCGAAGACGAAACAGCTCACGCTTTCGTCCCGATTGGTCACAATGCACCAGTCCACAGGCGTGGCCGTTGTCGGCGAATGCCCCATGATGCCGAAGTTGAATTCAATGCCACCGGAGCACCAGGGGCCTCGCATTGCGATGTTGCGGAATTTGACGGCGTGGTTGAAGTAGAGGAACTCGCGGCCCGTCTGCTTGTCGACGGCGCCCCAGACCTTGCCGCCGATCTCGGGGAGCATGGTCACCTTCACGCGGCGGTTCTCGAGGATGACCGATTGCCAGGTGCGGAGCTCGCGTTGGTTCGTCGTGCCGTCATAGCGGAAGTAGGGATAGCGCTTCTCCTCCGTGCGCGGTACGGGGTCTGGATCGCTGAACCCATAAGTTGGCAGCACGATTGGTTCTTCGCGAACCGTTGCCCTGGGTTTGGCCGGCAGGAAGGTCCTATACTCTCCGGACTTGAACGTGACGACTTTCCATTCTCCATCAAGATTGAACGAGCAGGTCTCGCCGCCCAGGGAGATGACCTCCCATCCGTTGGTGAGCGTACGGCAGACCGCAGTCCCCTTCGCCCGGGCACGCGGCCGCTCAACGTCTTTGCCGCGGCCATCGATGTAGATGTAGTCGGGCGACTCGCAGTAGTCGGCGCGTGCTCCGCCTTGATCGTCGCTCGCCACAACGACATCCCGGTTTGCAGTCCAGGCGTGGTAGCCGCGCGGCGGAAGATCATGGCGAACCCCGTCGACATCGGCCACCAGACGCTCGGATTCGTTTCCATTGACAAGCACGATGGTTCCGTCCTTGTAGCGGACCAATACCTGATTGCGTCTGACGGCATCGGCGGCCAGTGCTTCGGACGTCGTCAGCAGATGGCCATCCCCGTCGACATAGCGGATTTCGTCCACATCGGTCTGTGTGTAGCGGGCGGCGATCTGCTGGACCATGAAGTAGCTCTTCATTGCAATCGAGAAACCCTCATCCGTAAGCGTCAACTGAGCGCCAGGCTTGCCATAGGCCGCGCCAAAGGCCTTCGGCGGATTGTAGAGATAGTCCGCAATGAGATAGCCCGAATGTCCGAACGCGAGCGTGCAGCCGATGAATCTGTCGACAAGATTTGTGAGCGCCTCCTTTGTCGGCGCATTCGGTAGGTAATAGGTCTTCTCCAGGTCACTTCGACCAGGGGCAAACATCGAGAGCGACCCCATGCCAAAATCCACTTCAAGGGGATGGATTTTGCGAAGGTCAAAATCGACCAGCCACGGCTTCGTCTCGCATCGGTAACCCCAGTCCTGTCCATAATTGCCGTCGACAAGTCCCGCATAGAGGAAGTGCACGGAACCTTCGCTCCAGACCGGACCATTCCAGGCGCGCTTCTGCAGCTCCAGCACTTCTCCGTAGGCGTAGTAGGTCTCGGAAAACGTTCCCGCGCCCGGCACGCGCGCGTCGAAGTCGACGCGCTGCCAGGGTGCGACTGCGGTATGCACATCGCAGTAGGCCGTGTCGAAATCGAACTTCTCCTTCAGGATTGGGGCGACCTTCTCGCAGAGCGCAGGTGCCGCCGCGGGCTTGAGACCATGGCAGCGCATCCACGCGGGCACGAAGGATCCATCGCCTCTGCGTGAGGCGAGATCACGGCTCCAGTGTTCGTTCACGGGTGCGAACTCGACGTAGTTGTTGTAGGGACCGTATGAGAAGCCCAGTTCGTGGCGCAGAAAACGCGAATACTCCTTTTCGGCTTCGTCGCCGCCCTTCAAGGGGTCCGTCTTCGTGCGAAGCGTGAAGCTCTCGCCGCCTGTGCGCCACATCGTCTCGTGATCCGTAATCAGGATCTCCCGCATGCCGTGGTCGTGGATGGCCTGCCAGAGTTTCTTGTCCTGTTCGCGGTCGAAGCTCGCGTGCGAGCGCCAGACTTTGCGTCCTGCGACATGCTTCCATTGTGATTTGGGATTCGCGATGGTCGGCAGCACGTCTTCGAAACGAGGACTCAGCGTGATGAAGATACGTTCACTCACCGCATTGTAGGAGCCGTCCGTAAGCGGCTGGTAGTCCGCCAGCATCGACGGCCCCGCATTCTTCACGCGACTGGGAATGCCGTCCAGCTTTGAGGCGTTCGACCGATACCAGTCGAACAGGGCTAGACGGAACCAGGTGTTGGTCTGCCCCGCAATCCGAAGCATGTCCACGCGGATGCGGCGGTTCCCGTTCCCAATGTTCAGGAACGGAACCTCGATGGCCCCCACGACCTCTCCTTCGGTTGGATATCCCGTCCAAATGGTGGTCGCCTCACCGGCTTCCGCCGTGACATCGACGACAAGCGTACGCCCGATTCGGTGTTCCGAAATCTTCGCCGCTGCCTGTTCCGCCTCCTTCAGCGCGCCGCCGTTGAATTGCGGGAGCGGCTCCCCCTCCTTCGGCATATCTCTGGCACCCTCAGGCAGGATCGTTTCCTCTCGGGTCGGAAAATCAAGCGTCCCATCGCCAGTGTTAAGTCCCTGATTGGCCAAGGCGAGCGGACGCAGATTGCGCTTGGCCCGCGGGAGGAGTGAGAGGGCCTCGAGCTTTTCCTTGAAGATTGCGAAATTGTCGAAGTGGATCACCCTGTCCGTGCTCTGCGTGCCGCCCGAGACGGAGAACCCCAGGAACGTCGCTCCCTTGAGGCGGGTGATTTCCTCGGATGAGAATCGCTTGTTGACGAGTTGCCACCCCATCCAATCGACCTTGGTGAACGGCAAGGATAGCCGCGTGCCGTCCGCGAGGATGAAATTGATCGACACGGACGGCGACGGCGTCTCCGGGTCTCGATTCGCCCCTCGTCCGAACTTCGTGCCTCGAATCCAGCAGGTACAGGTGTCGAATTCAGAGGGTACGGGGAACACGCGCGTCGCGCGGATCTCCACGATGGGCTTGGTGCTCCTGGGCACCGCATGATAGTTTAGACGACCGGTCCAATCGCCGAAAAGCTGCTCATCCTGTGCACGCGTGAACCCCGCCACCGCACCGCCACGAACCAAAACCCGCCAGGTTGCCTCCTGCTCGAAGTCAACCAACGGCGGATAGTCGTCGGTTGTGCGGTTTGCGTCGGTGAATTCATAGGGACGATTTCCTGCGGAGGCAATGGCCGTCGCCATTACACCCGCCCAAAGCAAAAGGCGCCTCATGAGTGTTCCTTGTTGTCGGATTCTATAAGCTTCGCAGCGTCTTTTTCGGCCCGCCGCCGCCGAAAGAAGTCGACCAGGACAGTTCGGCAGGGCTCTTCGAGAACCCCTGTGACGATCTGGGGATGATGATTGATCCCAGGATGGTCGAAAATGTGGAACGTGGTCCCTCCTCCACGTTTGGGATCGGAGAGCCCCCAGACAACCGTCCCAATGCGGGCTAGAATGATCGCCCCGGCACACATCGGACAAGGCTCCTTGGTGACATAGAGCCGTGTGCCGGTCAAACGCCAACTTCCCTTCGCCTGGAAGGCCGCGGAGAGCGCAAGCATTTCGGCGTGCGCAGTTGCATCCTGAAGCATCTCCGACTGGTTGTGGGCACGACCGAGAATCCGTGCGCCCGACGGAGGCTGCGCAGGATCCTCGGGTTCTTCCACGATGATACAGCCAGTGGGAACTTCACCGTCCTGCGAAGCTTTCTCGGCCTCGCGGAGGGCCATCCGCATGAAGTACTCGTCAAAGGCTGCGTCGACCATGGCATCGGCCTCAGACGGCAAGTTCGACGCGCTTGATCACTTGGTCCTGGTACGGCTTGTCGAGTTCGATGAAATAACCGCTCCAGCCCCACACGCGAACGATCAGGTGTCGATGGAGATCTGGATTCTTCTGCGCATCGACGAGAGTCTCACGGTTGATGGCATTGATCTGCAGCTGATGACCGCCACGGTTGACGAAGAACTTCACAAGCTGGGCCACCTTCTCGACACCGTCCGCCTCGCGGAACGCGCTGTCGTGAACCTCGATCGTGAGCGGTCCGCCAT
>JAUNMP010000338.1 GCA_030537465.1 bacterium
CCCATCAGGAATTCTCGTCTGTTCACGTCGCCTCCCTTAGCGAATGATGATTGAGAAGCCATCCGAAAAGTGATTGGTGAACAGCAACTGTCCGTCAACAACCTTGGGCTCGAACTTGCGCATCGTCTCGTCATCGCCGTTGACGACACCCTTCACGATGGTGGCAAGCTCCGCATTCGAGAGCGCCGCCAGCGAGGCATCCACCGGACCGAGGACGATCTTCGAATGGGCCGGCACCGTCGCGAAATCGACGACAAGCGATCCGCCCGAGGCGAACATCGCCGCCGTCAGCTCCGGAAGTGCCGTCCCCTCGGCCGCGAGGCTCTTCACCTGTCCGCCGACCGACTTCACGACAAGCGAGCCCTCGGCACCGAACGTATAGCGTCCCTTCAGCGTCGCACCCGGCTCGACCGTGAGGGCCGACTCGACCGGACACGCCCCGTACGGCACTTCGTTCGCGAGCGTCGCCCCCGCCTTCACCGTCGCGCCGCCGTAGAGGCCCGGACGCGGCAAGGCCGTTTCCAGCGCCTCGGCCGTCGCGAGCTCCATCGTCGCACGGACCTTGAAGGCCCGCTCGTCGAAGGCGACGTAGTTCGCATCGCCCGGGCGTTTGATGCGCAGCGTCTTGTTGTCGTTGCGCCAGCCCGCGCCATAGCCGCCGCCCGTGTCGTAGCAACGGATCCAGAAGCGGTGCCAGCCCTCCGTCAACGTCACATGGCTCGTCACGACCGGATTGTATGTGGCCTCGGTCTTGTACGTGTCGTCGATTCGGAAGACCACCTTGTCGTCGTGGCACGCCTGGACCTCCCAGTCGCCGGCGTTCTTCGCCTCGACGTAGAAGTACCCCGTCCATTCGTTCAGGGCCTCACTGACGCCCTTCCAACCGTTGTACTCGTTCATGCCCGAGAAGCTGTTGGTGACCGTCTCGCTATCCCACGTCTCCGTCGTTTCCCAATCGGCTGGACAGCTCGTGCCGATTACACGATGCTTCCAGCGGACGGACGAGCCGTAGGTCTTCGCAAGCGGACGCATCTTCACCGTCTGCGGCGAGAACTTCACGTAGTTCTCGGCCTTGCGCTCGTTGTCCACCGACAACATCGCCGTCGTCCAGCCGAGGCCCATCGGCTGGGTCGCCGCGAGGAACTCGCCATCATCCATCGTATGGCGCATGCTGAAATTCCGCTCGTCGAACGCCACGGCATCCGTCTTCCCCGGCAACACGACCGAAACGGCCATGTTGCCGTTGCGCCAGCCGCCGCCGTGTCCGCCGCCCGTATCGGCACCCCGCGCGTGGAACGTATGCCATCCGGCGGCGATTGTGTAGGTATTCGTGACGACGGGAGCGTAGGTCGACTCCGTGCGGTAGTCGTCGTCGATCGTGAAGAACATCCTGTCGTCATAGCAGCAATGGATCTCCCACTCGCCGGCCTGTTCCGGTTTGACATAGAAGAACCCGCTCCAATCGTTGAGACTCTTGAGCAGCGTCGCGTTCTGATGCGAATCATCACCGTAGTTGTTCATCACGCGGGTGCCGCCCACCACGGTAACATCGTCCCATGTCTCGGCCGTCTGCCAGTCGGCGGGACAGCTCGTGCCGATGGACCGGTGCTTCTGGAGCGCGGAGCTTCTCGACTTGGTCTGGATCGTCGACCGACAGCCGTCGCCACCCATGTTATGAACCGCCAGGCGGAACGGATGCCAGCCTTCGGCCAGCGTCACGCGCGCGACATCGTTTGTGTCGAAGCCGACGGCCTCAAGAACGTTCTCCCCGTCAATGCGCAACTTGATGCCGTTGTCCCAGCCGCCGAAGAACGTATAGTCCGCCGCCTCCGGAACGTAGAACTCGCCCTCGTAGACGACACCCTGACCGGCGCTCAGCGCAAAATCCTCATTCCAGACGGTGTCCGAATGGACGATGTCGAAGTTATCCGACAGGAGGTCGAACGGACCGGTGTAGTTGATCGTCTCGTTCAGCATCTCGTAGACCTGCGCGTCACGGCGTCCGCACGGACCCGACTTGCTCGTCCCGACGAGCGCCGCCTTCACCGCGCTTGTGCCCGAAATACCGAGCTTCGCCGTTGCACCTTCCGCGACCGTCAGCGCACCGCCGAACGCCGACGCGCCCGAGAGGTTCTTGACACCTGAGCCGGAAACGGTCACGTCGCCCGCGAGGCGTCCCTGCTGACGCGCATTCGCGACGAAGTCGCCGTCGCCCGAAATCGTGAGCGGCCCGCAGCCCTTCAGCGCGGCATACGCCTTTGCCGTCGCATTGTTTGAAAGGTTGATCGTGTTCGTCGCCGTCGAGTCAGCCTCGCCGAGCGTCAGATCAAGGCCCGTATAGGGAAGGAAGCGTCCCGACGTATTGCGGTCGGAGGTTTCGATCTTCCAATCGCGCGGCAGGTTCAGCGTACCGCCGTTCATCACCACGGCGTTCGTCGTGGTGTTCCACTTCACCAGGAAGCGCGCGTTGTCGCCCGCGAAGGTCATGGACGAATCATCCTGCAGCGCCAGACGCACACGGGACGCGCCGTAATTCGACAGCATCACCGAGCCGACCGTCAGATCGGTGTTCTCGCCGAGGACGAGCGAGCCGATGATGTTCCCGCTGGCGGTGGGCGACACGATCATGTTGCGCGAGAGATCCCAGGACGCATTGACGAGCTTGATGTCGCTGCGATTGAGCGTTGCAGTCCGCGTCTGTTCACCGTAGAAGTAGGTATCGACCTTCGAGGCGTCGAAATGGTAGCGCGAACCGTCGAGCACGGCCGTCTGCTCCGCGACGCGGTACTGGTCGTGCAGATGGAAGAGAAGATTGCCGCTCGCCTTCTCGATGTCAATCGACGGCGCCGAGGGGAAGTCGGTTGCATACGCACGGAACACCAAATCGCCGCCGCCGAGGTTCTCGAACGAAAGCGGCACGTTCGACGTCATCTGCGATGCGCCGGCACCCGTCCAGATGCCGTTGTTGTTCCCGGCATTCGCCGCGCGGATCGTCACCTTCTTCCCTTCGGGCGCGGTAATGGTCGTCGGATGGAAGTCCAAGCCGCGCGTGCCGTCGATCGTGTAGGTGAAGTCGTTCGTCAGCACCGTCAGCGTCCCGTTGAACTCCGACCAACCGGAGTCGTTCTCGCTCTCCTTCATCCGCTTCTGTCCGAAGAAGCCCGTGTTGTCGATCTTCACGTTCAGATACGACGTCTTCTGATAGTTCGCCGTGTACATCGTGCCGTCATTGATGATCGTGCACCCTTCGACGCCGCGCGGATTCCAATCGAAGTTCCACGTCCCGTGGTTGACGATCGTGCCGCGGTAGTAGACCTTGTCATCATGACTGTCAACCGTGCCGTTGTTCGTGATCGTCCCGTAGTACGAATGGGTGTGGTCGCTGTACACGCGCAAGAACGTCAGCTTCGCGCCTTTGGCA
Organism: bacterium; assembly: GCA_030537465.1. GTDB lineage: Bacteria > Verrucomicrobiota > Kiritimatiellia > RFP12 > UBA1067 > RUG572. The sequence goes on from JAUNMP010000338.1 coordinate 3,422, forward strand.
ATCGTGATGTTCTGCCGGTGGTCCTGATTGGCGTTGCCGGCGATGATCTGCGTGTCACTCCCCGTCACCACAATCGGCGTCGCCAGAACCGAGGCGCAAATCCCGCCGTAGAACTGCAGATGAGCTGTGTCCCTCAGCTCGATGTTCTCCGCCAGCGTCAGGCCGCCACCCGTTCCTTCGAACGAAGCGAACCCCTTGCTGACGACAATGATCTTCTTTAGCCTCGTCGTCGCGCCGCAGATGGTCAGGTTGCCGTAATTGGCGCTGGTCACCGTCAGCGTATGACCCTCGCCGATCAGTTCGGCATACCCCTT